>NZ_JBMDJX010000001.1:0-421898 GCF_057809415.1 Chromobacterium sp. FG22 | reverse complement strand
CCTCCCACCCTACGGTTGGAGCCGCGTTGGGGCCGCGTTTGGGTAGGGTGGGTGGAGCCGTCAGGCGATACCCACCAATAGGCGGCTGTCCGGCGGCTTATGGCGTTGAATCCGTTTCCGCGTGGGTATCGCTACGCTCCTCCCACCCTACGATGGAGGGCGTGGGGCGTTTTAGGCGCAGCTGCCAAAGGCCTTCAGCTTGTCCACATCCACCAGCGTGATGTCGCGTCCGTCCACCTTGATCAGATCCGCCTCGATCAGCTGGTGCAACATGCGCGAGAAGGTTTCCGGGGTCAGGTTCAGCCGGGAGGCGATCAGGCTTTTATTCACCGGCAGCGAGACCTGCGGCGTGAGGCTGCCGCCGTCTTCCGGGAGGTGTTGCAGCAGATAGCCAATCACCCGCTGCAAGGAGCTTTCTATGGAGTAGCGCTCCACGTCCCGCACCAGGCCGTGCAGGCGCAGCGACAGGCCGGCCAGCAAGCGCCGGGCGAAGGCCGGGTCGTGGTCTATCGCTTGCAGGATGCCGGCCGCTTCCACCTTGAGCAGCATGCCGTCTTCCAGGAACTGGGCCATCACCGGGCAGGGCCGGCCCAGGAACATCACCGCCTCGGCAAAGCTTTGGCCGGGGTGGATGATTTCCATCACTTTTTCACTGCCCTGCGCCGAGGACAACGCCAGCTTCACCCGGCCGTACACCACCAGGAACATGCCGTCGCAGGGGTCGCCCTTCTGGAAAATCACCTGGCCCTTGAGGCCGCGCAGTTCTTGGGTGTGCGGCACCAGCGCCTGGATCTGTTCCGGGGACAATTGCTGGAACAGCGGCTGGTGGCGCAGGAAGGATGGAATGTCCAGATGGCTCATGACGGTGTGGCTCGATAATGGCGGAGGCTTACACTATAAAAGCGCGCTCCGCCAAGGGCCATGGGCCATTGGCAGCAGCGGCCTAGTTCGATGTGATTAGAACCTGTTTACGATCTGCTGCGCGTCGTGGAGCGTTACACGGTAAGTACGCCCTCAAAATGCTCATGTACCACTCGTACATTCCGCTTTTTCGATCGTTTTCGCCTTGTCTCGCTCTTGCTCGCGAGATCGTAAACACGTTCTTAGAAAAAATCTCGCCGGCAGCTGCAATATGTTGAAGCGTTGCATGGATAGGTGGAAAACCGCGTATTCGACGTTTTGAACCATCCCCCCTCTCAAAGAGATCGTAAACAGGCTCTACGGCGCTCGCCTCAATGTTGGGCCGCCCGGCTCCACGGCGTCAGCTCCGGCCGCGCGTGGCGGCCCGGCTCCACGCCGATTTCCGCATCGCTCAGATAACAGGCCGGGTCCGCCGCCCAGAAGTCTCCGCTCAGTTCCCAGGCGCGCACCCGGGTGTTGCCGTTGCAGATGTCCAGGTGGCCGCAAGCGCCGCAGCGGCCGGCCACCGGGCGCGGGGATTGGCGCAGGCCGCTCATCAGCGGGTGTTGCGGCTGTTGCCATATCGCGGAAAACGGCCGTTCCCGCACATTGCCCAGCGTCACTTTCCACCACATGGTGTCCGGGTGGACGTTGCCCAGGTTGTCGATATTGGCGATGTGGACGCCGCTGGCGTTGCCGCCCCAGCGCCGCAGCGCCCGCAGCAGGGTGTCGGCGCGCTCCGGATAATGCCGGCGCGCCCAGTGCAGCAGGTAGACGCCGTCCGCGTCGTTGTTGCCGGTGACGAAGTCCCGCGGCCGGCCGGCGTCCAGCTGGGCCAGCGCTTGCTGGATCAGCAGCTCCAGCGCCCAGCGGCTGCGGGCGTGGCGGGCGTCGTCCGCGCGGTGCTTGTTGCCGCGTCCGGCGTAGTTGAGGTGGGAGAAGTAGAACTTGTCGATGTCTTCGTCCGCCATCAGTTGCAGCAGCGCAGGCAGGTCCGCGGCGTTGTCTTCGGTCATGGTGTAGCGGATGCCCACTTTGAGGCCGGCGTCGCGCGCCAGCCGCAGGCCGCGCAGCGCCAGTTCAAAGCCGCCGTCCAGCCGCCGGAAGCGGTCGTGGGTGGCGCCGATGCCGTCCAGGCTGACGCCCACGTAGTCGAAACCGATGTCGGCCAAGACGGCGACCTGGTCTGGGTCCATCAGGGTGCCGTTGCTGGACAGGCCGATATAGAAGCCCAGCGCCTTGGCGCGCCGGGCGATGGCCGGCAGGTCCGGCCGCAGCAGCGGTTCGCCGCCGGACAGGATCAGCACGCGCACGCCGTAGGCGTGGAGGTCGTCCAGCACCGCATAGGCTTCGTCGGTGTTCAGTTCGCCGGCGAAGTCGCGGTTGGCGGAGGTGGAGTAGCAGTGCTGGCAGGTGAGGTTGCAGCGGCGGATCAGGTTCCAGATCACCACCGGGGCTTGCGGCCCGGCGGGCATGGCGCGCCCTGGCGGCGGGACTGCCGCCGGTTCGCGCAGCAGGCGCAGGTATTGGGTCAGTCGCAACATGGCCGGCTCCGTCGCGGGAAGATGGCTCAGTGTGCGGCCGGGGGCAGCGGCGGCTCCTTGATGCGGGTCAATGGAATCCGCAGCACCTCAGAACCTGTTTACGATCTGCTACGCGTTGGCGATACAGCGTTGAAACCGGCTTCGAAATGCTCATGTACCACGCGTACATTCCGCTTTCTCAGCCGTTTTCGCCTTGTCTCGCCCTAGCTCGCGAGATCGTAAATACGTTCTCAAAGCCTCAAGCCCGTTTTCTTCAAAATCCGGCTGGAAAACAGCACTTCGTGGCCGCGGCAGGCCTCGCCCAGCAAGGCGCGCGCGTCGTCCACCGCGGCCAGCACCGCCGGCCGCTCGCTGCCGTGCAGCATGGCGAACAGGTTGTACGGCCAGCCCGGCCGGCGCGGTCGGCGGTAGCAATGGCTGACCGCGTCCAGGCCGCCCAGTTGCGCGCCCAGCGCGTCCACCTGTTCGTCGGCCACGTCGAACACCGCCATGCCGTTGGCCCGGTAGCCGATGGCGTAATGGTTGGGCACCGCGCCGATGCGGCGCACCACGCCCTGCTCCAGCCAGCGCGCCAGCCGCGCCGTCACTTCGGCCTCCGCCCAGCCCAGCCGCCGCGCAATGTCGCGGTAGGGCTGCCGGCACAGCGGCAGGCCGGCCTGGGTGGCGCGGATCAGCTTCCGGTCGTCCTCGCTCAGCGCGGCCGGTTCGCCCGTGCGCCGCGCGCCGGCGGCCGCGCCCACCGGGGCCGCGCCGCCCACCTGAAAACGCATGCCCACAAAGTATTCCCGCTCTTTGGGAAACAGGTTCACTTCCAGGCCGGTCACCAGTTCGATGCCACGCCGGGCGGCGTCGATGGCGGCGGCGCTGTCCGCGGCCAGCACAAACCACATATTCAGCCGGTGTTCGCGGCGGTAGTTGTGCGCCACCGCGGGCAGCGCGTTGACGGCGGCGGCCACCTCGTCGAAGCGCGCTTCCGGCGCGGCCAAGGCGGCCAGCACAAAGCGGCCGCCCAGGCGTTCTATCTGGTACATCGGCCCAAAGCGGCTGAGCACGCCGGCGTGCAACAGTTGGCGCAAGCGCCGGATCAGGCCGTCTTCGCCCAGGCCCAGGCTGCGCCCGGCCGCCGCGTAGGGGCGCGACACCAGCGGGAAGCCGCCTTGCAGCCGGTCTATCAGCCGCGCGTCCAAGGCGTCCAGCGTGTCCAGCATTGCCAACGCTTCAGGCGTATCCATAACAGGCTCCGGTTTGTTTGTAGCGCCGGGTGGAGCGCAGCACCGCCTGCGGCAGCCGTTCCAGGCCGTGCCGGCGACGGATGTCCGCCAGCGCGGCGTCCAGGCTCTGCGCGTCGCGGGCGTGGACCATGGTGAACAGTTGGTAGGGCCAGTCCGGCGGACGCGGCGGACGTTCGTAGCACAGGGTGACGGCCGGCTCCGCCGCCAGCGCCAGCGCCACGCGCTCGCGTTCGGCGTCGTCGTCTATCCGCCACACCCACATGGCGTTGGCGCGGTAGCCCAGTTCCTGGTGGCGCACCACCATGCCGAAGCGGCGGATGACGCCTTGCTGCCGCCAGTGGGCGATTTGCGCCAGGGTCTGGGCCTCGCTCAGCGCGCATTGCGCGCCCAGCGCTTGATAAGGCCGCGGGGTCAGCGGCAAGCCCGGCGACAGCGCCGCCAGCAGCCGCTGGCGCTGGCCGGCGGACAGGCCGGGGTCGTCCGCCGCCGCCGGCGCTTCCGCCGCCGCGGCGGACTCCGCCAGGAAGGAAAAGCCCAGGTCGATGTGGTATTCCCGCAGCAGCGGCAGGTCCAGCGGCGGGATGCCGGTGGCCAGGCGGATGCGGCTCAGCGCCGCGGCCACGCCGGCCGATGAGGCGGCGGCCACGACGAACCACAGATTGTAATGATGGTCCCGCCGGTAGTTGTGGTTGACCTCGCGCTGGCGGCTGACGAAGGCGGCCACTTCTTCCAGCCGCTCCGCCGGCGCCGCCATCGCGGCCAGGGTGCTGTTGCCCACGGTGTTGGGCGCGAACACCGCGCCGACGCGGGCCAGCAGGCCGGCCGCCTGGGCGTCTTGCAGCGCGGCCAGCAGCCGGGCTTCGCTCCAGCCTTCCTCCATGCCGGCGGCGAGCGCGGCGAAGGGGCGCGGCAGCAGCGGAAAGCCGCGCTGGCTGCCGTTGATCAGCCGCAGCAGGGCCGGATCGGCGTCTGAAATAACCATGGCTACATCCCGATGCGGCTGGCGCGCCAGCTGAAGAAGATGCCGGACGGGCTTTGCGCCGGCAGTTCGCGCAGCACTTTGAGGCTGGCGGTGTCCACCACCACCAGCTTGTCTTCGTCGCGGCTGGACAGCCACACCGCGTCGCCGCGCGGGGTGAACTCCATGTGCAGGATGGCCTTGCCCGGCTTCAGGGTGGCGATCACGCTGCGCGTGGGCACGTCGATGACTTGCACCTTGTCGTTGTCCGGGAAGGCGAAGTTGACCCAGACCCGCCGCCCGGACGGTTCCGCCATCACGAACACCGGCTGGCCCAGCACCGGTATGGCGGCCTGTTGCGTCCAGCTGCGGTTGTCCGCCAGCAGCACTTCGTGGCGGCCGATGGCGGGCAGGAAGGCGTAATCGCCGGCCAGCGCCCAGCCGCGCAGATGCGGCATCTTGTACACCGGCAGCGGCTGTTGGCCGCGGCCGTAGCCGGCCAGGATGCGGCGCACGCCTTGTTCCGGCCGCCAGGTGTCCAGCAGGGACAGGCCGTCTTCGCCGTACAGCCCGGCCACGAAGTAGCGGCCGTCCATGCTGGCCAGGCCGTCGTAGGGGCGCTTGCCGGCGTCGCGGTAGCGGGTCAGTTTCGGCTGGGCCGGGTCCGCGGCGTCCAGCACATTGATTTCGTCGGCGTCGAACAGCGCGTAAACAAAGCGCCGGCCCGGCAGGTCCGCCAGGCCCACCACGCGCGAGGGCTTGCCGTCCGCGCCCGGCGCGGCGGGCACCGAGGCCAGCGGCGCCAGCGTGGCGGCGTCGAACAGGCGCACGCCGCCCGGCTGGTAGTTTTGCGCGGCCAGCACGCGGCCGTCCGAGGAGATGGCGCCGCCTATGCTGTTGCCGGCCTGCACCACGCGCCGTTCCAGCCGCCGGCGCAACAGATCCACCTTGCTGATGGCGCCGTCGCGGCCAAACACGTAGGCGTAACGCGCGTCGCGCGAGAACACCACCGAGGCGTGGGACAGATCGCCCAGCCCTTCCACCCGGCCCAGGCTTTCCGCGCGGGTGTTGTCCACCACTTGCACGCTGCCGCTGGCGCGTTCTATCACCACGCCCAGGTCACCGGTGCCGCGCGGCGCGGCGCAGCCGCCCAGCAGCGCGGCCAAGGCCGGGATCAGGGCGGCGCGCCCTGCTTTAACCAGTAAACCAGCCATATCGCTTCTTCTTCCGTCAGAAAAGGCCGCCAAGGCGGCATCGGGGTGCCGGGCCGGCCGGCCAGGATCACGGCGGCCAGGCCGGCGTCCGGTTTGTCCTTGAGCGCCTCCGGCGTCAGCGGGCTGCCCAGGCCGCCGCGCAGGCTCAGGCCGTGGCAGGCGCCGCAGTCCTGACGCGCCAGGTGGCGCAGCTGGGCCGCCCGCTCCGGCGCGGGGGCCGCCGGCGCGGCGACGGCGGCGCCGCAGAGTAGCAGCAAGGCCGCCGCCGCGCCGCGGATCAGCGGTTCAGGATCCATTGCACCATGGCCTTGAGTTCGGCGTCCGGCACTTGCGGGTTGGGCGACATCGGCACCGGGCCGAAGCTGCCGGAGCCGCCCTTTTTCACCTTGTCCATCAGCTTGACGGCGGCGTCCTGCCCCTTGTACTTGGCGGCCACCTGCTGGTAGGACGGCCCCACCAGCTTGGCGTCCAGCGCGTGGCAGGCCAGGCAGTTGTGCTGCTTGAGCAGCGCTTCCGGCGCGGCGGCCGCGGCCGGCAGCGCGTGCAGCGCCAGGGCGGCGCAGGCCAGGATCAGGCTTGTTTTCATTGCGTTCTCCTCCGCCCGCCGGGGCTGGCCCGGCAGGCGCGCTGGCGGGGTCAGTAGATGTCGTGCTGGGTGTTGTAGACGTTGAATTTGCCGGTGGGGGTGACCAGGCGCGGGTCCTTGATCACGGCCTTGAGCTTGCGGGTTTTGTCGTCCACCACCACGATGGCGGATTGCTTGTCCTTGGCGCTCCAGACCGAGAACCAGACTTCATCGCCGGCCTTGTTGAATTCCGGCTGCAACACGCGTTTGGCGCCGTCGCTCAGGCCGGACCATTCGCCTATCGGCAGCATGGAGAAGCCCTTGTCCAGGTGCTTGATGTCGAACACCGCCACGCTCTGGCTGAGCTTGGCGTCCGGGTTGAACACGGTGTCCACCCACAGATTGGCGGATTGCGGATGGGTCTTGATGAACAGCGAGCCGCCGCCCTGCCCTTTGAGCGTGCGCACCACTTTCCAGGCCTGGGCCTTGTGTTTTTCCGGATCGGTGCCCACCAGGCTGATGCTGTCGTCGCCCAGGTGGCTGGTGGCCCAGACCGGCCCGTATTGCGGGTCGGTGAAGTTGGCGCCGCGGCCGGGGTGCGGGGTTTTGCCCACGTCCACCAGCGCCGCCAGCTTGTCCAGCTTGGTGTCCACCACCGCCACTTTATTGGAGGCGTTGGCGGCCACCATGAAGTAGCGGCCGCTGGCGTCGAAGCCGCCGTCGTGCAGGAATTTGGCGGCGTCTATGGTGGTGGTCTTGAGGTTGGCCAGGTCGGAGTAATCCACCATCATGATCTTGCCGGTTTCCTTGGCGTTGACCACGAACTCCGGTTTGTAATGGCTGGCCACGATGGAGGCCACGCGCGGTTCCGGGTGGTATTCGTTGTCCACCGTCATGCCGCGGGTGCCGACGATTTTCAGCGGCTTGAGGCTGGCGCCGTCCATGATCACGTATTGCGGCGGCCAGTAAGCGCCGGCCACCGCCAGCTTGTCGTCGTAGCCGCGGTATTTGGAGGTTTCCACCGAGCGCGCTTCCAGGCCGATGCGGATTTCCGCCACGCTGTCCGGCTTGGCCATCCACAGGTCCACCAGGTTGATCTTGCCGTCGCGGCCGATCACGTACAGGTAGCGGCCGGATTTGGACAGCCGGGAGATGTGCACGGCGTAGCCGGTTTTGATCACGCTGACGATCTGTTTGCTGTGGCCGTCGATCAGCGCGATTTCGCCGGCGTCGCGCAGGGTGACGGAGAACAGGTTGGAGATGTCCAGCTGGTTCTCCTTGCGCCGCGGACGCTTGTCCACCGGCACTTGCACTTTCCAGGTGGCCAGCATGTCCTGCATGCCGAATTCCGGCGGGGTGGGCGGCTCTTGCTGCACGTAGCGCGCCATCAGGTCCACTTGCTGATCGTTGAATTCGCCGGAGGTGCCCCAGTTGGGCATGCCGGCCGGAGAGCCGTATTTGATGAAGGTTTTCAGGTATTCAGTGCCGCGCGCCAGGGTGATGTCCGGCGTCAGCGCCTTGCCGGTGGCGCCTTTGCGCAGCACGCCGTGACAGCCGGCGCAGCGTTCGAAGTAGATTTGCTTGCCGCGGGTGAATTCCGCCTCGGTCATCGGCGGGGCTTTGGCGTTGGCGTTCTGGTGCATCGCCTCGCCGGCGGGCGGGGCGGCGGTGTCCGCCCAGACGGGGGCCGCGGCCAGCGGCAACAGGGCGAGCAAGACGCTCTTGGTGAACAGGGACTGCTTCGGAGACTTCATGGTAGTGCTCCAGCGTTAGGAATAACCCTCAGAACCTGTTCAAGGTCTGCTGCGCGTCGGCGATACCACGTTGAAACCGTCTTCGAAATGCTCATGTACCGCCTGTACATTCCGCTTTCTCAGCCGTTTTCGCCTTGTCTCGCTCTAGCTCGCGAGACTTTGAACAGGCTCTTATTGACGGCATGATCATCCCGGACGCATATGGACAGCCTTGATTCGAATCAACGCTTGCCGGAGCCGTCCTGTCCCGTGACCGGGGAATCCTCCAGGCCCCAGTCGCCGTATTGATACCAGTCGTCGCCCAGCACTTCCGCCGGATGTTGCGTGCGGCTGGAGCCGTTGCCGCATTGCAGGGAGTTGGCGGGGCAATAGAGATCGCAGCCCCAGCAGATGCGTTCGGGGTGGGCGGGGTGCAGCGGGAATTTTTTGGCCATGGAATCCTTCTGTGTTCGCGATGTTCATCATTTTCGAATCCGCTTCGCGGATGATGATTTAGGGCCGGTTCCGCCCGGCAAACGGAAAGGGAGATTTGCGCGGCCAAATCTCCCTTTACCCTAAAGGCCGCCCTGCAAGCCTGGCCTTCGGCTTCCCGCCGGGGCCCATCAGGCCCGAGGCGCGGCTGAACTCGCACCGCGCTAACGTCGCGGTGCTCGAACAAGCAGCCGCTTAAAACCTCGGGCCTGCCACCCATCGGCAGGCTTGAAGGGAGCAGGGGCGCGTCGAATTCGTATTTGCCTGCGTCTCTTAACCCGCCCCTCGGGAACGTGAAAAAGAAACGGAACCATGCCATGCATAGCGCAGACGGACTTGGCGCGACATCAAACAAAGGCCATTCAACCGACTAGAGCGGCTAACAAAATCCCTGAGGCAAGGCGCGCCGACGCAGACAGTACATTGAGTACGGCAAGTCGGCGCAACGCAGCATCAGGGGTTTTGTTTGCCGCGTTCATGCGGTAAGGCTGGCATACAGCCTGGTCAACGCCTGCGGCAACCGCTCCGCCTGCCTCACCAGCGCATAACCATTGCGGCCGAACAAATGCGGCAGGTAGTCGCCCGCCTCCCGGTCTATGGTCACGCAGAACGGGGTCAGGCCGGCGCGGCGGGCTTCCAGCACCGCCTGGCGCGTGTCTTCTATGCCGTAACGGCCTTCGTAATGGTCCAGATCGTTGGGCTTGCCGTCCGAGATCAGCAACAGCAGACGCCGCTGCGCCGGCCGCTCGCTCAGGATGCGGGTGCACTGGCGGATGGCCGCGCCCATGCGGGTGTAGTAGCCGGGCCGGATGGCGAGGATGCGGCCGCGGGCGGCGTCGTCGTAACGGTCGGCAAAGTCTTTGAGGATCTGCAAGCGCACTTCCTGCCGCCGCAGCGAGGAAAAGCCGTACAGGCCGAAGTCGTCGCCGCTGGCGGCCAGCGCCTCGGCGAACAGCAGCAGGCTGTCGCGGATCACGTCGATCACCCGGCCGGTTTCGCCCAGCCAGCTTTCGGTGGACAGCGACAGGTCGGCCAGGGTCAGGCAGGCCAGGCTGCGCTCGCCCGGCGGCCAGTCCTGGTACAGCGCCGGCTCGCTGAGCGCCGCGCCGCCGCGCCGTTCCGCAAGGAAGCGGATCAGCCGGTCCAGGTCGATGTCCGGCCCTGCGGTTTCGCCGCTGCGCCGGCGGCGCTCCGGCGCCAGCGCCTGGAATTGCCGCCGCAGCCGGCGCGCCAGCGGCTGCAAGCGTTCCGGCAACGGCGCCGGCGCGGCGTCGCGCGGCAGCATCGGCCGCAGCAGGCAGTGGTCCTCCACCAGGCATTGCCGCTTCCAGTGCCATTCCGGCAGCTTGATGCCCGGCCCCAGCGGGGTGTCGTCGTAGGCGGCGGCCGGCAGGTCCAGATCGAAGCGCAGCCGGCTGCCGCGGGTATGGGCGTCCTGGCCCAGGGTCAGCCGGTTCATGTCTTCGGCGGCGATTTCGCCGTTGCCGTCATCGTCGTCGTCGTTGTGGCGGTTGACCTTGACGTATTCGTCCCAGGTGAACAGGCTTTCCGCGCGGAACACCATCAGCATGCCGTTCTTGCGCTTGTCCTGTTCCATGCGCCGGGCGCGGTAGCGGCGGCGCTGGCGCTGGGCGTCCTTGCCGCCGCCGCGTTCGCCGTCGGCATGGCGGCTGCCCTGCCCTTCGGCCTCCGTCAGCGGCGGTTCCGGATGCAGCCATAGCGGCACCGGCTGCGGCGGCCGGCTCAACGGCGGCAGCGTCACCGCCTGTTCCGGCCGGCTCAACGCCGCCTGGATCGCGCGCTCCACCGCGGCTTCCGCCTGCGGCAGGCCTGCGGGCTTCGGCCGCTGCGCCAAGGCGGCCGCCGCCAGCCGACGGTAAACGGCGGCCAGGCCCGGCATGTCCGCCAAGGCGCGCGCCGCGGCCAGGCGGTTGCGGCTCAGCCAGTCGCCGTCGCTGTCGGCCGCGTAGGCGGCCTGGGCCAGCAGCCAGAAGTAGCAGTCGCGGTTGAGGGCGACGCTGGGAAAGCAGTCGATACGCTCGGGCAGATAGAGCGCCTGGCTGTCCCGCCAGGCCAGCTCCATCCGCACGCCGGTGCCGGCCAGCCGTTGCAGCCAACCGCGGCGCGCGCCGTGTTCGGTGCCCACGGTGGTGCGCAGCGCCAGCGCCGGGTCGCCGCCCATGGCGCGGAAGAACAGCGGCGCTTGCGCCGTCACTTGCGCCAGCTCCGCCGCGTATTCCGGAAAGCCGCGCCGCGCCACGCGCCGCGCCAGTTTGTCCCACCAGCCGCCGACAATGTCTTCCATGCCGCTCAGCCGGGGAATTGGGTCTGGATCACCGCCAGCAGCGCCGCCACGGTGTCGGCGTCGTCGCTCAGCGGTTCCGCCAGCGCGGTGCGGCAGGCTTGCCAGGGCGGCAGGCCGGCCTGGATCAGTTTGGCGGCATACACCAGCAGCCGCGTGCTGGCGGCTTCTTCCAGGTCGTAGCCGGACAAGCGCCGCAGCTGACCGGCCAGCGTCACCAGTTGGCGCGCCAGCGCTTCGCCTATTCCGCTTTCCAGCATCAGCACGCCGATTTCCACTTCCGGCGGCGGAAAATCGAAGCTCATGGCGACAAAACGCTGGCGGGTGCTGGGCTTCAGCGTTTTCAGCACGTGCTGGTAGCCGGGGTTGTAGGACACCACCAGCATGAAGCCAGGCGGCGCTTGCAGCACTTCGCCGGTGCGTTCCACCGGCAGGATGCGGCGGTCGTCGGTCAGCGGGTGCAGCACCACGGTGGTGTCTTTGCGCGCTTCCACCACTTCGTCCAGGTAGCAGATGCCGCCTATCCGCACCGCGCGGGTCAGCGGGCCGTCGCACCAGACGGTGGCACCGTCGGCGATCAGGTGGCGGCCCACCAGATCGGCGGCGCTCAGGTCGTCGTGGCAGGAGACGGTGATCAACGGCAGGCCGAGCCGCGCCGCCATATGGGCGACGAAGCGGGTCTTGCCGCAGCCGGTGGGCCCCTTGATCAGCACCGGCAGTTGCTGGCGCCAGGCGGCTTCAAACAGCTCGCACTCGGCGCCTTGCGGCTGATAGAAGGGGACGGGGATAGTCAGGAGTTCAGGCGCGTTCATCGGCGTTCCTTCAGATAAAGCTGAGCAGCAGCGCGGCCGACACCAGCGCCAGCCAGCCCTGCACCAGCGCGCGCAGCCAGCGAGGCGCGTCGCGCAAGCCCATATAGCGCTCCACCAGCAACACGCCCTTGAGCCAGGCCAGGCCCAGCGCGATCAGCGCCAGATGCGGCGGCCGGCCGCCTTCGGCCAGCCAGGCGGCCAGCAGGGTCAGCCCGGACAACAACAGCCACAGACCGGTTTGCGCGAGAGGAGTGGGATGAGTCATGAGGGCATGATGCCGATGCGGCGCGGCGGCCGCCTTGATGCGAAATAAGGCTTTGCGCGGGCGTCTATCTCGCCACGTAGACCAGGGCGAACAACAGCAACCACACCAGATCCACCATATGCCAGTAGGCGGCGGCGGTTTCCACCTCGTCCATCGATCCCGGCTTGTAACGGCCGTCTCGGGCCAACCGCCACACCGCCGCCACGATCACCATGCCCAACACCACATGCAGGAAGTGAAACACCGTCAACGACAGGTAGAACATCCAGAAGTCGTTGCTGGACATGGTAATCCCTTGCAAGGCCTTGCCCACCAGCTCATAGCCTTTCAAACCGAGAAAGCCGCCGCCGGCCAGCAAGGTCAGCGCCAGCCAGCGCCGCCCGGCGCGTTGCCGGTCGGCGGAAAAGGCGCTGAGCGCGGCCAGCATGGCGGCGCTGCCGGCCAGCAGCAGCAGGGTGTTGAGCGTGGGCAGGCCCAGCTCCAGTTCGCCCTGCCCTGCCGCAAACAACGCCGGCTGTTGCCGGCGGGCCCAGGCGTAGGCCAGGAAGAACACGCCGAACACCGCCAGCTCGGCCAGGATGAAACACCACATCGCCAGATCGCCCGGCACGCGGCGCTCCGGCGGCGCGCTCAGCTCCATGCCAAGGCCTCCCGCGTCGCCATCCTTGCTTGCGCCACCCTCAATCCTCGCGCTTGCCGGTGACGAAGAAGCTGATCACGTACAACACCAGCCCGCAGAAGAAGCTGATGCCGAACACCCAGCGCCCCCAGTAGATGGGCATGATCCGTTCCTGTGTTTCCATGAAGGACAGCGGCGTGGCGGACATGCGCTGCAACCACACCTGGACCGCGCCGGCGGCGGTCAGGCACAAGGTGATGGCCACGATGGACAGGGTCATCACCCAAAACGCGGTTTTTTCCACCTTCTGCGCCTGCGCGCAATTGGCCTCGCGCCCGCGCAGCAGCGGCATGGTGTAGGAGATCATGGTCAGCACCACCATCACGTAAGCGCCGTAGAAGGCCATGTGGCCGTGGGAGGCGGTCACCTGGGTGCCGTGGGTGTAGTAGTTGACCACCGACAGCGTGCCGATGAAGCCCCACACCCCGGCGCCGAGGAAGGACATCACCCCGGTGCCCAGCGCCCACAAGGTGGCGGCCTGGTTGGGGTGTTCGCGGCGGCGGCGTTTGACCATATTGAAGGCGAACAGGGTCATCATGAAGAAGGGCACCGGTTCCAGCGCGGAAAAGATGGAGCCCCACAGCTGCCAGTAGGCCGGCACGCCTATCCAGAAATAATGGTGGCCGGTGCCGATGATGCCGGTGATCAGGGTCATGGCGATGATCAGGTACAGCCATTTCTCGATCACCTCGCGGTCCACCCCGGTCACTTTCACCAGCACGAAGGCCAGCATCGCGCCCATGATCAGTTCCCACACGCCTTCCACCCACAGGTGCACCACCCACCACCAGTAGTACTTGTCCAGCACCAGGTTGTCCGGGTTGACGAAGGAGAACAGGAAGAACACGGCCAGGCCCCACAGGCCCAGCATCATCACGATGCTGATGCTGGTCTTGCGGCCGGCCAGCAGGGTCATGGACAGGTTGTAGAGGAAGGACAACGCCACCAGCACGATGCCCACCTTGGTGATCAGCGGCTGTTCCAGATAGCCGCGGCCCATGGTGGGCAGCAGATCGTTGCCGGTGAGCCGGGCCAGTTCATGGTAGGGCAGGCCCAGGTAGCCGAGTATGGTCAGCGCGCCGGCCACCAGGAACACCCAGAAGGTGATGATGGCCAGCCGCGGGCTGTGCAGTTCGCGCTCGCTCTCCTCCGGGATCAGGTAGTAGCCGGCGCCCATGAAGCCGAACAGCAGCCAGACGATCAGCAGGTTGGTGTGCACCATGCGGGCGGTGCCGAAGGGCACGGCGGGAAACAGGAAATCGCCGATCACGTATTGCAGGCCGATGATCAGGCCAAACACGATCTGGCCGATGAACAGGCCGATGGCGGCGATGAAATAGGGTTTGGCCACGGCCTGCGAGCGGTAGCGCACCTGCGCGACGGCTGCGGTCGCGCCGCGCGGCGGCGTGGCCACGGTAGCGTTGCTCATTGTGTTCTCCAAAGATAAAGGGATGGGACGGGATCAGCCCTCGATATTGGGCGGCCAGTTATTGGTGTTGATCTGCGACGCGTACTTCAGGAAGGCCACCAGGTCGTCCAGCTCGGCCGGGTTCAGATGGAACTGCGGCATCTGGCGGCGGCCCGGCGCGTTGGTCGGCATCGCCTGCATCCAGCCCTTGATGAATTCCGGGCCACGGCGCACGTAGACGTTGCCCAGCTCCGGCCCGAAGTAAGCGCCCTCGCCCAGCAAGGTGTGGCAGCCGCCGCAACTGCGCGTCTCCCAGATCTTCTTGCCGCGCACCGCCTGCTCGGTGAGCTGGGCCTTGGCGTTATGGCTGGGCAGGGCCAGGGTGGTGTCCAGGGTCAGCCCCAGGAACAACAGGAAAAAGAAAACCGAGCCGCCGTAAAAAATATTGCGGGCGGTCGATTTGGTGAAGCTCGCGCTCATCATGTCCTCCTCGAATGCTTGCACCGCCGGCGCGGTACTCGGGCCGAACTGTACGGATTCGGGCATCCCGGGAGCATTGATTCGAATCAACGATTTCCGGCCGTCCGCCTTCCTACACTGGCGCCATCCGTCATCGCCAACCGCAAGGAGGCCGCCATGATCCGCCCCGTCACCCCTCTTCCCCGCGCCGGACTGAGCGCCGCCGCCCCGCCCTTTCCGCCCGGCAGCGTCGCGCTCTTGGGCGCCGGCCCCGGCTGCGCCGATCTGCTCACCGTGCGCGCCGCGCAGCGCCTGGCCCAGGCCGACGCGGTGCTGTACGACCACCTGATAGACGCCGAGATCCTGCAATTGGCGCCGCCCTCCGCCCGGCGCGTCTGCGTCGGCAAGCGCGCCAGCCGCCACACCTTGCCGCAGGCCGAAATCAACCAGTTGATGATCGCGCTGGCGCGCCAGGGCCTGCGCGTGGCGCGGCTGAAGGGCGGCGACCCCTTCATGTTCGGCCGCGGCGGCGAGGAGATGCGCGCGCTGCTGGCCGCCGGCATCCGCTGCGAGGCGGTGCCGGGCGTCAGCGCGGCGCTGGGCGCGGCGGCCAGTCTGGCGCTGCCGCTGACCCACCGCGACTACGCCCAGGGCTGCCGCTTCGTCACCGGCCACCGCCGCGAAGGCGCGTCGGCGCTGGCCTGGACCGCGGACAGCGGGCCGGACGAAACCGTGGTGGTCTATATGGGCTTGGGCGAGGCCGCCCATATCGCCGAGCAGTTGCTGAGCCACGGCCGCGCGCCGGACACGCCGGTGGCCATCGTCGAGCAGGCCTGTATGCCGGGCGAGCGCTGCGTCTGCGGCCGCTTGTCCGAGCTGGGCCGGCTGGCGGAGCAATACCGGCTGCGCGCGCCGGCGCTGTTGATCATAGGCGGCGTGGTGCGTCTGCATCAGGAGCTGGCGGCGCTGCGCGCGGCGCTGGGCCATGGTTTGGGATTCCTTGATCCCGGTCATTCTGCCGCCCCCGCCGCCGCGGCCATACTGCGCGCTCCATCCCACGAGTACACGCCATGAGCGCCATCGACACCCTTGTTGAGCAACACCGCGCCTGCGACGCGCGCTTCGCCGATTGCGAAACCGCGGCCCGCGCGCAGGACTGGGCCTTGGCCCTGAGCCATTTCCAGGCTTTCCGCCGGGAGATGGAAGCGCATTTCGCCGTTGAAGAAGACGCGCTGTTCCCGGCTTTCGAAGCCGCCAGCGGCAGCAGCATGGGGCCGACCCGCATCATGCGCATGGAGCATCAGGACATGCGGGATTTGCTGGAGGACATGGACGAGGCGCTGGCCGCGCAGCATCTGCAAGCTTTCCTGGGCCTGAACGACACCCTGCTCATCCTGATGCAGCAACACAATATGAAGGAAGAAAACGTGCTCTACCCCATGTGCGCGCAAGCGCTGCCGGAAATGGCGGAGTTGATTGCGGAGGGCGCGCAGCCATGACCCCGCAAGACCTGCGCCACCTGGCGCCGCCCGAACCTATGGAAATCATCCTGGACGCCGCCGAACAGATGCGGCCCGGCGACAGCCTCGCCTGGGTGCTGCCCCACCATCCCACCCCGCTGCTGCCCATGTTGGAAAAAGCCGGCCTGCTGTATCGCTTTGAACTGTCGGGGGATGGCGGCGTCGTGCTGATTCTGAGTCGGTGATGAGCCAGGCCTGGCTAGACTACCAACAGGCGCCGCCGCTGTGGCTGCCGCTGGCCCACATGCTGGCCGCGCCCTGCTGGCTGCTGGCGACGGCGGCCTTGTTGGTGGCGCTGCCGGACGGCGCGCCGTCGCGTTTCCAGCCTGAGGTGCTGGCGCTGACCCACGCGCTGGCGCTGGGCGTGCTGGGCAATGCGATGCTGGGGTCCCTGTGGCAGTTGCTCGCGGTGACGGCGGGGGTGCCGATTCCGCATCCGCGCCGGCTGCTGCTGGCTTGTTTTCTGCCCTTGCAGGCCGGCTGCGCGCTTCTGGTGGCCGGTTTCCAGCTGGGCCTGTCGCCGCTGTGGCTGCAGGCTGGCGCCGCGCTGCTGACGCCGGCCTTGCTGACGCCGGCGCTATTCGGCCTGCGCGGCTTGCTGCGCAGCCCGGCGCGGGACGCCGGCAGCCGGGGCCTGCGGCTGGCGCTGTGCGCGCTGGCCGTCGCCGCCTGTCTTGGCGCGGCCCTGGTCTTGTTGCTGGGCGGCCGCGTCGCGCTGCCCTTGGGTCCCTTGCTGGACAACCATGTGCTGTGGGCAGCGCTGGGCTGGCTCTTATTGCTGGTGCTGTCGGTGGCGCGCACGGTGATCCCGATGTTTCTGGTCACGCCGCCGCCGGCGACGGGGCGGCTGCCGCGGGAGACGTTGTTGTTCGGCCTGCTGTGCCTGAGCGGCGTCGCGCTGATCTGGGACGCGCCCGCCGTCGTCTCCGGCCTGCTGGCCGCCTTGGCGCTGTTGGTGCTGTGGCAGGGCCTGCGGCAGTTGAACGCCTTAAGGCGCAGCCAGCGCCGCGCCGACCCCCTGCGCCGCGGCTGGCAGGCCAGCCTGATCTGGATGACGGCGGCCGCGCCCTGCGCGCTCGCCGCGCGCCTGCTGCCGCTGTCGGAAGCGCCGCCCATGCTGGCCGGCTGGCTCTGGCTGGGCGGCTTCGGCCTGGGCGCGGTGCTGTCCATGCAGGGCAAGATCCTGCCCTTCCTCGCCTGGCTGGACCTGAAACAGCGCGGCCTGCCCAGGCGGCAATTGCCGGCCACCCATGAATTGCTGGGCGAGGCCTCCCACCGCCGGTTGCTGGGCCTGCACGGCGTCTGGGTCGGCTGCGGCCTGGCCTGGATCCTCGGCGGCTATCGCCTGCCGCTGTTCGCCGCCGCGCTGGGACTGGGGCTTTACTGGGCCGGGCTGGCGGCGGCCTTGTTGCGTCGCTATCTCGCCGGCCGGCGCGCCTTGGCCTGAGAACCTGTTTACGATCTGCTGCGCGTCGGCGATACGGCGTTGAAAACAGTTTCGAAATGCTCATGTACCACGCGTACATTCCGCTTTCTCAGCCGTTTTCGCCTTGTCTCGCCTTAGCTCGCGAGATCGTAAACAAGCTCTGAGAGCCTGTTCAAAGTCTGCCGCGCTTCGGCGATACGGCGTTGAACAGGTGCCGGAGCCGCGCCCCAAAAACAAACCCGCGCCGGCAAAGCGGGCGCGGGTGAGGGCGGTGGCTCAGCCTATCGTCAGTCCCACTGCAAAGCGCCCTTCTTCCATTCATAGATGAAGCCGACGACCAGCACGCCCAGGAACACCGCCATCGCGCCCAGGCCGAAGCCGCCCAACTCCTTCAGCGTCACCGCCCAGGGAATCATGAAAGCGACTTCCAGATCGAAGAGGATGAACAGGATGGCCACCAGGTAGTAGCGGACGTCGAAGCGCATGCGCGCGTCTTCGAAGGCCTCGAAGCCGCACTCGTACGGCGACAGCTTTTCCGGATCCGGCCGGTTTGGCCCCAGCAACTTGCCCATCAGCAGCGGCACCACGCCCACCAGCAGTCCGACGACGATGAATAACAGGATGGGAAAGTAATTCTGCAGCATGGGGCCTACTCCTCCGGATGGTTTGGAAAATGAGATAGACCTCCGCCAAGCGCCAAGTTTGCACCTTGAGGGAAATATACCGTTGGAAAGCGAGCTGTCATGACGACCAGGCGCGGGAGGCGCTTGCGCGGATATCGGTTACACTGGCCTTTACCGCCCGCCCGGCCACCCCGAACGGCGCGGCTCCCGGCCCCGCCTCCGATCGGACGCTCCCGCCTTCGCCGCCATGCGGCAACCTGCCCGCTACCCGCGGCCAGGCAAACATACCGCCGCTTCGCCGGACACCTCGCTCACAACTCATATCAAGCTTCGGCGCTGCGGACCGCTCTTTACCCGACCCATGACAACACAGGGCCGCCGACGCCTGCGCGGCCCGCCAGACCAAAGGTCTTGTCCATGCATCATGCTCTGCAAACTTTATTGGACCGGGTCCGCCTGCGCGACCCGGAACAGTTCGAATTCCATCAGGCGGCGGCGGAAGTGCTGCACAGCCTGGACGATTTCCTCAGCCGTCATCCGCACCACTTCGACCATGGCCTGCTGGAACGGCTGCTGGAGCCGGAGCGCGTCATTCTGTTCCGCGTGTCCTGGGTGGACGATCACGGCCGCGTTCAGATCAACCGCGGCTACCGGGTGCAGATGAGCAGCGCGCTGGGGCCGTACAAGGGCGGTCTGCGCTTTCATCCCTCGGTGACGCTGGGCACGCTGAAATTCCTGGCTTTCGAACAAACCTTCAAGAACGCCTTGACCGGCCTGCCGCTGGGCGGCGCCAAGGGCGGCGCGGACTTCGACCCCAAGGGCAAGAGCGAGGGCGAGGTGATGCGTTTTTGCCAGGCTTTCGCCAGCGAGCTGTTCCGCCACATCGGCGCCGAGACCGATGTGCCGGCCGGCGACATCGGCGTCGGCGCGCGCGAAATCGGCTATCTGTTCGGGCAGCACAAGCGACTGAGCAATCAGTTTTCCGGCGTCTTCACCGGCAAAGGCCCCAGCTACGGCGGCAGCCTGATGCGGCCGGAGGCCACCGGCTACGGCTTGGCGTATTTCGTCGAACGCATGCTGGCCACGCGCGGGCAGACGCTGGCCGGCAAACGCGCGGCCTTGTCCGGCTCCGGCAACGTCGCGCTGTACGCGGCGGAAAAGCTGCTGGCGCTGGGCGTCCGGGTGGTCAGCCTGTCGGATTCGGAAGGCGCGCTCAGCCTGCCGGACGGCCTGAGCCCGGACTTGCTGGCGGCCTTGATCGAGCATAAGCATCAGCGCCGCGGCCGGCTGGCCGCCTTCGCCGCCGACCACGGCCTGGACTTTCTCGTTGGGCAGCGGCCATGGGGCCTGCGCTGCGACATCGCCCTGCCCTGCGCCACGCAAAACGAGCTGGACGCCGACGACGCGGAGGCCTTGCTGGCCAACGGCTGCTGCTGCGTGGCGGAAGGCGCCAATATGCCTTGCACCACCCAGGCGGCGCAGCGCTTCCAGCGGGCCGGCGCGCTGTACGCGCCCGGCAAGGCGTCCAACGCCGGCGGCGTGGCGGTGTCCGGCCTGGAAATGAGCCAGAACGCCACCCACCTGCCCTGGAGCGCTCAGGAGGTGGACGCCCGGCTGCGCCGGATCATGGAGGAGATTCACGAGGCCTGCGTGCGGCATGGCGGCCAGCCGGACGGCGCGGTCGACTACGCCCGCGGCGCCAATGTGGCGGCCTTCGGCAAGGTGGCCGCGGCGATGCTGGCGCAAGGCGTGATCTGAGCCGACGCCAAGAAAAAGCCCCGCCGGAAGGCGGGGCTATGCAGCATTGAATGGAACACGTTTTTAGAACCTGTTTACGATCTGCTGCGCGTCGGCGATACGGCGTTGAAACCATCTTCGAAATGCTCATGTACCACGTGTACATTCCGCTTTCTCAGCCGTTTTCGCCTTGTCTCGCCTTAGCTCGCGAGATCGTAAATACGTTCTTAGAACAGCTGGTCTTTGACGTTCTCCACCGCATCCTGAGCAGCCGGCTTGTCCGGCGTCTCGCTGGCGCCGCCGCTGGCGTCGCCGCCTGCGCCCGGCACCGCGCCGTGGTTGTCCACTTTCAGCTCCGGATTGGTCTTCTGGAACTCTTCGTAGTAATACTCGTCGCCGCCGCGCTGGCCGGCGCCGGCCTTGACCACGAGGCCTTCCGGCACCGGCATGTCTACTTCCGGCTGGCCCTTGAGCGCGTTGGCCATGTAGTTGATCCATACCGGCAGCGCCGCGGTGCCGCCGTAGCCGTAACGGCCCAGCGAGCGCGGCTGATCGAAGCCCACCCAGGCCGCGGCCACCAGATTGGGGTTGTAGCCGACGAACCAGGCGTCCTTCCAATCCGAGGTGGTGCCGGTCTTGCCGGCCAGATCGGTGCGGCCCAGGCTCATCGCGCGGTAGCCGGTGCCGTAGCGCACCACGTCCTTGAGCATGGAGCTCATGATGAAGGCGTTGCGCGGGTCTATCGCCTGCGGCGCGTTCTGACCGGCGACGGTGGGCACGGTCTTGGCCAGCACGCGGCCGGACTGGTCTTCGATGCGGTCGATGAAATAGCCTTTGCTGCGGTAACCGCCGTTGGCGAACACCGAGTAGCCCTCCACCATTTGCAGCGGCGTCACCGCGCCGGCGCCCAGCGCCATGGTCAGATAGGCCGGATGCTGCTTGGCGGCGAAGCCGAAACGCTGGATGTACTGCTGGGCGTAATCGGTGCCGGTGGCCATCAGCACCCGCACCGACACCAGGTTTTTGGACTGGGTCAGGCCGGTGCGCATGGTGATCATGCCGGCGAATTTGCCGTTGTCGTTCTTGGGCTCCCAGCGCTGACCGTCCGCGCCCACCACCGACAGCGGCGCGTCGTTGATCATAGTCGACGGCGTCAGGCCGCGCTCGATGCCGGCGGAGTAGATGAAGGGCTTGAAGGTGGAACCGGGCTGACGCCAGGCCTGGGTCACATGGTTGAAGCTGCGACGGTTGAAGTCGAAGCCGCCCACCAGCGCGCGGATCGCGCCGCTGCGGGTGTCCATGGACACGAAGGCGCCTTCCACTTCCGGCATCTGCACGATTTCCCAATAGCCTTTTTCATGCGCGCGGATGCGGATCACCGAACCGCGGCGGATCTGCTGCGCGGCGCTGACCTTGCCACCCAGCGCGCGGCGCGCGAAGTCCAGGCCGTTGCCCTTGATCACCGCCACCTTGCCGCCGCGCATATAGGCGCGCACTTCCGACGGACTGGCGGACAGCACGATGGCCGGCAGCATGTCGCCGCTGTCGCGCAGTTCGCTGATGGCGTCGTCCAGCGCTTCGGTCTGCTGCTCGCCTTCGACGCCGGACAGTTCCACCGTGCTTTCCGGGCCGCGATAGCCCATTTTGCGGTCGTAATCCACCAGGCCGGCGCGCAGGGCGTCGTACGCCCATTTCTGATGGCGGCTGTCCAGGGTGGTGTAGACCTTGAAGCCTTCGGTATACGCCGATTCGCGGTAGCGCTCGTACATCGCCTGGCGCACCATTTCCGCCACATACTGCGCCGGCTGGCTGCTGCTGTCGGCGCTCTGGCTGGCCAGCTTCATCGGCTCGGCCAAGGCGGCGTCGTATTGCTCCTGGGTGATGAAATTAAGCTCGCGCATCCGGCGCAACACGTATTGCTGACGCAGACGGGCGCGGTCCGGATTGACGATGGGGTTGTAGGCGGACGGAGCCTTGGGCAGGCCGGCCAGCATCGCCATTTCCGCCACGGACAGATCCGCCAGCGGCTTGCCGTAATAGGCCTGGGCCGCGGCGGAGAAGCCGTAGGCGCGCTGGCCCAGATAGATCTGGTTGAAGTACAGCTCCAGGATCTGGTCCTTGCTCAGCGTGTGTTCGATCTTGAAGGCCAGCAGCGCTTCGTTGAACTTGCGGGTAAAGGTTTTCTCGCTGGACAGGAAGAAGTTCTTGGCCACCTGCATGGTGATGGTGCTGGCGCCGGAACGGGCGTGTCCGGACACCAAATTGCCGACCGCGGCGCGCACCACGCCGACGTAATCGACGCCGCTGTGCTGGTAGAAACGTTCGTCTTCGGCCGCCATCACCGCCTGTTTCATCAGCTGCGGCACTTCGTGGATGCGGGAGAAGGAACGACGCTCTTCGCCGAATTCGCCTATCAGTTGATTGTCGGCGGAATATACGCGAAGGGGAATTTTCGGACGATAGTCCGTCAGTACATCAAGACTCGGCAAGCGCGGGTAGGTTATGATGATTGCAATGGCGCCTGCGCCAGCAACCAATACGGCTCCACCTAGAAACAGACCTGCAAGTATTGCAAGGATTCGTCTTAGCATATTTACAATGGGCTTTCACTGGAAACCGGATTATAACGTCTTGTGAAAGCACGCAAGACAAACAATGGCAGCGACAGGCCAAAAAACTGTCGCATAGGACCAATCGAGGCACCTGATGCTCATCGACAAACTCAAAGCCGCCCCTCCCTGGCTAGAACAACTTGGATTGGCTAAGGCTAAAAATGTTCCAATGTTGGGACTGGATATCAGCAGCACCGCCGTCAAACTGGTGGAGCTTTCACGCTCGGGGAAAAACTGCCAGGTCGAACGCTATGTGATCGAAGCCTTGCCCAAGGACGCGATCAGCGACGGCAATCTGGTGGATATCGAGGGCATCGCGGAAACCCTGCGCCGCGCCTGGAAACGGCTGGGCAGCCCCACCCGCCACGTCGCCATCGCCATCCCCACGGCGATGGCGATTTACAAGAAGCTGCTGGTGCCGGTCAGCCAGACCGACAACCTGGCGGAATTGATCGAATCCGAAGCCAATCAGAGCATTCCCTTCCCGCTGGAAGAGGTGAATCTGGACCATCAGGTGCTGGGACCGGCGCCGTCCAGCATCGACGATCTGGAAGTGCTGCTCTGCGCCGCCCGCAAAGAGAAGGTGGAGGAGCGCGTGGCGGTGGTGGAGATGGCCGGCCTGCGCGCTCAGGTGGTGGACGTCGAATCCTTCGCCATGATGACGGCCTTCGAGCAGGTCGAACAGCAATTGCCGGAACAGGGCATGAACCAGACCTTCGCCCTGTTCGACATCGGCGCCACCCGCATCCACTGCAACGTCATCCGCAACAACCAGCAAGTCTATTATCGCGAACAAGTGTTCGGCGGCCAGCAACTGACGCGCGACATCCAGCGCCGCTACGGCATCAGCTATGAAGAGGCGGAAAGCGGCAAACGCGGGATGAGCCTGCCGGACGGCTATGAATCCGAACTGATGCATCCCTTCGTCGACTCTCTGGCCCAGGAGATACAGCGCGCGCTGCAGTTCTTCTACACCACGGTCAGCGTGTCGCAATACCTGCGCGTCGACTACATCCTGCTGGCCGGCGGCTGCAGCATGCTGCCGGGCCTGGACGACGCGGTGGCCGGCCGCACCCAGATCAGCACCATGATCGCCAATCCGTTCAGCACCATGGTGCAGTCCAGCCACATCCGCCTCAAGGAATTGCTGATGGACGCGCCGGCCTTGCTGGTGGCCTGCGGCCTGGCCATGCGGAGGTTCGACTGATGATACGCATCAACCTCCTCCCCCACCGCGAACAGAAAAAAGCCGCGCACCGGCTGCGCTTCCAGGTGATGCTGGGCCTAACGCTGGTGGCTTCGCTGGCCCTGGTGGTGCTCAGCTATCTGATCATCGGCGGCCGCCTATCCCATCAGCAGCAGCGCAATGATTTCCTGCAGGGCGAAATCGCCAAGCTGGACAACCAGATCAAGAATATCGGCACCTTGAAGAAGCAGCGCGACGATCTGCTGTCGCGCAAACAGCTGGTGGAACGGCTGGAACAGGGCCGCAACGAAGGCGTGCACGTCTTCGACCAACTGGTGCGCCAAACCCCGGACGGCGTCTATCTGAGAAGCTTCAAGCAGGCCGGCAACCAGTTCACGCTGTCCGGCTACGCTTTGTCCGGCGCGCGGGTCTCCAACTATATGCGCAGCCTGGCCCAATCCAACGTCTTTGACGCGCCGGTGCTGGTCGAAGTGAAGGCCTCCAACATCAACGGCCAGCGCGCCAACGAATTCACCCTGAACTGCAGCCTGCGCGAAGCCGCCCCGCCCAAAGCCGGCAAGCCCGCCGCCGCACCCGGAGCCAAGCCATGACGCTGGACGAATTGCGCACGCTGGACCCCAAGGACATCACCAACTGGCCGTTGCAAGGCCAGGCCATCGCGCTGGCGCTGCTGGTCGCCTGTTTCGTCGGCCTCGGTTATTTCTTCGTGCTCAGCGAGGAACTGGACCGCCTCAACGCCGCCAAGCAACAGGAAGAGCAGCTCAAGCAGACTTATGTCGACAAGAAGCGCCAGGCGGTCAACCTGGACGCGCTGCAACAGCAGTTGAAGGAAATCGACGCCTCCTTCGGCGCCCTGCTCAAGCAGCTGCCGACCAAGTCGAACATGGACACGCTGTTGACCGAGATCAACCAGGCCGGCATCGGCCGCGGGCTACAGTTCGAGCTGTTCCGGCCCAACCCGGAAATCAAGACGGCCGAGATGGCGGAAGTGCCGATCACCATTCGCCTGACCGGCAGCTATAACGACCTGGCCGCCTTCGTCAGCGATGTGGCGCAGCTGTCCCGCATCGTCACCATAGCCGACATCAGCCTGACGCCGGATCCCAAGGGCGCGCGCCTGACCATGGACGCCACCGCCAAGACTTTCCGCGCGCTGGAGCCCGAGGAGCGGACCGCGCAGGCGGCCCCTCCCAACAAGTGAGCCGCACAGCCCATGACAAGAACTCTCGCTTGCTTACTGCCCTTGCTGCTTGCCGCCTGCGGCAGCGGCGACACCGACGATCTGCGCCAGTGGATGCAAACCAGCACCCAGGGCCTGCGCGGCCAGATCGAACCGCTGCCCCAGGCGCAGTCCTACCAGCCGTTCGCCTACCAGGCCTTCGACTTGCTCGACCCCTTCAACGCGCAGAAGCTCGCCGCGGCCAAGAATCAGAACCTGGCGAACGCGCCGGATATGAAACGGCCGCGCGAGGCGCTGGAAAACTACGATCTGGACAAGTTGAAGATTGTCGGCGTTATCCGCCGCGGCGGCGCCAACTACGGCCTGGTGCGCACGCCCGAAGGCTCGATTTACCGCGTTCAGGCCGGCAATTTCGTCGGCCCCAATTTCGGCCAGATCAAGAAAGTCGGCGACACGGACATCCAGTTGACTGAGACCGTGGAAGATTTGAACGGAGAATGGGTGCAGCGCAACACCAGCATGTACCTGGACGAACAAGGGCAAAACAAATGAGCAAGCACTCCATCAAACTGTTGTCGGGGCTGGGCCTGTCCCTGCTGTTCGGTTTCGCCTACGCCGGTCCGGCGATCACCGCGATCCAGCTGGCCAACGGCGACGGCGACCAGCAGGTGCTGCAGGTCAGCTTTGACGGCCCCGCCGTCCAGCCCAACAGCTTCGCCATCGCCAACCCGCCGCGCATCGCCTTCGACTTCGCCGGCGCCAGCGTCAAGCTGGCCAAGCCGCAGCAGGACTTCGGCGGCCCGCTGGTCAAATCCGCGGTGGCGGTGGAGGCCAACGGCCGCTCCCGGCTGGTGCTGAGCCTGAGCCGCAACGCGCTGTACAGCAGCAGCGTGTCCGGCAACACGCTGCGGGTTACGCTGAACCCGAATCTCGGCAGCGCCGCCCAGGCCGCCACGCCGGTGGAGCGCCCCGCCGCCAGCGCGCAAAGCGCCACGCGCCCAAGCCCGGTCCAGATCGCCGGCGCCCAGCCGCTGGCGCTGGACTTCCGCCGCGGCAAGAACGGCGAAGGCCGGGTGGAGATCAAACTGCCGTCCGCCAACACCCCGGTCGACATCCGCCGCGAAGGCAAGCAATTGCTGGTGGACGTGCTGGGCACTCAGCTGGACAGGCAGAACCAGCGCCGGCTGGACGTTGCCGACTTCGGCACCCCGGTATCCAAGATCGACGCCCGCAACCAGGGCGGCAACAGCCGCATCCAGATTCAGCCGCAGGGAGACTGGGACTTCTCCTCCTACCAGACCGACGGGCAGCTGGTCGTTGAAATCCGCCGGCCGGCGCCGGAGTCCGCGGCCAGCGCCGACGCCAACCAGAAACCGCAGTACAAGGGCGACAAGCTGTCGCTGAACTTCCAGAACATCGAAGTGCGCACCGTCCTGCAGGTGATCGCCGAATTCACCGGCCTCAACATCGTCACCAGCGATTCCGTCAACGGCAATATCACGCTGCGGCTGAAAGACGTGCCCTGGGACCAGGCGCTGGACCTGATCCTGCAGACCAAGGGCCTGGACCAGCGCCGCGCCGGCAACATCATCCAGATCGCGCCGCGCGAAGAACTGCTGGCGCGCGACAAGCAGGTGCAGGAGGCCAGGCAGCAACTGGCCACGCTGGAGCCGGTGCGCTCGGAAACCTTCGTGCTGCGCTACCGCTCGGCGGAGGACTTCAAGAAGGTGCTGGACGGCACGAACACCACGGGTAAGAAGGAAAGCATCCTGACCGAGCGCGGCAGCGCGCTGATCGATCCCAAGACCAATACCCTGATCATCAACGACACCGGCAGCACCATAGACAAGATCCGCGACATCATCGGCAAGACCGATGTGCCGGTGAAACAGGTGCTGATCGAGGCGCGCATCGTCGAGGCCACCGACAACTGGAGCCGCAACCTGGGCGTCAAGCTGTCCTATGACCGCGTCGGCAGCACCGGCATCATTTCCGGCGGCGGCTTGACCAACGCCATCACCAACGCCAATGGCCGCCTGGGCATCGTGGGTAATGCCACTCAAGCACCCTATGCCATTTCCCCCGGCGTCAACCTGCCGATCACCAACCCGGCAGGCTCGCTGACCGCGCTCTATAGCGTGGGCAAATCCGCCATCATCGGCCTGGAATTGCAGGCGCTGCAGACCGAGAACAAAGGCCGGGTGATTTCCAGCCCGCGCATCATGACTGCGGACCGGCAGGAAGCCACCATCGAACAGGGCACCGAGATTCCCTACCAGGAAGCCTCGTCCAGCGGCGCCACCTCCACCTCGTTCAAGAAGGCGGTGCTCAGCCTGAACGTCAAGCCGCAGATCACGCCGGACAATCACGTGATGCTGGACATCAAGGTGAACAAGGACAGCGTCAGCCCCACCTTAAGCGTGGGCGGCACCCCGGCGCTGGACACCAAGAAGGTCAACACCCAGGTGCTGGTGGAGAACGGCGGCACGGTGGTGATTGGCGGCATCTACCAGCAGCAGATCAGCGATGTCGTCAATAAAGTGCCGCTGCTCGGCGACATTCCGGTGCTGGGCGCGCTGTTCCGCAGCTCGCAAAAGTACGATAACCGCACCGAGTTGCTGGTCTTCATCACGCCGCGCGTGGTGGAAGACCTGAGCGGCAATAATCAATAAAACCCTCGGCTGCGCAGCACCCCCGGCGCTGCTGCAACGCCGAAAGACAGCGCGGCCAAGCTCGGCTACAATGCCTGCCATGGAGAAACCGGCAGGCAATTTTTTTCTGGTCGGCTTGATGGGCGCGGGCAAGACCACGGTAGGCCGAGCTTTGGCGCGGCGCACCGACAAAACCTTTTACGACTCTGACCACGAGATTGAGGCCAGGACCGGCGTACGCGTCGCGACCATCTTCGATATCGAAGGCGAGTTGCGCTTCCGCGACCGGGAAACCTCGGTCATCGCCGACCTCGCCCGCCTGGACAACATCGTGCTGGCCACCGGCGGCGGCGCCATCATCCGTCCGCAAAACCGCGCCTGCCTGGCGGCGCACGGCACCGTCATCTATCTGCGCGCCACGATAGACGATTTGCTGGCCCGCACTCTGCACGACAAGAACCGTCCCCTGCTGCAGATCGCCGACCCCAGGGCCAAGCTGGAAAGCCTGTTCCAGGAGCGAGACCCCTTATATCGCGAGGTGGCCGACATCGTCGTCGACACCACGCAGCAGAATGTCAGCCTGCTGGTTGCCCGCCTGATGGAGCAATTGGCCGGCCTCCCCCCCAAACACCGTCCCGAACAAGGAAGCTGATTGTGATTACCCTCGACCTGATCCTGCCCGACACCCGTTACCCGATTCACATTGGCCGGGACTTGCTGGAACAGGTCGAGTTGCTGCTTCCCCATCTGCCCCTGCCCAAGGTCGCCATCGTCAGCAACGAGACCGTGGCGCCGCTGTATCTGGCCCGGCTACAACAGGCGCTGGCCAAACACCGGATTGACTCCTTCAGCGTCGTCTTGCCGGATGGCGAGCGGCACAAGGACTGGAACACGCTCAACCTGATTTTCGACGCGCTGCTGTCGCGCAACGCCGAACGCAAGACCACCCTGATCGCGCTGGGTGGCGGCGTCATCGGCGACATGACCGGCTTCGCCGCCGCCTGCTATCAACGCGGCGCGCCCTTCATCCAGATCCCCACCACCTTGCTGGCGCAGGTCGACTCCTCGGTCGGCGGCAAGACCGCGATCAACCATCCGCAGGGCAAGAACATGATAGGCGCGTTCTACCAGCCCAAGGCGGTGATCGCCGATATGTCGCTGCTGGATACGCTGCCGGAACGCGAGCTGTCCGCCGGCCTCGCCGAGGTGATCAAGTACGGCCTGCTGGGCGACGCCGCCTTCCTCGGCTGGCTGGAGGACAATATGCCGCGCCTGCGCGCGCGCGATCCCGACGCGCTGCAACACGCGGTCAAGCGCAGCTGCGAGATGAAGGCGGACATCGTCGGCCAGGATGAAAAAGAGCACGGCGTGCGCGCGCTGCTCAACCTGGGCCACACCTTCGGCCACGCCATCGAGGCCGGCCTGGGCTACGGCGTCTGGCTGCATGGCGAAGCCATAGGCGCCGGCATGGTGCTAGCCGCCGCCGCGTCCGCCGAATTGGGCTGGCTGTCCGCCGCCGACGTCGAACGCGTGCGCAGCCTGGTGGCCGCCGCCGGCCTGCCGGTCAAGAGCCCGCAGATGCCGCTGGCGCGCTGGCTGGAGCTGATGAGCCACGACAAGAAGGTGGAAGCCGGCACCATCCGGTTCGTACTATTGCAACGACTGGGCCAAGCCGCTATTCAGGCCGGCCTGCCCTCTGCGATACTCGAGAAAATACTGAACAACAATAGTTAGCGTTCAAACGGCATCGGTACAGATTCAATAAGGATTTCTACGGATTGCCGCTTGCGCCGCTTCATCAGAATAATGAATCTACTGGAGATGGAGAAGGCCGGCAGGGACACCCCGCGCAAAGCTTGAAGCCAGAGCGCACAATGTCGGGGAGCCGCCGGCGAGGCCAAGTCGTTGCAAAGCGGAAGGGGAGAAGCCACATGGTAGCGTTGAGCGCGTTTGCCGCCAGTTTTGGACTGATGGCGGGATATTACGCCCTGCGATTCTTATGGAAGAAAGTACGTTACACCAAGCCGTGCCAACGCGGCATCGATCCGGTGGGCGAGGCGGAGGTTTTTCTCGCCTACGGCCGCACCCGCGACGCGGTGCGGGTGCTGAAAGATTCGCTGCGAGACAATCCGGACGATCTGCCGGCCAAGGTCACCTTGTTGCGGGCCTATTCCAGCGAATGCAATCGCGAAGCCTATTGCTCGCTGGCGCGCGACGTTCAATCCCAAGTGCAAGGCCAGCCGGTCTGGCACACCATTCAGGAAAACGGTCGTCGGCTGGCGCCGCAAGATCCGCTGTTCGAAATCAAACTCTGACGTCTTAGCTTGCGAGTCGTAAACGCGTTCTGAGTCCTCGATGCAGTCAAGCCGGCCATGGCTTCCGCCCTGGCCGGCTTGATTTCGTCGCAGCCTCCGCTCAATCCGCGGCGGCGTCCTCGTCCTTGAACTGCAGGCTGTGCAGCTTGGCGTAGAGCCCGTCGCGCGCGAGCAACTGAGCGTGCGAGCCCTCTTCTGCGATCTCGCCCTGATGCATCACCACGATGCGGTCGGCGTTCTCTATCGTCGACAGCCGATGGGCGATCACAATGGTGGTACGGTTCTTCATCAGGTTTTCCAGCGCGCTCTGCACCAGCCGTTCGGACTGGGTGTCCAGCGCCGAAGTCGCCTCGTCCAGAATCAGCAAGGGCGCGTTCTTCAACAAAGCGCGGGCAATCGCCAGCCGCTGACGCTGTCCGCCGGACAGACGCACGCCGTTTTCGCCGATCAGGGTGTCGAACCCTTCCGGCATCGCCTCGATGAACTCCAGCGCATTGGCCGCGCGCGCGGCCTCCACCACCGCCTCGCGACTGAACGAGGCTTCGCCGTAGGCGATATTGGCCGCTACGCTGTCGTTGAACAGCACCACGTCCTGGCTGACCATGGCGATATGCCGGCGTAGATCGCTCAAGGGCATGTCCTGCAGGCGCACATCGTCCAGACGGATCTCGCCGCCGTCCGGATCGTAAAACCGCGGAATCAGGCTGACCAAGGTGGTTTTGCCGCTGCCGGACGAGCCCACCAGGGCGACGGTCTCGCCGGGATGGACCTGCAGATTGATGTCGCGCAGCACCTGCCGCTCCGCCGTCGGATAGCGGAAGTTCACTCCCGAGAGCTGCAGCTTGCCGTGCGTGCGCGGCAAGGCGGTGCGGCCGTGATCGGGCTCTTCCGGCAGATCGAGAAAATCGAAGACCGACTCCGCCGCCGCCAAGCCGCGTTGCATCGCCTGGGCAATGCCGGTGATGCGCTTGACCGGCGCGAACAACAACATCATCGCGGTCAGAAAGGACATGAAATCGCCGGCGGTGAAAGCGCCGCTCTGGGCGCGCAGCGTGGCGAAATACAGGATGGCGGCCAGCGCGCAGGCAATCATCAACTGCGTGATGCCGGTGTTGGCGGACGTGGCCGCGCTCTGCTTGACCGCGTTGCGGCGGATGGCCGCCGCCGCCTGCTGAAAACGCTCACTCTCGCGCGCTTCGCCGCCATAGACCTTGATCACGCGCTGACAGCTGATGCCCTCGCCCAGCACCTGGGTCAACATGGCCATATTCTGCTGGTTCTCGCGCGATAGATTGCGCAGGCGCTTGCCCACCACCCGCATGCACAGGGACACAATCGGCAGCACCAGCAAGCAGATCAAGGTCAGTTGCCAGTCTATATACAGCAGCCAGGCCAGCAGGCTGACCGCGGTGACGCCGTCCTTGACCGTGACCGTGATCACGCTGAAGCCGGCTTCGGTCACCTGGTTGACGTCGTAGGAAATCCGCGACACCAGACGGCCGGACTGGTTGTCGGCATAGTATTGCACCGGCAGACGCAGCATCTTGGCGAACATCTGTTCGCGCAGCGTCTGCACCAAGTGGCCGGTCAACCAGCTGGAGGTGTATTCATTGATAAAGCTGGTGACGCCGCGCACCGCGAACACGCCGATGATGGCCAAGGGCACCCAGGCGATCGCATGCGGATCACGGTTGACGAAACCGCTGTCGATCAAGGGCTTCATCAGGCGGGCGAAGGCCGGCTCGGTCAAGGCCGCCACCGTCATCGACACCAGCGAGATCAGGAAGACCTTCCAGTAACGGCCCAAATATCCCAGCAAACGGCGATAAATCGCCCAGTTGCTTTGCAAAGAATTCTTCATTCGTTCCTATCATCCAACGCCCGCGTCCGCGGGCGGTCATCAAGCCAGTCGTCAAATCCCCGGCGCATCCAGGCCGCTGAGTTCCAGGATCCGCCGCACGTTCCGCTCCGGCGCGAAGCGGGAGCGCACATCGACGCGCCCGGCTTGCGCCCAGGCTTTCATCATCTCCGGCCGGCTCAGCGCCTGGTCGATCGCCGCGGCCCAGGCGGCGCTGTCCTCCGGCGGCGCCAACACGCCGGTTTCGCCATTGCGCATGGTCTCGGGAATGCCGCCGGTGTCGCTGGCGATCACCGGCACGCCCAGGCCCAGCGCCTCGATCTGCGACATGCCCAGCGGCTCGTAGCTGGACGGCATCAACACCAGGTCGGCGCGCGCCAGCAAGGCGGCCACCGGACTCACCACACCGGCCAACAACACTCTATCCTGCAAACCCAACTGCCGCGCCAGCCCGGCGATCGCCTGCTGCTCCGGCCCTTCTCCGGCAATCAGATAACGCGCGTCCGGCCACTTGTCTCTCAGCAAGTCCAAGGCCGCCAACACCGTCCTGTGCCCCTTCTCGCCGCGCAACATCGCCGCCTGCACCAGCAGAGGGCCGGAGGAACGGGACAGCCATTGCTCCAGCTCCGCCGGCAAGGGCTGCGCGGCGGCCTGATCCAAGGCGGAGAAATCGATGCCGGGATAGACCACATGCAGCTTTTCAGGGCGGATGGCCGGATTCTCCAGCAAACAACGCTTCAGATAGGCGCTGGGCAACATGGTCGCGTCCATCAGCTGGTTATAGCTCCAGGCCGACGCCTGACCCGGCTGATAAGTGCGCGAGCGCAGCAGAAAGGGCCGGCCGCGCCCCATTAGCCGCGCGGCAATGGCCAGATTATTGCTGTCGTGGCCGCTGTGGCAAATGGCCAGCCGCGGACGATGACGGCGCATCCAAGCGCTCAAGGCCAAGATGGACGGCATGTGGAGGCTGTTGCGAAAGCGCAGCGGTAGCACCTCCAGCCCGCGCTGACAAGCCACCTCCATCACTCGCGTCTGCGGCCGGCAGGCCAGCACCGTACGAAAACCGCGCTCTCCCAGCAGGCGCATCTGCTGCATCAACTGCAGTTCCTGCCCGCCGACATTGGGGGAAGACTCGGTGAACAGCACCCAATCACGCATGCGCGGCGCCTTTCTCCCGCTGTCTCAACTCCGCCAGCAAGGCGGCGGCGGTGAACAGGAAGAGATGCAGCATATGATCCTTGTTCACGCTTTCCAGCAACATGCGTCCGAGAAAGCCGCAGGTTACCAACATCAAGACCAGACCCAAGGTGTCGCGACGCAGACGGAAGGCCCGATAGCCGGTCCAGATCAGCACGCCGCAAAACGCCAGCCACAGCGCGACGCCGATCACGCCCAGGCCCACGCCAAGGTCGATGAAGCCGCTGTGGCTGTGGCCCACCTGATTGGGATGCCCCGTCGCCGTCAGCGCATTGGTGAAGGCGTTGCGGCTATAGCCATAACCCATGGGCTTGGCCGCGATGAGGTCCAGGCCGCTGTGAATCCAGGCCACCCGTTCGTAGGCGGACGGGTCCACCGACTGACCATTGGCCATCTTCGGATAGGGCTCCATCCGCAGCCAGGCCTTGGTGTCGGCATAGTGCCATCCGGCAGCCGCCGACTCTACAAATACTTGATTCCGGCTATCCTGCTTGATCGTATACGCGGCGATGCTGCCCGCCGCGGCCAGGACCACGCCGGCGATGAGCAAAGTCTTGCCCCAGCCTATCTTCAGCCCTTCAAACACGGAATACACCAGCAGCATGGACAACATCAGATAGACAAGACCGATCATGCCGTTGCGCGCGCCCGCCTTGAGGCTGACAAACAGAATCAAAGCCGCAGCCAAGCATAGCGCCCAGCGGGGAAAGCGCGTGAGCGGATGGATCCCGCGTTGTCCAAAGCAAAACGCGGCCACGATGAAGGCCAGCACAAAGTTCATGAAGAAGGTGAATTCCAGCTTGGTGGCTGTGGTGTACACCTCGTTATACGGCCACAAGCCCGTAGTCAGATAAACGTAAGCGCCATGGCTAAACTCGGTTAAGGCCAAGACGCAACCGGCGAGGATGACCAAGTCCGAAATCGTCCAGCGCCGAGGGGGGCGGAACAAAGCCAGGCCGGCCACAAACCACAAGCCTCCCATCAATAACTGGCTGCGGAACTCGCCGGCGGAGGCTTCCGGCCACATCGAGAGCGACACGCTATGCAGCAAGGCGAACAACAGGAACGCGCCTAGGGTCGCGACAGGCCCGCGCTGCTCGCGCCAGTGGCGTTTGAGTTCGGGATAGTCTTTCGCCACCAGAACCAGCATCAACAACAGGATCACATAACGCAGCGCAATCGTATGAGACACGCTGGCCAAGGTCAGAAACAACAAGGACAGGCCGATGGCCAAACGGCTATGCCAGCGCGGCTCTATGCTCAGATGATCATTCATGCAGAAGTTTTTCCAAAGTTTCGGCCACCTGCCCGGCAGGCAGCGCCGCCATACACTGCGCCTGGCGGCATTCGCCGGCCTGATCGCCAAATTTTCTGAAACAACGCAAAGCCCAATCGACATCGCGATAATGCACGCTGCGCTGATTGCGGCAGGGAAACCACGCTGGGCCGACGCCGACGCAGGTGAAGCCGGCGAAAAACCGGCTCGCGCCGAACAAGGTCTCGCTGCCCGGCCCGAACAACATCAGCAAGGGCGCGCCCGCCACTTTGGCCAGATGCGCGATGCCGGTGTCCGGGCACACGCAGGCGCGGGCGCGGCTCAAGACGGCGCGCAATTGCGCCAGGCTCAGCGTGCCGGCCATGACGATATCGTCCGGCCCCAGCTCGACGGCCGATAGCAGATGCTGCTCCCCCGGCCCGCACGACCACAACACCACGCAACGGCAAGCCCGAGCCGTGGCCGCGACCCGGTTCCAACTGGCCGCGGGCCAGAAGCGGGTCGCCGAACTCGCGCCCACGTGCAGTACGACGAAACGCGGCGGCAAGGGCGGCAGCCCTTCAGCCGCTACCGGCCAATCCCGCAAACGAAACGGCTGGGGCTCAGGTCCGTCGATCAAGCGCGCGGCGGTATCGGTCCAGGCTTCCGGCTGCCCGGCGTACGCCACCGCCTCGTCCAGCAGCCAGTTTTTATAGCGCGGCGTTTCGCCGGCAAAGCCCACGATCCAGCGGGCGCCTATCGCGCGGGCGAGAAAGCTGAGCCGGTTTTCGCCCATCAGGTAGGCGATATCGAAACGCGCCTCGGCGAACAAGCGCCGAATCGAGGCGAAGTCGCGCGGCTGCCAGGGCAGCGGCCGAATGCCGTACGGCCGCGACGCATACAGCGGCGCTTGTCCCGGCGGACAGGCCAGCACGATCTCCGCCTTGGGAAAACGCTCGCGCGCCTTGGCCAACAGACTGGTCGCCATCAAGGCGTCGCCCAGCAGAAACTGATGCAGGATCAATACCCGGCGCGTGCGCTCGGGATCCGGCTTGCGGCGCAGCCATTGCCAGGGCAGCCTCAGCAACAGCGCCGTGAAAATCAGCAAACGCCCGGGGAAACGTCCCGGCCTCATTCTCCGGCCCCGCCTTCGCCGTCGCCAAGCGACAGCTCCCGGTACAAGGCCAGCATCTGCGCCACCATAGCGCCCTCGCTCAACCCCGCCACCCGCGCGCGCGCAAGCTCGCCGCTGCGCGGCCAGTCCGCGCGCGCGGCCAGCCAGGCCGCCACATTGTCTTGCCAAGCGGCGGCGTCTCCCGCCGCGGCCAACCAGCCGGTGACGCCCGGCTCCAGCAGCTCCGCGCCGCCGCAACGCGTGCTGGTCAGCACCGGCAAACCGCAGGCCATCGCCTCGATCACCACCGACCCAAACGGCTCGTACAGCGTCGGCAGGATGAAGCCGTCCGCCAGCCCGTAATGGCTGCGCACATCGCGCTGCGGACCGGTGAAGTGTACGCGCTCGGACAGGCCCAGCCGGGCCGCCAGCCGCTGATAGCGCGCCAGCTTCTTGTCTCCGCCCACCACCACCAGATGAACGGCGGCGTGCGGCGCGACGGCGCGCAGCGCCTGCTCCACGCCTTTGCGCTCGAAACCGGACCCCACGTAGACCAGCGTCGGCGCCTCCGGCGGAATGCCGTAACGCTCGCGCAGCGCCGCCCTCTGCTCGCGCGCCGCCGCCGGATTGAAAAACCCGCTGTCCACGCCGTTGTGGATCACCGCGCAGCGCTTCGGATCCACGCCGAAACGGCCGACCACATCGTCGCGCACCAAGGCCGAATTGCAAATCACCGCGCGCAAGGCCGGATGCCGGAACATCGCACGCTCGGTGCGCAGCATGAAATGGTGGTAAGGATTGCAAAAGGTGCTCAGCCGCCGCCACCAGGGCCGGCCTTCCAGCCGCGCGTCCAGCCAGGCCGCGTGCACGCCGTCGCCGGCGCGGAACACATGGCAGCCGGGAATGCGCTCGTGCGATTGCACCAGATCGGCGCCGGCCTGCGTCCACGCGGCGCGCGCGGCGCGGGCGAAGCTCCAGTCGCGCCAGACGCTGCCCAGATAAAACGGCTTGACCCGCAGCGTTTCCACGCCCGGCAGGCTCTCCCAATTGCGGCTGATCAATAGCGGACGGAACTCCCCTCCGGTCTGCAATTGCTTGACGATGGCGCTGACGATGCGTTCCGCGCCGCCCGCCGGATTGTACTTCTGCCGGATAATCGCCAGCCGCTTCATGCGCTTTCCTTCAAGACCGCATCTACCGCCGCCAGCACCGTGTCCACATCGATGCGCTGCAGGCATTCGCTTTGCCAGCCTCCGCCGCAACCGGCGTTGCCGCAGGGGCGACAGGGCATGGGCTCGGACACCACGCGGTGCGGCACCTGCCACGGCCCCCATTCGATATCGCCAGATGGCCCGAACAAGGCCACGCACGGCGTTTTCATCGCCGAGGCGATATGCATGGGCACCGAATCCACGCCGATGTACAAACGCGCCTGGTCTATCGCCGCCGCCAACTCCTTCAAGCTCAGCGCGCCGGCCAGGCTGGCCACCGGCCGTTCCAGCCGCGCTTCGATGTCGGCGATCATCGCCATTTCTTCCGCGCCCGGCGCGGCCGACAAGACCAGTTGTTCGCCGCGCGCGCTCAAGGCGTCGATCAAGGCGCTCATTTTCTCCGCCGGCCAGCTCTTGAACGACCAGCGCGAGGTCGGATGCACCAGGATGTAAGCGCCGGGCCGCAGACCGCGCTCGGCCAGCTTGGCCGCCAGCGTGGCCTCGGCGTTGTGCCCCGGCACCAAAACCAGCTCGCGCTGGCTTGCGTCCGGATACACGCCGATGCGCCGCAAGGCGTCCAGATGAATTTCAATCGTGTGGCGGCGATTGCCCGGCACCTGCAAATAACGGTGGGTGAAGCTCTTTTTGAAGAAGCGGCCGTAAGGGCCCTGCGGGCCCACAGACCAGCGCGGCGCAAGCAGGCGCGCCAGCCAGGCGCCGCGATTATGCTCGGTCAGCGTGATCACCAGATCGTAGCCGCGGGCGCGCAACTGGCTCAGCAGGGCCAGTTCGGCCCGGGCCTGGCCCAGCGGCCCCCGTTTTTTCCAGCCGCGATCTATGGTGTGCAGCTGCGCGATAGCCGGATGCAGACTCAGCATTTCCCGGGTGTCGTGGTAAACCAGCGCGTCGATCTCCAGATGCGGCGCCTGCTGTTGCAGCGCGGAAAACAGCGGAGAAGTCAGCAGCACGTCGCCGTGGTGGCGCAGCTTGATGACCAGCACCCGCCGCACGGCGTTCAGGTCGATGGGATCGTTCAGCATAAGAAAGGAAAAAGCCGGATCAGACACCCGGCTCGGCATTCAATTGTTGCAAAAGATCGGCGATTTTATCAGGGTCTTCGCTTCTAAGCATGCGCGCCGTAATCGGCGCGATCTGATCCAGGTGGGTATTGAGCACCTGTTGCTTGACCGCCAGCAGGTTGGCCGGATGCATGGAGAACTTGCGCAGGCCCATGCCCAGCAGCAAACGCGTCAGCCGGGCGTCGCCGGCCATCTCGCCGCACACCGACACCGGCACCCCGCCCTTGATGCCGGCCTTGATGGTGTGCAGGATCAGTTTCAGCACCGCCGGATGGATGGGGTCGTACAAGTGACTGACCGAGTCGTCGTTGCGGTCGATCGCCAGCGTGTACTGGATCAAATCGTTGGTGCCCACCGAGAGAAAATCGATGTGCTTGAGAAAGCTGCCCACCACCAGCGCCGCCGACGGGATTTCAATCATCGCGCCCACTTCGATGTCCTCGGCGTAGGCGATGTTTTCCTCGCGCAGCTCCTGCTTCGCGTATTCGAACTGCGCCAGCGCCTGCTTCAGCTCCGGCAAGGAATTGACCATGGGGAACAGAACCTTGATCTTGCCGTGCACCGAGGCGCGCAGCAGCGCCCGCAGCTGCGCGCGGAACATCAGCGGCTCGGCCAGGCATAGACGGATGCCGGTCAGGCCCAGCGCCGGATTGTCCGCCACCGCGTGGTTCAGCCATTTCGGATTCTTGTCCGCGCCCAGATCCATGGTGCGGATGGTCACCGGCAAACCCTTCAGGGTTTCCGCCACGTGCCGGTAGGCCTCGTACTGCTCGTCCTCGTCCGGCAAGGTGTCGCGCCCCAGAAACAGGAATTCGCTGCGGAACAGGCCCACGCCCACCGCACCGGACTTGCGCACGTCTTCCACGTCCTGCGGCAGCTCGATATTGGCCAGCAGTTCGATCGCGGTGCCGTCCTGGGTCTTGGCGTTGGATTTGCGGATGGACGACAGCTTGCGCCTTGCGTCGCGCCAGGCGCGCAGCCGGCGTCGATACTCCGCCAGCACCAAATCGTCCGGATTGATGATCACCACGCCTTGCAAACCGTCGACGACGATCAGTTCGTCTTCGCGGATCAGTTCGCGCGAATGATGCAGGGCGATCACCGACGGCAGGTCCAGGCTGCGCCCCAGAATCGCGGTATGCGAAGTGGCGCCGCCCACGTCGGTGATGAAGGCGGCGAAGTTGGAATCCTTGAAATAAACCATGTCAGCCGGCGACAGATCGTGCGCCACCAGAATGTGGTCGTCGACCAGATCCTCCGGCGCCGGCAGCTGCGGCACGTCGCCGTCCAGGTTCTTGAAGATGCGCTCCACCACTTGCAGCACATCGTTCTTGCGTTCGCGCAGATAGTCTTCCTCGATCGCGTCGAATTGCTCGACCAAGGACTCGCATTGCAGCTTCAATGCCCACTCGGCGTTGCAGCGCTGTTTCTCTATGATTTCGCGCGGCTCGCGCGAGATGGTGACGTCGCCCAACAGCATGATGTGCAAAGACAGGAAGGCGCCCAGCTCCGCCGGCGCGTTCTCAGGAATGCTGCCCCACAGCATTTCCAGCTCTTTGCGGGTGTCGCGAATCGCTTCGTCGAAACGCGCCAATTCCGCCGGGACTTCCTCGTCGTCCAGCAGATAATGCGCGACATCGTCCATGCTGCGCGAAATCAAATGGGCGCGGCCAATGGCAATGCCGCCGCCTATGGCCACCCCGTGCAGGATGATGCTCATCGTCCCATCCTCAGACTCCGGCTTATTCGGCCTCGTCGAACCGGTTGTTGATCAGGGCCACCAGGGCGTCCAGCGCCACTTGCTCATCCTCCCCGCTCACTTCCAGTTCCACGGTCGCGCCCTTGGCCGCCGCCAGCATCATCACGCCCATGATGCTCTTGCCGTTGACCCGGCGATTGTTGCGCGCGATGAAGATATCGCTTTTATAGCGGCTGGCCAATTGGGTGAACTTGCTGGAAGCGCGTGCATGCAGGCCGAGCTTGTTGATGATTTCGACTTCAATTCGCAGCATTGCCTTCCCCCGGAATAATATAAAGCACGCCCTCCAGGCCGCCGGTGATCGCCTTGCTGACGACGATCTCCAACGGCTGGCTGCTATAGCACAAGGCTCGGACCACCATGGGCAGGCTCGCCCCGGCCACCGCCTCCACCCGCCCCGGCCGGATCAGCCGGCTGGCGATATTGGACGGCGTGCCGCCATACATATCGGTCAGGATCACCACCCCGTCGCCCGCGTCCAGCCTGTCCACCAACAACTGGGCTTCGGCTTGCTTGCTTTCCGGGTCATCGGTCTTGTCGACCGCCATCACCGCCAGATTTTCCGGCTCTCGGCCCAGGATATGCCTGGCGCAATCCGCCAGACTGCGCCCCAGGTCGCCATGCGCGATTATCAATACACCTACCATGCCTGATTCTTCATGTTGGCAGCGTCGTCGGCGCAGAGCCGGGACGCTGAAGCAAAAAGGTTGATCAACACGTCAGTCCGCCATTGTATCAGCAGTATTCCGCCAGAGGCGGCCGGCGTCAGCTTTAAACCGCGGCCCTCCGCCTTGTATAGCGCGCTTTTCTCGGCCAGCGCAACGGCAAAAAAACGTCAGCACACCCGGCTCCGGTACCAGCCCAGCTTATCCGCCAAGCCCACCACCTCGCCGACGATGATCAGGGCGGGCGACGCGATATGATGTTTGGACATCAGTTCCGGCAGGTCTTCCAGCGTGCCCGCCACCGTGCGCTGACGCTCGGTGGTGGCCCACTCCACCGCGGCGGCCGGCGTCGTCGCCGGCTTGCCGTGTTCGATGAAGGCCCGGCACAACTCCTGGGCGGTGGAAACCCCCATGTAGACTACTACGGTCTGGGCCGGCCGAGTCAACGCCGGCCAGTCAAGGTGAATGCTGCCATCCTGCTTGTGGCCGGTGACGAAGGTCACCGACTGCGCGTAGTCGCGATGAGTCAGCGGGATGCCGGCGTACGCCGCCGCCCCGCTGGCGGAGGTGATGCCGGGCACCACTTCGAAGGCGACGCCGTGCGCCGCCAGCGTCTCGATCTCCTCGCCGCCGCGGCCGAAGGTGAACGGATCGCCGCCCTTGAGCCGCAGCACCCGCTTGCCTTGTTGCGCCAGTTCTACCATCAAAAGATTGATGTCGCCTTGCGGCAACGCATGGTTGGCCCTGGCCTTGCCCACGTAAATGCGCTCGGCGTCGCGCCGCACCAGTTCCAGCAGTTCCGGCGCCACCAGATTGTCGTGCAAGACCACGTCGGCCTGCTGCATCAAGCGCAACGCGCGGAAGGTCAGCAAATCCGGATTGCCCGGCCCCGCGCCCACCAGATAGACCGCGCCCTGCGCCGTCTGCGCGTCGGCGTTCTCCAAGCGGCGCTCCATCGCCTGCTCGGCGGCGGCTTCGTCGCCGTTGATCACCGCCTCGGCCAGCGGCCCCTCCAGCACCGACTCCCAAAACACCCGCCGCCGCTCGACATCGGGAATGCCGGCCTTGACCCGGTCGCGAAACCCGGCGGCAAAGCGCGCCAGACGGCCGAAGCCGCTGGGAATCAGGCTTTCCAGCCGGCCGCGAATCAAGCGCGCCAACACTGGCACGCCGCCGCCGGAGGAGACGGCGATCAGCAGGGGGGAACGATCCACGATGGCCGGGGTGATGTAGCTGGACAATTCCGGGTCGTCCACCACGTTGACCGGGATATTCAAGGCCTGGCAGGACATCGACACTTGGCGGTTGACCTCGCGGTCGTTGGTGGCGGCCACCACCAGGCGCCGGCCCCGTACTTGGGCCGGCTCGAAACAGGCGCTCAAATGCGTCAACTGCCCCTGCCGCGCCATCTCGGCCAGCTCCGGCGTCAACTCCGGCGCCGCCACCGTCAGCTCCGCGCCGGCGGACAGCAAAAGCCTCGCCTTGCGCAGCGCCACCTCGCCGCCGCCCACCAGCAAACAGGAAGCGCCTTGCAATTTAAGGAAGATCGGGAAGTAATCCATATGGCCAGCTCCGCAACAATGTTTGCAGCATACTGCATTTGTTGCATAAAAACGACGCTGGCGAATGCTATCAATATTACGAAAAGCGCCCTGTTTTGCGCCTGGTGCCATCATGGCAGCTTTGCGCGCCATCGCGCCTCCGGAGATCTGTTTGAACCCAGCCTTACGCCGCCGGGCCAGCCCGCGTCGCCGCCTGTTCGCCACCGCGGGCTCGCTATGCCTGTTCGGGGCCGACTACGCGCACGCCGCGGCCTCGGACTGGCTCGCCGGCTGGCCCTTGCTCGTCCCCATCCTGGCGTTGCTGGGCCTGCCTCTCTGGCGGAGCCGGCGACAGCTGAGCGCGCTCCGCCGCCAGGTCAGCGACAGCCGGCAAGCGCTGGCGCTGTGCGACGCCGCCGGCCGCCTGCTCGCCGTCTCCGGCCATGCGCCCGCGCCCGCGCGCCAAGACGGCGGCCTGAGCGGCTACGGCTTCAGCCCGCACGATCTCGCTTTGCTGCTGGATCCGGCTCATCCCGGCCATCGCGACGGCCTGCTGGCGGCCCACGCCGATTTGCTCGCTTTTCCGCTACCCTGCCCGCTCTCCGGCCATCTCTTGCTGCGCCTGCAGCCGCCGCCCGCCATTCACGGCCCCGGCGGCGATTGGGGCGGCTGGCGGCTGGCGCTGCAGGACGCGCGGCTGGGCTTGCTGGAATTCGACCTGGCCGGCCAAGCGGTGCGCGGCGCGCCGCAAACCCTGCACGCCCTGCTGGGCCTGCCGGCCGACGCCGAACGCCTGGCGTTCTCGCGCTGGCTGGAACTGCTGCACCCGGAGGACCGTTCGCTGTTCACCGCCCTGCTCAGCCATCCGGAGCAAAGGCAGGAAAGCGCCAGCGGCATGGAGTTCCGCGTACGTCATGCCCACGGCCACTGGGAATGGCTGGAGCAGCGCACCCAGTTCCACAAGGACGAGACGGGCCGCATCAGCCATATCCACGCGCTGTGCCAGATCGTCACCGCGCGCAAGCTGGCCGAGTCCGCGATGCTGCGGCGCGAACAGGAATTCCGCACCTTGGTGGAGAACTCGGAAGACGTCATCGCCCGCTACGACCTGGAGCTGCGCTGCCAATTCATCAACCGCAGCGTCAGCCGCTATTCGACGCTGACGCGCGAGGAACACCTCGGCCGCAGCGTCCACGACAAAGCCTGGCCAGAAGCCGCGCGCGCGCGCTTCGCCGAGGAGTGCGAACAACTGATCGCCGGCGGCGAGGCGCGCCGCTTCGAGCTGGAGCTGAGCCTTGGCCCTCGGCGCTGCATTTTCGAAGTGAGGCTGTTTCCCGAATTCGGGCTGGGCGGCGAACTCCGCAGCATTTTGGCGGTGGAGCGGGAAATCACTCACAGCCGCCAGAGCGAACGTTTGCTGGCGGAGGAAAACGCGGTGATGGAGATGATCGCCGGCAATGCGCCGCTGCAAGACACCTTGAATCAGATCTGTCGGATGATGGAGTCGCAGCTGAATCGCGGCGTCTGCTCCATCATGCTGCTGGACCCCGCGGGGGAAACGCTGAGGCTGGCCGCCGGCCAAAGCCTGCCGGCCGGTTATCGCAAGCTGCTGGAACAGGTGCCGGTGGGCCCGGAGGCCGGCTCCTGCGGCACCGCCGTCCACCGTAAAAGCCTGGTCATCGTCGAAGACATCGCCAGCAGCCCGCTGTGGGCCGGCTACCGCGAGCGGGTGGCGCCCTTCGGCCTCAGCGCCTGCTGGTCCACCCCCATCTTCTCCAGCGACCGCCGCCTGCTCGGCGCCTTCGCCATCTACCATCCTGAGCCGCGCCAGCCCGAGCCGGAAGAACTGCAGCTGGCGCAGCGCAGCACCCACCTGATCGCCATCGCGCTGCAACGCGACGCCCACGAGAAAAAGCTCTATCAGCTCGCCACCCTGGACGAGCTGACCGGCCTGTGCAACCGCCGCCAGTTCATTGCGCTGTCCAGCCGCGAGATCGAGCGCAACCGGCGTTACCAATTGTCCTTGACCGTGTTGATGATGGACCTGGACCACTTCAAGAACATCAACGACCGTTACGGCCACGCCAAGGGCGACGAGGTGATCGTCCACTTTGCCCAAAGCTGCCGCAATGTGTTGCGCAGCACCGACATCTGCGGCCGCCTGGGCGGCGAGGAGTTCGCCGCGGTGCTGCCTGACACGCGGATGGAAGACGCGCTGCTGGCGGCGGAACGCCTGCGCCGCGTCGTGGCGGAGGCCCGCCTGCCGGGCGGCGAGGCCGGCCCTCTGCAATACACGGTCAGCATCGGCGTCGCCGTGCTGCGCGCCGACGAGACCGACATCGACGAAGTATTGGGCCGCGCGGACAAACAGCTGTACCAGGCCAAACACAACGGCCGCAACTGCATCAGCGGCGAGGAATTGCTGCTATTGCGCTAAAATGCCGGCTTGAATCTCTCTCCCAAGATGTCCACCGTGAGCGCCTGGCAAACCGATTACCTCTCCCATCCGCTGTATCTGCCCGTCCGCGACGCCGCCGCGCTGATCGCCCCCGCTTCCTGGCCGGAGCAGGCGGATTACGACCAGTTGCTGCGGCGCTATCGCCGGCAGCGCCCGGACGCGCTGCCGGCCGAGCTGCGCTTCGCCTGCGATCTGGAGCCGGAAGCCTATTACGAGATGCATATCGGCCATACCGGCGAGATTCCCACGCGCACCGGCAATTGGCACGACTGGTTCAACGCGCTGGCCTGGCTGGCCTGGCCGCTGAGCAAGCTGGCGCTGAACCGTCGCCACCTGCGCGCCATCGCCCGCGGCGAAACCAAGCGCGGACCGCTGCGCGACGCCGCCACGCTATTAGACGAATGCGGCGTCGTCGTCGCCGTCTCCGATCCCGACTTCAGCCGGATGCTGGACGATATGGAGTGGCAGCGCCTGTTTCTGAAACACCGCCAGGACTGGGGCCGGCGCATCGGCGTCCACGCCATCGGCCACGCGCTGTTCGAAGTCGGCCTGCGGCCGCATATCGGCTGGTGCGGCAAGGCCTTGCCACTGCAGGTGCCGGCGGAATTCTTTGCTTGGGAAGAGGCGCGCCGTCTGGCGCACTTGGACGAGGCGCTGGCGCGCCGGCTGGACGACGACGCCTTCATGCCGGCGCCGCGCGCGCTGTGGCCGCTGCCGCTGCTGGGCATTCCCGGCTGGTGGCCGGACAACGAAAACCCGGCCTTTTACGATAATCGCGATTATTTCCGGCCGACGCGGCGGGCGAAGTCCTCCAGCGTCACCGACTGAAGCTCGGCCGTCATCGGCCCCAGCAGGCTTTCCACCCCGGCGCCGACATCGTCGTCGCGGTAGTTGTCGCTGCGATAGACGAATAGTTCGAACAGCTCCACCATGCAGATGGCCGACAACTTCTTGCCCAGCACCCAGCCGTCGCGCTGGCTTTTCTGCACAAAGCCGCGGGAGCTCAACATGTCCAGCACCCAGCCCAGCTCGTCGTAACCCACCTTCACCTGGCTGCGCAACTTCACCGGGCTCAACAATTCGCCGCGGTTCTGCGCCTCGTCCAGCAACAGCAGCACTTCCACCGCGTCGAGAAAGCGCCGCCTGGGCTCGAAGCGCCGCCGCCAGGCGTCGCCTTCCCAATAGGACAGCGAGGCGGTGAACACCGCGCCGCTGAGCACCACCATCCACAAGCAATACACCCACAGCAGAAAAATGGGGATGCTGGCGAAAGCGCCGTAGACCAGCTGATAATTGGCCACCTGGCCAATGTAGAAGCCGAACAAGGCGCGGGTGGCCTCCAGCAGGATCGCGGTCAGCAAGGCGCCGACGCTGGCGTGCTTGATCGGCACGAAGCGATTGGGCACGATGCGGTACAACAGCGACAGCACCAAAGCGGTCAGCAGGATGGAGCCGCCGGCCTCGACCACATTGGCCAGCACCGGCAGCGCGTGGTCGAACTTGCTGATCTTGAACAGGCTGCGCCAGGCCAGCAAGCTGCCGCCCAACACCAGCGGCCCCAGGGTCAGCACCGTCCAGTACACCATGCTCTGCTGCAATAGCGGCCGCCCGCGGCGCACGCCCCAGATGGCGTTGAAAGTCCGGTCTATGGTGGACATCAGCATCAGCGCGGTCACGCCCAGCATCACGATGCCGGCGGCGGTCAGCTTTTCCGCATTATCGGCGAACTGACGCATGTAGACGGTGATCACCTTGCCGGCGAACTCCGGCACCAGCGTAGACAGCAGCATGATCTTGAAACGGGTGCTCAGATCGGAGAACACCGGAAACGCGGAAATCACCGTCAAAGCGATGGTGAACAAGGGCACCAGCGCCAGCAGCGTGGTGAAGGTCAGGCTGCCGGACACTTGCGCGACGCGATGGCTGCCCATGCGCCGGGCCAGAAAGCGGGCGAAGCCCAGATACGGTTCGATTCGACTCATTTGCATCCCGGCAAAATAATGGCAAAGCGCGGATCAGGCAAGCCGCGAAGACTTGCTTTATCATGCACCGGCTCGCGCAACGGCGCGCGCCTTATCGTTTTTTTGACCTCAGACGGAAGATCCCAAACCCATGCAAGACCTCCTGGTGCTCTATTACAGCCAGCACGGCGCCACCCGCGAACTGGCCCGCCTGATCGCCCGCGGCATAGAGAGCGTGCCCGGCTGCCAGGCCCGGCTGCGCACTGTGCCCAAGGTGTCCGCGGTCTGCGAGGCCACCGAGGCCGCCGTCCCCGAGTCCGGCGCGCCCTATGTCGAAGCCGCGGACCTCGCCGAGTGCATCGGTCTGGCGCTGGGCAGCCCCACCCGCTTCGGCAATATGGCGGCGGCGGTGAAATATTTCCTGGACGGCACCAGCCCGGAATGGATGCAGGGCGCGCTGGCCGGCAAGCCCGCCTGCGTGTTCACCAGCAGCGCCTCGCTGCACGGCGGCCAGGAATCCACGCTGCTGACCATGATGGTGCCCTTGCTGCACCACGGCATGGTGATGGTGGGTCTGCCCTATACCGAAACCGCGCTGACCCAGACCCGCAGCGGCGGCACCCCCTACGGCGTCAGCCATGTCGCCGGCGTGCGCAATGAGCAGCCGATCAGCGACGATGAAAAACAACTGGCGCTGGCCCAGGGCCGCCGGCTGGCGGAGACGGCGCTGAAGCTGGCCGCTCCGATTTAAATCTCCGGCGCATCGAAGAAAGCGCTGGGCGACGCGCCCAGCTCGCGCTTGAACATTGTCGCGAAGGCGCTGGGGCTGGCGTAGCCCAGGTCCAGCGCCACCTCCAGCACGCTGGCGCCGCGCGCCAGACGTTCCAAGGCCGCGATCAGCCGCGCCTGCCGCCGCCACTGTCCGAAGCTGAGCCCGGTCTCGCGCTGAAAACGGCGCTGCAGAGTGCGCGGGTCCATCGCCGCCTGCGCCGCCCACTCGGCGACGCCGCGTGCGTCGCCGGGCTGACCGAGCAGTTGCCGGCACAGCTGGTCCAGCGCCGGCGACGCCGGCTGCGGCAAGGACAAAGCCAGGCTGGGCAGGCTGCGGATCTCATCCAGAATCAAGCCCATCACCCGCTCCGCGCGGCTATCCGGCGGATAAGGCACGGCAATGCCGGTCGCCGCCTGGATCAGTTCGCGCAACAAGGGCGACACCGCCAGCACGCAGCACGTCTCAGGCAAGCCGTTCAAGGCGTCGCCGCGCACGTACACCGTGCGCATCCGCACCCGGCTCAGCATGTTCACCTGATGCCAGGTGGCGATGGGCAGCCAGATGCCGCGCGTCGGCGGCACGATCCAGCGCCCCTGATCGGTGGTGACCATCATCACGCCCTCCACCGCGTACAACAGCTGGGCGGTGGGATGGGCGTGCCGCGGCGATACGCCGCCGGCCGCGTAATCGCGCGCCTTGCCCACCACCGGCGCCGCGCCGCCGTCGTAGTCATGCAAATGATCAAAATCCGTCATAACGCCTCTTTTGCAAAGATGCCTGCCCTATTTTCGCAGGACGGGCGTTGCTTTGCTCGCTAGTATGACTTCACCCACTAGCTGAATGATTCTCAAGCCCATGACTACCGCCGCCGCCTCCGCGCCAGATCAAGACAGCACCCGTTTCCGCGTGCTGGGCGCCATCAGTTTTTCCCATTTTCTCAACGACATGCTGCAATCGCTGCTGCTGGCGATCTACCCGCTGCTCAAGGGCAATTACCAGCTCAGCTTCGCCGAGATCGGCCTGATGACCTTGACCTATCAGTGCACCGCCTCGCTGCTGCAGCCGCTGGTCGGGCTCTATACCGACAAGAAGCCGATGCCGTATTCGCTGGTGCTGGGCATGGGCGCCACCCTGTGCGGCCTGCTGCTGCTGTCCAGCGCCGGCAGCTTCCCGCTATTGCTGCTGGCCGCGGCGCTGGTGGGCACCGGCTCCTCGGTGTTCCATCCGGAATCGTCGCGGGTGGCGCGCATGGCCTCCGGCGGCCGTCCCGGTCTGGCGCAATCCATCTTTCAGGTGGGCGGCAACGCCGGCAGCGCCAGCGGGCCGCTGCTGGCGGCCTTGATCGTCATTCCCCTGGGCCAGGGCAGCATCGCCTGGTTCGGTCTCGCCGCCTTGCTGGCGATGGCGGTCTTGTTCAAGATCGGCCAGTGGTACAGCCATCAGCAGCGCAAGGCCAAAGCCGCCGCCGCCGTTACGCCGCCGCCGCTGTCGCCGGCGCGCGTGAAGCTGACGCTGTTCGCCTTACTGGTGCTGCTGTTCTCCAAATACTTCTACACCGCCAGCATCACCAGCTACTTCACCTTCTATCTGATTCAGCATTTCGGCCTGGGCGTGCAAGCCGCGCAGCTGCATTTATTCCTGTTCCTGCTCGCGGTCGCGCTGGGCACCATCTTCGGCGGGCCGATAGGCGACGCCATCGGCCGCAAGCGGGTGATCTGGTTCTCCATCCTCGGCATCGCGCCGCTGACCCTGATGCTGCCCTACGTCAATCTGTTCTGGACCAGCGTGCTGTCGCTGGGCATAGGCTTTGTGCTGGCCTCCGCCTTTCCCGCCATCATCATTTACGCACAGGAACTGTTGCCGGGCCGGGTGGGCATGGTGTCCGGCATGTTCTACGGCTTCGCCTTCGGCATCGGCGGCATAGGGGCCGCGGTGCTGGGCCAGCTGGCCGACAGCCACGGCATCGAATTCGTCTATCGCTTGTGCGCCTTCCTGCCGCTGCTGGGCCTGGTGGCCGCCCTATTGCCGGATCTGCGCGGCGACAAGGTTTGACACTGGCGCCGCCCTGCCCGGATACTTCCGCCATTCAATTTTTCCAACGCGCCTGCGGCGCCGTCCGAGCGCTCGGCGGCTTACCGGGCGCGTTGCCCATTCGGACAGAAAATCATGTGTGGAATCGCCGGCTTCTTCTCTCAACACCCCGCCGCCGCGGCCACCGCCCAGGCCATGTTGACGGAGCTGGGCCGGCGCGGACCCGACGCCGCCAATCAATTATTGCTGAACGCGGCCTGGCAGCCTGCGGCGGACGGCGACATCCACAACGCGCTGCTGCACGCGCGGCTGTCCATCATCGACCCGCGGCCCATCGCCAATCAGCCCATGGCCAGCGACGACGGCCAGGTCTGGATCTGCTACAACGGCGAAGTCTACGACTGGGCCGCCGACAAGGCCGAACTGGAAGCCGGCGGCGCGCGCTTCGCCACCCACTCCGATACCGAATTCATCCTGCGCGGCTACCAGGCCTGGGGCATTGAGGCCCTGCTGCAACGGCTGCGCGGCATGTTCGCCTTCGCCATCCTGGATCTGAAGCAGCGCAAGGTGCACCTGGCGCGCGACCGCATGGGCGAGAAGCCGCTGGTCTATTCGCTGCTGGACGGCGATTTCGCCTTCGGCTCGCTGGTGCGCTCGGTGCTGCCCTTCTTGCCGCCGCAGCGGCGAGGCTTCTCCGCCGACGCCATCGACGCCTATCTGGCTCACCGCTACATTCCGTCGCCCGCCACCCTGTTCAGCCATATCCAGCGTCTGGAGAACGGCCACCGGCTGGAGTTCGATCTGGATACCCGTTCCTTGCGCAAGCTGCGCTACTGGCAGCCGGCCAAGGGCGGTGGCGACTGGCTTCAGGAACTGGACCGCGCGGTGGCGATGCGCACCGTCGCCGACCGCCCGCTGGGCGTGCTCTTGTCCGGCGGCATAGACTCCACCGTGATCGCCAGCCGGCTGGCCACGCAGCAACTGACGCAATTCAGCAGCTTCACCGCCGCCTTCCCCGGATCCAAGCTGGACGAGGCCGCCGACGCCGCCGACTCCGCGCGCAGAATGGGCCTCGCCAACCTGGCGGTGCAGATGCCGGACAATCTGGCGGCGGATTTCGAACGCATTGTCGCCGACCTCGACCAACCCTTCGCCGATCCGTCCAGCTTCCCCACCTGGTATCTGTCGCGCGAAGTCAGCCGCCACGTCAAAGTGGTGCTGGTGGGCGACGGCGGCGATGAACTGCTGGCCGGCTACAAGCGGATCAACAAGCATTTGCGCACCCGCTGGCGCAGCCTGATCAAGCTGCCGCTGACGATCAAACCGTCGCTGGACGGCAGGGGCGCAGGCAAGCTGGCCACCGAGCTGGCGATGAGCTGGCAGGACGCCTATTCGCTGCGCTTCTCCGGTTTCACCCCCGGCCAACGCCTGTTCCTGCAAAGCAATCGGCCGCTGTCGCGGCTCTGCCACTGGCGCGCGCCGGACGACATCGGCCCGCCGCCGGCCAATGCGCCGGCCGGCCTGCACCATTTGCTGGCGATAGACTTCGCCAACTATCTGCCGGACTACATCCTGCAAAAGTCCGACCTGTGCACTATGGCCCATGGCCTGGAAGGCCGCGCCCCGCTGGTGGATCACCGCTTCTACCAGGCTTTGCTGGCGGTGGACGGCAAGCAGCGCTTCACCCAGCCGGCCAAGCTGATCTTCCGCCGCGCCATCCACCCGGCGCTGCCGGCGGACTTCTTCCAGCGCAAGAAGCGCGGCTTCAATCCGCCGCTGTCCGGCTGGCTGAAAACCAGCCTGGCCCCGCGCATGGACGGCCTGGGCGAGCGCCTGGCCCGCTTGAGCGGCGGCCAACTGGACGCCGCCGCGGTGGACGCCTTCGCCGCCGCCTACCGCGACGGCGCGGAGCACCTGGCCGAGCAGGTGCTGCAATTGCTGATCCTGGACGAAAGCCTGGCGCAGCTCAGCCGGCTGGCGGCGCAGGACTGAGAGTCGCCCGGAATCCAAGCCGGCGGAGGAAGCCGAATGCTCATGGAGTTGACGACGCTTTCAAAGCCGCCTCGTCAACGCGCGCCAACACTACGGACGGGCGCTGAGCGACGCCGCGACGCATGCCATACCTATGGCCAGCGCCGCTCGGCGTCGCATCTGCTACATTCGACAACACATTTTCGTTTGAAAACGATAATGATTAGCATTAGTATTTTTAGGCAAGCCAAGCAAACAAAAATAAAGCGCTTACCCGCCAGGCTGGCGCCTTCAAGCGCCAAGCGGCCCGCTCGGGCCAAGCAGTGCCCTACTCAATTGAAACCAAAAGGAAACACTATGCGTCGCTTTGTTCAACTGGCTATCGCCACCGCAGCACTGACCGCTTCCGCCGCCGCCATGGCCAAGGAATACCCGATCGGCAAGCCGGCCCTGAAAAACGGCATGGAGATCGGCGCGGTCTACCTGCAGCCTACCAAGATGGAACCGGAAGGCATGATGCGCAAGGCCGAGGAATCCGACATCCACCTGGAGGCCGACATCCACGCCACCAAGAACAATCCGAACGGCTTCGAAGAAGGCGCATGGATGCCCTATCTGGTGGTCAAGTACGAGTTGAGCAAAGTCGGCGGCAAGGAAGTGCTCAAGGGCGATCTGATGCCGATGGTGGCCAACGACGGCCCGCACTACGGCGACAACATCAAGCTGCAAGGCCCGGGCAAATACAAGCTGAAATACACCATCCTGCCGCCGTCGGCCAATCAACACGCCCACTTCGGCCGTCACATCGACAAGGAAACCGGCGTGGGCCCGTGGTTCAAGCCTTTCGAGCTGAACTATGAGTTCACTTATGCCGGCATCGGCAAAAAAGGCGGCTATTAATCCCGTTGTTCTTGTAAAAACAGGATTAATGCGAATGAGAATGTAAACGCCAGTCATTCTCATGCGTTAAAATAAGACAGCGCATGCCCTCGCCTGCGCTGTTTTCAATCCGGAGACCCTTTCCGATGAAGTTCGCGCGCATGCTCCTGGCCGCCCTCGCGGCCTGCCTAGTGTCAATGTCCGTCCTCGCCGACGAGATGCCTGTGTTCAAGCTGGTGATGAAGGACGGCGTGTTCACGCCCGCCCGCCTGGTGGTGCCGGCCGGCAAGAAGTTCAAGGTTGAAGTGATCAACGCCGGCAAAACGCCGGCCGAATTCGAAAGCACGCCGCTGCGCAAGGAAAAGGTGCTGGGCCCCGGCGCGGAATCCTTCCTGGTGTTCCAGCCGCTGTCCCCCGGCGAGTACAAGTTTTTTGACGAATTTCACATGAAGACCGGCCAAGGCGTCATCGTCGCCAAGTAAACGCGGCCCGTCCGCCGTTTAAGGCCGTATTCAGGAGTGCACCTCATGGGACAAGTCCTATTCATTGTTTGGCGTGAAAGCGTCGAAGCCTTGCTGGTCGTCGGCATCCTGAATGCCTGGATGAACCAGAACCCGGCCGGCGCCGCCGGCAAACGTTATCTGTGGGCCGGCGTGGCGCTGGGCCTGTTCGCCGCCGTCGGCCTGGCCGTGGCCCTGTTCGCCGCCAGCAGCCTGATGGCCGGCGCGCAAGACGTGTTCCAGACGGTGATGGTGTTCACCGCCGCCGCGCTGATCGTGCATATGGTGCTGTGGATGCGCGAGCATGGCCGCACGCTGAAGAAAGAACTGGAGGCCGGCCTCCGCGAGAACGCCAGCAGCGCCAACTGGTGGGGCGTCACCTTGCTGGCCGCCATCGCCATCGCCCGAGAAGGCAGCGAAACCGTGGTCTTCCTCTACGGCATGCTGGCCGAGGCCGACGGCTCCACGCTGGCCAGCATGAGCTTCGCCGCCTTGATCGGTCTGGGCCTGGCCTTCCTGACCTTCTATCTCTTGCAGCTGGGCGGCAAATACCTGTCCTGGCGCTTGTTCTTCCGCATCACCGAAATCATGCTGCTGCTGCTCGGCGCCTCGCTCTTCCTCAGCGGCGTGGAAAAGCTGATCTCGATGGACATTCTGCCGGCGCTAATCGATCCGCTGTGGGACAGCTCCGCGCTGCTTGACGATATGAGCCCCGCCGGCGGCGTCATCGCCTCGCTCACCGGCTATCGCGCCCACCCCGCCCTGATGAGCCTGATCGCCTACGCGCTGTTCTGGGCGACGATCTGGGCGCTGTTCCAATGGCGCAACCGCAAACACGCGCTGGCAGTATGAAATCCGCCCGCCCGCCCCTTCCCCATTCCGCCGACGCTTGCGCCGGCGCTTCCTGTAGTCAGCCGACGGCCCCCGGTTTCATGGCCGCCGTCGGCTTGTGGCTGCGCGATCACGCCGGCCTGCTGCGCGCGCTGCAATGGGGGGTGGTGCTGGTCTACGCCGCGCTGCTGATCGTGCCGGCCTGCCTGGACCTGCCCGGAGACACCGCCCGGATCTGGAACAATCTGACCATCTTCGCCCAATTCGTGTTCTGGGGCATCTGGTGGCCCTTCGTGCTCTTGTCCATGGTGCTCTTCGGCCGGCTGTGGTGCGGCGTGTTGTGCCCGGAAGGCGCGCTGTCCGAATGGGCGGCCAAGAAAGGCCTGGGCCGGCCCATCCCGCGCTGGATGCGCTGGGGCGGCTGGCCCTTCGTCGCCTTCGCGCTGACCACCATCTACGGCCAATTGGTCAGCGTTTACCAATACCCCAAGGCCGCACTGCTGGTGCTGGGCGGCTCAACCGTGGCCGCGGTGATCGTCGGCTTCATCTACACCCGCGGCAAGCGCGCCTGGTGCCGCCACCTGTGCCCGGTCAACGGCGTGTTCGGCCTGCTGTCCAAACTGGCGCCGATGTATTACCGGGTGGACGAGGCAGCCTGGAAAGCCTCGCAGCAAGGCAAAACCATCCCGATACAGGCGGTGGATTGTGCACCGCTGCAACCGCTGCGCCATATGCAAGGCGGCAGCGGCTGCCATATGTGCGGCCGCTGCAGCGGCCATCGCGACGCCATCGAACTGAGCCTGCGCTCGCCCACTGAAGAAGTGGTCAAAGTCGCCGCCAAGGAAGCCGACGGCTGGCAAACCGCGCTGATCGTCTACGGCCTTCTGGGCGTGGCGATGGGCGCCTTCCACTGGACCATGAGCCCCTGGTTCGTGGCCATGAAGCAGGCGGCGGCGGAATGGCTGGTGGACCGCGACATCCTGTGGCCGCTGGACACCGAGGCGCCGTGGTGGCTGCTGACCCACTACCCGCAGCATAACGACGTGTTCTCCTGGCTGGATGGCGCGGCGCTGATCAGCTATGTGCTGATCACCGCGCTGGCGCTGGGCAGCGGCCTGCTGCTGTGCCTGGCGGCCGGCGTGCGCATCGCCGGCCCCTGGCGGCTGCAACGCCTGCACCACCTGGCACAGAGCCTGATCCCGCTGGCCGGCTGCGGCGTGTTCCTGGGTCTGTCCGCACTGACGGTGACGCTGTTGAAAGCCGAAGGGGTGCCGATGTTCTGGGCCAACGACGCGCGGCTGGCCTTGCTGGCCGGCGCCAATCTGTGGTCGCTGTGGCTGGGACGCGCCATCCTCGCGCGTTGGAGTGCCGGCTGGCGTCAGGCGCTGGCCTTGCTTCCCTTGCTGGCGGCGCTGGCCCTGGTGGACGCCGCCTGGGGCTTCATGTTCTGGTGGTGGTAGCCGTCCCGCTGGCGACGGGGTGGGCGCTGTGCGATAACAAAGCATGCTCCCACCCTGATCCTGGAGTCGCGCCATGTGGCGTCCGCTGCTGCTTGCCCTCTATTGCCTGGCCGCGACCGCGCGCGCCGAAACGCCGGCGATAGACTTCGCCACCGGCGAGTGGCCGCCCTATGTGTCGCGCAGCTTCACCGCCGACGGCGTGTTCGCCGACATGGTGCGGCAAATCTGCCGACGCGCCGGCTATACCGCGCGTTTTCACTATATGAGCTGGCCCCGCGCGGAAGCCGAGGTCAAAGCGGGCCGCGCCGCGGCGGCCTTTCCCTACCGGCCGACGCCGGAACGCGCGCTCCGTTTCGATTTCTCCCCGCCGCTGATCCACAGCAGCAGCTACTTCTTCTACTACAAGCCCCGGCTCGCCAATCCCCCCTACGACTTTCACAGCCTGGCCGACTTGCGCGCCTACCGCATCGGCGTGCAGCTGGGCTATTGGTACCAGCCCTTGTTCAAGCAATACCGCCTGAACACGCTGAACACCAACGACGAGGAAAACGCGATCAGGCTGCTGCGCGCCGGCCACCTGGACCTGGCGCCGCTGACGCTGGAACGCGGCCTGTTCCTGATCCGCACCCAGGCCGCCGGTCAGGAGCGCGACTTCGCCTACATTCCCACGCCGCTGGACAAGGCCACCTCGCTGTCGCTGATGTACTCGCGCACTTATCCGAACATCGTCAAACTACGGCGCGCAATCGATCAGACCCTGCAAGCGATGCAGGCCGACGGCAGCCTGCAAGCCATATACCAGCGAAATTTTCCCGAACTCAAGCCGCGGCGCTGACCAGAACCGGCTGCAGCACCCGCTGCGCGTCCTTGGGCGACATCCCGATCAGAAAACCGCGCTTGCCGCCGTTGATGTAGATGCGCTCCAGTTCGACGATGCTGGCCTCCATATACACCGGCATCGGATGGCGGGCGCCGAAAGGACTGGTGCCGCCCACCTGGTAGCCGCTATGCTTGTCCGCGGTCTTGGGATCGCAGGGATGGACCTTCTTGACGCCGATCTGCTTGGCCAGCATGCCGGTGCCCACTTCGCGGTCCCCGTGCATCAGCACGATCAAGGGCCGCTTGTTCTCGTCCTCCATGATCAAGGTCTTGATCACACAGTGCTCGTCCACGCCCAACTCCCGCGCCGACACCGTGGTGCCGCCCTTTTCCTCGTACTTGTACAGATGCTCGCTATAAGCGACCTGATGCTCGCGCAATACCCGGATCGCCTGAGTGACCGGGGCTTTCTCCTTGGACATGATCTTCACAGTCAAAAAACAAAACGTCACTGTAGAAGTTTGCGCGCCGCCAGGCAAACCCGGACACTGGCCGTACCCATTCCACACAAGGAACGATACCGTGATATTGGAAGCCGCCTTGCTGCACATCAAACCTGGCCTCGGCCCGGAATTCGAAGTCGCTTTTACCCAAGCCTCTAAGCTTATCGCAGCCGCGCCAGGCTATCTGGGCCATGAGTTGCAGCGATGCCTGGAACAAGAGGACAAATACCTACTACTAGTTCGCTGGACTAGCGTGGAAGCCCATCAGCAGGGCTTCCGCCAATCCGCCGGCTATCTTGAATGGAAACAACGACTGCACCACTTCTATCAGCCTTTTCCTGTAGTCGAGCACTTCAGCCAGGCCTATCCGCCACCGCGCGCCTAAAGCGCCACCACAGCCGCAGCCCCAGCAGCACAGCCAACACCGCCGCGTAGATCAAGGGCTGGCTCAGGTCCTTCTTCACCAACCACCAGTAATGGATGACCGCCAGCAAGGCCGTCGGATAGACCAGCCGATGCAGCCGGCCCCAGTTGCGCTTGAGCCGGCGCATCCAACCCTGGGTGGAGGTCAGCGCCAACGGCGTCATCAGCAAGAGCGCGGCGAAACCGACGGTGATGAAGGGCCGCTTGTAGATGTCCCTGACGACGCCGGCCCAATCGAAAGACTGGTCCAGCCACAAATAGGTCAGGAAATGCAGGCTCAGGTAGAAAAAGGCGAACAAGCCCAGCATGCGCCGGCACTTGAGCGGCCAGCCGCCAGCCCCCAAACGCCGCAAGGGCGTCATCGCCAGCGTCGCCAGCAGCCACACCAAGGTCCAAGTGCCGGTGGAACGAGTGATGAACTCCACCGGGTTCACCGCCTCGCCGGACAGCACAATCCAGGCGGCACGCGCCAGCGGCAACAGACAGACCGCGAACAGCAGGCATTTGAACCAGGCCAAGGCGCGGTCTGCCGGACGAGCGGTAACGGATTTAAGGTGCAAAGTCGTCATCCCCGCTCCATCAATAATTCTTGCGCAGATCCAGGCCGCGGTACAAACCCGCCACCTGATCGGCGTAGCCGTTGAACATCAGCGTCTTGCGCTTGAAGAACTCGCCGATGCGGCGCTCGCTGGCCTGGCTCCAGCGCGGGTGATCCACCTCCGGGTTCACATTGGAATAGAAACCGTACTCGCGCGCATTGGCCCTATTCCAACTGGTGGCCGGCATGGTTTCCTGCAGATGGATGCGCACGATGGACTTGATGCTCTTGAAACCGTATTTCCACGGCACCACCAGGCGGATGGGCGCGCCGTTCTGATTGGGCAACACATCGTTGTACAGGCCGACGGCCAGAATGGTCAGCGGATGCATCGCTTCGTCCATGCGCAGGCCCTCGCGGTAGGGCCAGTCCAGCACCCGGCCGCGCTGGCCGGGCATTTCCGCCGGCCGCTGCAGGGTTTCGAAGGCCACGTACTTGGCGCGCGAGGTCGGGTTCATCTGCTTGAGCAGACTGGCCAGCGGAAAGCCCACCCATGGAATCACCATGCTCCAGCCCTCGACGCAGCGCAGCCGGTAAACGCGCTCCTCCAGCGGCATTTTCAGCAATTGCTCGATGCCGAAGCTGCGCGGCTTGGCCACCTCGCCGTCCACCAGCACGTTCCAGGGACGGGTTTTCAGGCTGCCGGCATTCGCCGCCGGGTCCGACTTGTCGGTGCCGAACTCGTAGAAATTGTTATAGCCGGCAATCTCTTTCAGGCTATTGGCCTTGTCGTTGCCGGCCAGCGTCGACAAGGGGCTTTTCTTGGCGGCCAGCGCCGCCAGCGTCTCGGCGGACAGCAGCAAGCCGGCGCTGCCCAGCATGAAGTGGCGGCGGTTCAAATACACGCCTTCCGGCGTGATGTCCGACGAGGGAATATCGGCGGGCTTCTTGATCAGCATGGCGGTGTCTCCAGTCTTTACCCCCATGAGTCGGGAGCGGCTCCTGAATCTGACAATCGACCACGCCGATAATTTACGCAAGCGGCTCCGCATCCGCCCGCCAGGCCTGACCCAAGGCGCTGCCCTGGCCGCCGTCGCGCGCCAGGCGCCGGCCTATGGCCTGCAAGGCGGTCCAGCGCGGCCCGCACCAGTCCGGCGCGATCAAGGTGGGCGCTTGCGCGGTGGCCGACACCCGATGGTAGACCACCTGCGGCGGCGTGCGGCGGATCAGGCTGGCTGCCAGCTCGGCGTAGTCGTCCAGGCTCCACGGCGTCACTTCGCCGCGCCGGTATTGCGCCGCCATCCGCGATCCGCGCACCACCATCAGCGGATGCAGCTTCAGCCCTTCCACGCCGATATCCAATACCGTGTCCAGCGAGGCGTGGACGGCGGCGGCGTCCTCGCCGGGCAGTCCGGCGATCAGATGGGTGCAAATCTTGAGCCCGTGCCGGCGCGCGCGTCGCACCGCGTCGCGATATTCGGCCAGGCCGTGGCCGCGCCGGATCAAGGCCTGGGTCTGGTCATGCGCGGTCTGCAAGCCCAGTTCCAGCCACACCTCGCCGCCTTGGTCCTGATATTCCGCCAGCAGGGCCAGCGCGGCGTCCGGCACGCAATCCGGCCGGGTGCCGACGCACAGGCCCACCACATCGGCGCCTGCCAGCGCCTCGTCGTACAGCCGGCGCAGCAGCTCGGCTTCGGCATAAGTGCTGGTATAAGCCTGGAAATAGGCGAGGTAGCGCCGCGCGCGGTCGGTCTTCTCCTTCTCCCGCGCCAACTGCTCGCTGATAGACAAGGCGGCCGGGTCGCGGCCGAAACTGCGCACATTGCAAAAGGTGCAGCCGCCGCGCCCCAGCGTGCCGTCGCGGTTGGGACAGGTGAAATCGCCGGCGAGCGACAATTTATGCACCGGCTCGCCGAAGCGGCGTTTCAGATAATAGCCAAAGGTATGCAGATGCCGGGTCAGATCCATCGCCAAACAAAGCCCAAAGCCGGGCAGTCTAGCAAGCAGGCCGCCCGGAAGCGCTGAGCGGGATCAAGGATGGACGCGGCGGCACCGCTCTTAAAGACGATGCCAGCCCAATAGATACAGCAGCGAAAACAGCCCGGCGCTGAGCAGCAGCGCCAACGCCAAGGTGCTGAACAGCTCGTGCAGGCTCTGCCGCTGGCGCCGGTTGAGCAGCCAGCGCGCCAGCATCAGCAAAACGCCGCACAATACGAAAAACTTGAAGAGACGACCGAACATGGCGGGCCAGCGGAAGAAAGTCGCCCGATTATCCGGCGCGCCGCCCCGGCTGGCAAGACGGCTGTCGCCGGCGGCGAAAGACATGCTAAAGTCCTGGCTGTAGCCTACAGGAGGCTCCGCGACAGAGAATGGCCGGCATGGACCGGCCGCCGGCGGAGCGACAGCATGCGCGCAGCCGGCCCCGGCTCGCCGCGCATGCCGAAAATAGCAAAAGAGGCACTCAAGTCACCATGTCCGACCTCCACGACTCCGTCGGCATCGTCACGGCCCAAACCGCCGTGTTCGATACCCCCTTGCCGCTGAACAGCGGCGCCGTCCTGCCCGGCTATCAGCTGCGCTTCGAAACCTACGGCGAACTCAACGCCGCCAAAAGCAACGCCATCCTGATCTGTCACGCCTTGTCCGGCCATCATCACGTGGCCGGCCGGCACCAGGCGGACGACAAGGCCGCCGGCTGGTGGGACAATATGGTGGGCCCCGGCAAGCCCATAGACACCCGCCGCTTCTTCGTGGTGGGCGTCAACAATCTGGGCGGCTGCCACGGCAGCACCGGCCCGTCCAGCGTCAATCCGGCCACCGGCCGGCCCTGGGGTTCCGGCTTTCCCGTCGTCACCGTGTCAGACTGGGTCACCAGCCAGGCGCGGCTGGCGGACCGGCTGGGCGTGGAACGCTGGGCGGCGGTGATAGGCGGCAGCCTGGGCGGCATGCAGGCCATGCAATGGAGCATCGACTACCCGGAGCGCATCGCCCACGCGTTGCTGATCGCCTCCGCGCCCAAATTGTCGGCGCAGAACATCGCCTTCAACGATGTGGCGCGCCAGGCCATCCTCACCGATCCCGAATTCCACGGCGGCGATTTCTACGCCCACGACGCGCTGCCGCGGCGCGGCCTGCGGCTGGCGCGCATGCTCGGCCACATCACCTATCTGTCCGACGACGGCATGGGCGAGAAATTCGGCCGCATGCTGCGCTCCGGCGAGTACCGCTTCGGCTACGACGTGGAGTTCGAGATCGAATCCTATCTGCGCTATCAGGGCGACAAGTTCTCCGACGCCTTCGACGCCAACACCTACCTGCTGATGACCAAGGCGCTGGACTACTTCGATCCGGCCAAGGACTTCGGCGGCGATCTCGTCGCCGCGCTGAAAAAGGCCAGCGCCCGCTTTCTGGTGGCCAGCTTCACCAGCGACTGGCGCTTCTCCCCTGAGCGCTCGCGCGAAACCGTCAAGGCGCTGGTGGCCGCCAACCGGCCTGTGTCCTACGCCGAGATCGAATCCGTCCACGGCCACGACGCCTTCTTGATGACCGACGAGCCCTATGTCCAATTGATGCGCGCCTACCTCGACCGCGTGGCGCGGGAGGTGCAAGCATGAACGCTCCGCAAACCACGGCGCCCTTGCGCGCCGACCTGCGCCTGATCGCCGACTGGATCGCGCCCGACAGCCGCGTGCTGGATCTGGGCTGCGGCGACGGCGCGCTGCTGTCCTGGCTGGGCCGCAACAAACAGGTGGTCGGCTACGGCGTGGACCTGGATGTCGGCAATGTCGTCAAATGCGTAAACGCCGGCGTCAACGCGCTGCAAGGCGATCTGGAAACCGGCCTGGCCGAATTCGACAGCGACGCCTTCGACCACGTGGTGCTGTCGCAAACCATACAGGCGATGCGCGAAACCGAGCAGATCCTGAACGAGATGCTGCGCGTCGGCCGCGAAGCCATCGTCACGTTTCCCAACTTCGGCTACTGGGAAAACCGCTGGCAGATCCTGCAAGGCCACATGCCGGTCTCCGACACCATTCCCTACCAGTGGTACGATACGCCCAACATTCACTGGTGCATGCTCGGCGACTTCGAAGCGCTGTGCGCCAAGAATCGGCTGCGCGTGGTGGAACGCGTGGTGATGAACGGGGTCAAACGGGTGACTTTCATGCCCAATCTGCGCGGCAGCCTGGCCTTCTACCGGGTGGCGCGCCAATAACAACAAGCGGCGGGCTCGTCTCGCCGCGCGATCCGTAGAAACTGGCCTGCCCATGAGCAACACAACCATAGACTGGCGGCGCGACGTCTTTTCGCGCACGATGCTGATCTGCGTCTTCACCGGCTTCGCCTCCGGTCTTCCGCTGTACACCCTGATCAATCTGCTTCCCGCCTGGCTGCGCAGCGAAGGCGTCGACCTCAAGGCCATTGGTCTGTTCGCGCTGATCGGCCTGCCCTATACCTGGAAATTCCTGTGGTCCCCCTTGATGGACCGCTACGTGCCGCCGCTGCTGGGCCGCCGTCGCGGCTGGATGCTGCTGACCCAGCTGGCGCTGATCGTCACCATGGCCGGCTTCGGCCTGTTCAACCCGGCCCAGCACATCTGGAGCATCGCCGCGCTGGCGGTGGGCGTGGCCTTCTTCTCCGCCAGCCAGGACATCGTGCTGGACGCCTATCGCCGCGAGATCCTCAGCGACAACGAACTGGGCCTCGGCAATACCGTGCACATCAACGCCTACCGCTTGGCCGGCCTGGTTCCGGGTTCGCTGTCGCTGATCCTGGCCGATCACATCTCCTGGGACCGAGTCTTCCTGATCACCGCGCTGTTCATGATCCCCGGCCTGCTGATGACGCTGCGAGTCAGCGAGCCCAAGCTCGCCGGTCAAGCGCCCAAGACCCTGCGCGAAGCCGTGGTCGAACCCTTCCATGAATTCATCACCCGCCAGGGCTGGCAGGGCGCAGCCTGGATTCTGGGCTTCATCTTCCTGTACAAGCTGGGCGACAGCATGGCCACCTCGCTGGCCACCCCCTTCTACATGGACATGGGTTACGCCAAATCCCAGATCGGCCTGGTGGCCAAGCACGCGGCGCTGTGGCCGGCGGTGATAGGCGGCCTGCTCGGCGGCCTGTGGATGATCAAGCTGGGCATCAACCGGGCGCTGTGGGCCTTCGGCGTGGTGCAGGTGCTGTCCATCCTGGGCTTCGCCTGGCTGGCCAGCTACGGCCGCTTCGCCTCCATCGGCGCGCATGAACTGAGCATGCTGGCCGTGGTCATCGGCTTCGAGGCGCTGGGCGTGGGTCTTGGCACCGCGGCCTTCGTCGCCTTCATCGCCAAGAGCACCCACCCGGCCTACACCGCCACCCAGTTCGCCTTGTTCACCAGTCTGGCGGCCGTGCCGCGCACCCTGGCCAACGCCTCCACCGGCTACATCATCGACGCCATAGGCTGGACCAGTTTTTTCCTGTTGTGCACCGCGCTGGCGTTGCCCGGCATGGTGTTGTTGCTGAAAGTCGCCCCATGGAGGGAAAAGGAGGGAGCATGAAGGCATGGAAACCAGCGTTGCTCTGCGCAACGCTGCTGAGCGCGTCCTGCGCCGCGTCGGCCTCCGCCGACACGGCCATGCAAACCGTCAAATACCGCTGCAACGGCAGCAAAATGGTGGTGGTGGAGTATCCTCAGCAGCAAAGCGGCGCCGCCATCCAGCTGAACTGGAACCATCACCGCTACCGGCTGACGCCGGCCAAGGTCGCCCAGGGCGAGCGTTATGTCAGCCAACAACTGATCTGGTCGCTGCTGGACGAGCAGGCGCGCCTGACTACTCGCGGCGGCCGCGTGCTGGCGCAAGGCTGCCGCAAGATCCAGCTGCCGGCAACAGCCGACGGCGCTTAATCTCCCCAGGCCCGGCACGACTGCGGGCCGGACTCCTCCGGCCCGCATTGCGCCAGATTGCCGTCCTGATCCAGGCTCAGCTGCAAGCGGCCGGCCAAACGGTGGCCGGCCCTGGGCTTGGCCAGCAGACGGAAACTGGCTTGTCCGGCGCTGTCCGAGCCCAGGCTGACGCTGCCCAGCCGAATGTCGAAATCGCGGGTGGCGGATCGCGGCAGAGGCGGCCATGCCGCGGATCCCGAGCGGTTTTCCAGGTGCCAGCGCTGGATGAAATGCAGATTCTCCAATAGCGCCGCGCGCGCCTCCGCCAACTGCCCGCGCAATATCTGCTGCTGATAGGCCGGCCAGGCCATCGCGGCCAGAATGGCCGCCACCGCCATCGCCGTCAGCAATTCCAGCAAACTCATGCCCGCTTGCGTCCTCATTGCGCCTCCTCCGGCAAACGCCAATTCAAACGCCCGCCGCGGCCGGCCTGCGCCCCCGCCCCGGCCCAGAACCAACTCTGCACGGTCAGCATGTCGCGCTCGCTCTCGCCCCAGACCCTCACGCTGACTCGATACAAGCGGCCGTCCACGCCGGCGATCCGGAACGCCGGATTGAGCAATTCCAGCACATAACGCGGCGAACTCCAGCGCTGCCCAGCGCGCGGCCGCGCCGGCAAGCAGGACGCCGGCGGACGGCCCGGCGTCGCCTCCAAGCCGCGGCTGGGGCCGCAAGGATGCAAGAGCGGCCATCTCGCCCCGTTGATCTGGGCGCTGCGCCGCCACACATCGGGCTCGGTCGCGCACAAGCCGTATCCGACGCCGGCGACGGCGGACAGGCAATCCGGCATGAACCAGCCCAGGCCGCGGGCGTCTCCTTGCCAGGGAATGCCGGCTTCGCTCGCCAGAGCGTCCTCGAAGCGGAGATTCAAATCCAAGGTTCGCCGTTCCGCCGCCCGCAAAGCCTGCAAGGCCGCCAGCCTCAATGCGCGCTCCTCCGCCAGATTGCGCGTGGCGCGCTGCTCCACCGCCACCGAGCGCGCGCTGCCCATGGCCAACACCGTCAGCAGACTGAGCAGCGGCAGAATCAGCCACAACACCGCTCCGCGCCGCCGGGCCCTCATCCGCCCGGCTCCAGCGCGCACGGCAGGGCCGGCGTCAGCGCCACCACCGTGGTCCAGCTCCGCCGGCGGCCGCCCGCTTGCAACTCAAGCGCCAGTTCCACCCGCGACAGCCGCTTCCAATCCTCCGCGGCCAATTGCTCCGGCCCCTCCCTCCAGGCCAGCGCCAATGGTCGACACCCGCTGCGAACGCCAAGGCGCTGCCTCAACGCCACCACGCCCGTCGCCAGCAATTGCGGCGGCTCCGCCGCCCTACCGGGCAGGCTTTCCTCCAACCACAGCGCGTCGCCATCGTCACCCTCGCGACGCAGAACGTAACGCTGCGAGGCGATGGCCAAGACCTCCAAGGAGGCGATGTCCGCGCCGCTCAAGAGCCCGGCCCTCACCTCCCCCGGCCAGGTCAGCACATGCGCGCCGGCCTCCCGTCGCCATTCCAGCCCCGGCTCGCCCCGCTTCAACAGCCTCAGGCTGGAACAACTGACCAGCGCCGCCTCTTCCCAATCCGCCTCGCCTTGCCAACTCAACGTGGTCCGCGTCGCGTCCTCCGCCAGCAAGGCCGCCGCCGCGCCAACCCCGTAGCGAAAGCGCATGCCTTCCGGCGCCTCGAACCCTCGCCCCGGCGACTCCATCGCCTGCGCGCAAGCGAAACGTCCATGCTTGCGCCAGCTTTCCGCCAATTGCGCCAGCGCGAACTGTCCATCCTGATGTTGACGCAAACCGTTCTCCAACACGCGCAAGCTGCCCTGCATCGTCAACGCCCCCTGCAAGGCCAGCGCCAACACCAGCAGCCCCATGCTCGTCGCCACCATCATTTCCACCAGGGAGAAGCCCTGGACGCGCGCGCGGGCCGCCACGGTCAAGGCTCGTCCAAGGCCAGCGCGTAACGACGCTCAAAACGACCGGCGCCGTCTCCGGCCGACATGCCGGTCCAAGTCAGCCTCACATAGGCAACGGCGCCCTGCTGCTCGCAAAGCGCCGTCATCGCGTCCAGCGCGCCGCGGCATGAGCTCGCCTCTATCGCCCCTTCCAAGCCTTCCAGCCGCTGCCGCAAACGCGCCCAATCCTCCAGAGCTTGCAACGACGCTTGCTCCGCCGCCGTCTCCGGCCACAGCAGCGCCGCCTCCCCCAGCTCGAGCGCCGCCGCGATCGCCTCCGCCCGCAGCAAGGCGTCGCGGCCATGCAGCAGAGCGCGCAATTGCACCGAGGACAGCGCCAGCATCGACACCATGACCAAGAACAAGGCCAGCATGGTTTCCAGCAAGGCCCCACCGCGCACGGCGGGCTCAGACCGGGCAGTCATGATCCGCCCTGCCGACTTCCGCCCGGCCATGAGCGCTGACCGTCAGCGTCAAGCACACGCCGGCGCGCGGGCTTTCCAACAACAGGCGCGCGCTCTGGCCGCGCGCCAGCCGCCCGTTCGGCATGAATTGCAGCTGATCCCCTTCCGCGCGCATCCTGACCTTGCCCACGGCGAACACCAGCAGATGCAAACGCTCCTGGCTGTCGTAACCGGCCTGGGCGCCGCCCCCTTTATCCGCATACACCAACGCGCCGCGGTCCCACACCTGCCGCTGCTTGGCGCAGCCTTGCAATTGCAGATTGCGCTTCAGATTGGCCGCGCACACGTATACCGGCCGCTTGCTCCTCAGCGCCTCGCTGCGGGCGAAGTGCAATAGATTGGCCATTGCCTGGGCATGGCTGCGCAATTGCTGCGTCGACAATAAACGGCCCAGTCCCGGCGCGGCGATCGCCAGACAGAGCAGCATGATCGCCAGAACCGTTATGGCCTCAATCAGGGTGAAACCGGTCTGAGTTCGCATCGCAGGCTCCCCGTCTCATTGGGTACCTGGCTAATATATTAAGCAAAGCGAGGCGGACGGAACCGATCTTGTTCCCGCCGACGCCCGTCTGGCCAAGCATTTAGACCAGGACCAGGAAAACGACACAGGCATGAAAAAAGCCAGCCTGAGCGGCTGGCTTTCAGATGGCGACGCAAAGCTGGCTCAGTGCGCGCTTTCCCAGCTTTCCCCCGCGCCCACTTCCGCCAGCAAGGGCACCTTGAGCTTGGCCACGCCGGCCATAATCTCGGGCAAGCGGCGTTTGACCAACTCCAGCTCGGCGTCCGGCACTTCCAGCACCAGTTCGTCATGCACCTGCATGATCAGCTTGCTGCCCAGGCCCTCGCCCTGCAGCCAGTCCTGCGTCGCAATCATCGCCAGCTTGATCAGATCCGCCGCCGTGCCCTGCATCGGCGCGTTGATCGCCGCGCGCTCGGCGCCGGCGCGGCGCGCCGGATTGGACAACTTGATTTCCGGCAGATACAGGCGACGGCCGAACACGGTTTCGACATAGCCTTGCTCGCGCGCGGTCTCGCGCGTGGTCTGCATATACTCGGCCACGCCCGGGTAGCGCATGAAATAACGGTCGATGTATTGCTGGGCGGCGCTGCGCTCGATGTCCAGCTGCGCGGCCAGACCGAAGGCGCTCATGCCGTAGATCAGGCCGAAGTTGATCGCCTTGGCGGCGCGGCGCTGATCGGCGCTGACCTGGGACAGCTCGACGCCGAACACCTCGGCGGCGGTGGCGCGATGGATGTCCTCGCCGCTGGCGAAGGCCCGCAGCATGCCGGCGTCGTCGGACAGATGCGCCATGATGCGCAGCTCGATCTGCGAATAATCGGCGCTGACGATCACATGCCCCGGCGGCGCGATGAAGGCCTCGCGCACGCGACGCCCTTCCGAGGTGCGCACCGGAATGTTCTGCAGATTGGGATCCGAGCTGGCCAAGCGCCCGGTGATCGCCACCGCCTGCGCGTAATTGGTGTGCACGCGGCCGGTGGCCGCGTTGATCAGCTGCGGCAATTTGTCGGTGTAGGTGGACTTGAGCTTGGCCAGGCCGCGGTACGCCAGAATGCATTTGGGCAGCGGGTGCTCCAGCGCCAGCGTTTCCAGCACCGATTCATCGGTGGAGTAGCCGCCGGACGGGGTCTTCTTCACGCCCTTGGTGGGAATGCCCAGCTTGCCGAACAGGATTTCCTGCAACTGCTTGGGCGAATTCAGATTGAAAGGCTGGCGGGCCAGATCGTAGGCCTGGTTTTCCAGCTTCAGCATTTCGGTGCCCAACTGATGGCTCTGCGTCGCCAGACGCTCGCGGTCTATCAGCACCCCGTGGCGCTCCATCGCGAACAGCACCTCGGCCACCGGCAGCTCGATGTCCCGGTAGACCTCGCGCAAGCGGCCATTCAGCAGGCCGGAGAAATATTGATTCAAGCGCAGCGTGATGTCGGCGTCCTCCGCCGCGTAATTGGCGGCGGTGTCGATGTCCACCTCGCCGAAGCCGATCTGCTTGGCGCCCTTGCCGCAGATCTCCTCGTAGCTGACCGTGGATTCGCCCAGGTGGCGGCGCGCCAGATCGTCCATATTGTGGCGTTCATGGCTTTCCACCACATAGGACGCCAGCAGGGAGTCGTCGACCACCCCGGCCAAGCGGATGCCGTGGTTGGCGAACACATGGCGGTCGTACTTCAGGTTCTGACCGCACTTTTTCTTGCCGGCGTCTTCCAGCCAAGGCTTGAGTTTGGCCAGGCTCCGCTCCAGGTCCAACTGCTCGGGCGCGCCGGCATAATGATGGCCCAGCGGCAGATAGGCGGCTTCGCCGGAGTGCACCGAGAAGCTAACGCCGATGATGCGCGCCTGCATCTGGTCCAGGCTGGTGGTTTCCGTGTCCAGCGACACCACATCCGCCGCGGCCAGCTTGGCCAGCCAGGCGTCCAGCTGCGCGGCCTCCAGAATGGTTTCATAGCGCCGCTCCGCCGCCGTTTCCGGCAGAGCCGGGCTGTCCTGCGCGGCCTCGATGGCGAACAGATCGTCGCCCTGGGCTCCGCCCGCGGTCTGCGCCACCGCCGGCATCTCCTCGCCCTCGGTCACCTCGCGGTAAAAGGTGCGGAAGCCCAGGCCCTGATACAGCTCGGCCAGACGCGGCTTGTCCTTGAGGCCGTGCTGCAGGCTGTCCAGGCCATAGGGCATGTCCGCGTTCAGATCCACATCACACTTGATGGTGATCAGCTCGCGGCCCTTGGGCAGCCAATCCAGCGCCGCGCGCAGGTTCTCGCCTACCTTGCCCCCTACTTCCGCCGCCTGGGCGATGACGGCGTCCAGGCTGCCGTACTGCTCCAGCCACTTGACCGCGGTCTTGGGCCCGCACTTGTCCACGCCCGGCACATTGTCCACCTTGTCGCCGATCAGGGTCAGATAGTCGACGATCAATTCCGGCGGCACGCCGAACTTGTCCTTGACCCCGTCGCGGTCGAAGGTTTCATTGGTCATGGTGTTGACGATGGACACCTGTCCGTCCACCAACTGCGCCATATCCTTGTCGCCGGTGGAGATGACCACCCGCATGCCGGCGGCCGCGCCGGCGCGCGCCAGCGTGCCGATCACATCGTCAGCCTCCACGCCCGGCACCACCAGCATCGGCCAGCCCGAGGCTTGCACCACCTCATGGACCGCCGTAATCTGGGAGGCGAGTTCCTCCGGCATCGACGGGCGATTGGCCTTGTACTCGGGGTAAAGGTCGTCGCGAAATGTCTTGCCTTTGGCGTCGAAAACGCAGGCGCTATAATCGAACTGCACTTCCTTCTCCAGCCGCCTGAGCATGTTCACCATGCCATAGACAGCCCCCACCGGGCGGCCATCCGGAGAACGCAAATCGGGCATCGCGTGAAAGGCGCGGTACAAATAAGAAGAGCCGTCGATCAATAACAGTGTTTTCATAAAAAGAGGCAGAATATGAGCTTGTCCGATAAATTACCGCAAACCAGCGATCGTCACGCGATGATGCAGCGTTTCCGTTCCCTCGAAGCCTGGCATGTGATGAAGATCATGTCGGAGTTTGTCGATTCGGCGGAAGCCTTGCAAGGCATCATGCCGGCGGTGAGCATCTTTGGCAGCGCGCGCACGCCGCGCGACCACAAGTATTACAAATTGACCGAAGAAGTCGCGCGTCTGCTGTCGGACTCCGGCTTCTCCGTTGTTTCCGGGGGCGGCCCCGGCATCATGGAGGCCGCCAATAAAGGGGCATTCTACGGCAGAAGCCCGTCGGTGGCGCTGAATATCGTGCTGCCGCACGAACAAAAACCCAATGAATACCAAGACCTGAGCATCAAGTTCAACCACTTCTTCAGCCGCAAGGTCATGTTCGTCAAGCACGCTATCGCCTACGTGGTGATGCCGGGCGGCTTCGGCACCCTGGACGAAATGTTCGAGGCCCTGACGCTGATACAGACCGGCAAGAGCCGCAAGATCCCCATCATCCTGTGCTGCCGCGAGTTCTGGGAGGGCCTGCTGGACTGGGTCAAGGACAGGCTGATCAGCGAAGGCATGATCAATCCCGAAGACATGAATCTGATCCAACTGATCGACGATCCGCGGCAAATCGTCGAAACTATCTTCAAACATTACGAAACCCGCGGTTTTGAAGCGCTGCCGGAAGAGCGCGAACAACTGCTGCACCTTTAAAACTGATGACAATCAAGGACCACGCCATGCGCCGCCTGCTCGCCGCCCTCGCCCTGCTGCCATTGACAGCCGCCTGGGCCGATACGCCCCCTCCCGCCAAGACCCCGGTGCCGCCGCCGCCGACGATCAGCGAACAAAACGCCGCCACCGCGGAACCGGAGGTGCGCATCATCCAGAAGGGCGAGGAGAAGATCGAAGAATACCGGCTCAACGGCCACCTCTATATGGTCAAGGTGACGCCGTCGCACGGCGTGCCCTATTACCTGATGGACGACAACGGCTCCGGCACCATGAAGCAGATCGACCCCGCCAACCGCATCATCATCCCGCGCTGGGTGCTGATCCGGTTCTGAGAGGGCCACTATGTCGGTTTACACCACGGTCAGCCATGACCAGATGCAGGAATGGCTCAAGCGCTACACCTTGGGCCAGTTGCTGGACTTGAAGGGCATTGCCTCCGGCATCACCAATACCAATTACTTCCTCACCACCACGCACGGCCGCTATGTGCTGACGCTGTTCGAAGCGCTGAAGCTGCAGGAACTGCCTTATTACCTGACGCTGATGAGCCACCTGGCGCGCCACGGCGTGGCCTGCCCGGCGCCGGTGGCCGACAACACCGACCAGTTCGCCTCGATGCTGGCCGGCAAGCCGGCCTGCCTAGTCAGTTGCCTGGACGGTGCCGACGTCGCGCAGCCCACCCCGGCGCAATGTCGCGCCGTAGGAGAAATGCTGGCGCAAATGCATATCGCCGGCGCCACCTTCCCCGGCAAGATGGCCAATCCGCGCGGTCCGCGCTGGTGGAGCGAAACCGCGCGCCAGGTCTACTCCCGCATGGACGAAGACGCCGCCGCCTTGCTGCGTGAAGAGGTGCAACTCCAGGACAGCCACCGCTTCGATCACCTGCCCTCCGGCGTGATCCACGCGGATCTATTCCGCGACAATGTGCTGCTGGACGGCGACCGCATCGCCGGCTTTATCGACTTTTACTACGCCTGCAACGACGTGCTGCTCTACGACCTGGCCATCGCGGTCAACGACTGGGCCCGCAGGGCGGACCACGGCATAGACGACGAGCGCGCCGCCGCGCTGCTCTCCGGTTATCAGTCGGAACGCGAACTCACCGCGGAAGAGAAAAAAGCCTGGCCGCTGATGCTGCGCGCCGCCGCGCTGCGCTTCTGGGTGTCGCGGTTGCAGGATCTGCATTTCCCGACGGCGGGCGAGATGACCTATACCAAGGATCCCAAAGTCTTCCAAACCGTGCTGGCGGCGCATCGCTCGCGCAGCGACTGCTGGCTGCGACATTAATGGCACACTCACTCCCGTCGTGTTGACAAATCCTCAGTTGTCACTTTGCAGACTTACAGTCCTGCACTATGCTGATGGCAAGCAGTATTGATTTTATGAAGTTGATAGTTTTCCTGTTTTAAATGTTGCACTTAGATTAACTTCGAAGCACAAATACACAAGGGCACACTATCATGTTGAAGAAAGTCTTTATTCTTGCCTTGGCTGGCCTGCTCTCTGCTCCGGTGTTTGCCGCAGAGGAAGCCGCAGCGACCTCGGCGGCGGGCAGCAGCGCCGCCGGCACCACCTCCGCGGCAGCCGCTGGCGCCGCAGGCACCACTGCCGGCATTGCCGGCCTGAGCGTAGGCACCATCGCCGCCATCGGCGCAGCGGTCGCCGCAGCGGTTGCAGTTTCCAGCAACAGCGACTCCTCTACCTCCCACTCCGCCACCACCCACCATTAAACCGCCGTGCCTATGCACTGCGGCTTGACCGGACACTGGCCTTCGTCCCGAACAGGCAGCCTGCCTGCGCCCGCAACAGGCTGCCTGTGTTGCTGCCTGCGTCTGACATAGACGCTGCGTAAGCTTGACGTTCTTTATTGATATTCATTTGTTGTTCACAAAACCAAATCAATAACTCTAAATAAAGCAACCCATGCGTGGCATTCTGATAAAAGGGATCGTTTTCGGGGGTAGTTGCGGCCTGCTGTTGCCGGTTTACGCGCAACCGTCGCTCAATGGCCAATCCGGCTACATCAATATGCCATCGGCGGATCCTGGCCGCGATGGCTCTTTAAGCTTTGGATTCAGCTTCGACAAGCCATACAACACCTTATGGGTCTCGGCGACGGCGCTTCCCTTTCTGCAGATTTCGGGGCGTTATATCTCTATTGCCGGCATCGCCGGCTTTGACGATCAGCAATACGGCGGCGGCTACGGCAGTTTTAAAGACAAAGCCATCGACACAAAATGGCGTCTGCTCGAAGAGTCCGACTTTTGGCCCGCGCTCTCCTATGGCCGAACAGATATTTTCGGCACCGCCCTATGGCGCGGCAATTATCTGGTGGCCAGCAAACAGCTCCGGCCAAATCTGGAAGTTTCGGCGGGTGTCGGCTCCGGCCGGATCGAGGGCCCTTTCGGCGGCCTGCGCTGGACGCCGGAACGCTTCCCCCGCTGGTCGCTGGTCGCAGAATACGACGCGAATCACTACGCATCGGATTTCCGCGCCAAAGACACTTCCGCCGCGCAAAGGGAAAAAGGGCCTGCGGCCGGCCTTGAATATCGATGGGGCTGGCTGGGCCTGCAATTGGCCAAGCAAAAAAACCATGCCAGTCTGAATGCCTCTATAGAAATCCCCTTGAATGAGCGCGAATTCGTTCCCAAAATCAGCGAGCCCGCTTATTTCAGCGGCGGCCCCGAAGTCCCGCTCCGCCCCACCTTGCAACAATGGCATGCCGACAGCACCTATGGCCATGGTCTGGTCAGCGCGCTGAGCAAACAGGATTTCAAAAACATCCGCATCAGCATGCGCGGCGACGAGTTCGTGCTGGAACTGAGCAATAGCCGCATTTCCAATGTAGGCCGCGCGGTGGGCCGCGCGGTTCGCACCGCGTTGTACTTTACCCCGATTGAAACGCGCAGCATCCGCGTGGTCTACACCAAGCTGGAACAGCCGATCGCGACCTATAGTTTTTTCAACCTCGCCACCTTGAACGACTATCTACTGGGCAAGGTCGATCGCCAACGCTTTCTGGAAAGCGTCAGCATCACGCCGGGCAAGGACTTGGAGTTGGAAGGTGTCGACACGCAGCAGCTCAGCGCCAGCATCAAAGACAGCGTCAACCTGGAGATTCTGGCGGGCAAGGACGGCGACATCGTCCAGCTTAACGCCGAGGACAACGAGGCCAACCGCTTCCGGCTAGTGCCCAAAACCGGAGTTTACTTCAATGACCCCAGCGGCGCCTTCCGCTATGAAATCGCCGCCGCCGCCACCTATACGCGGCGAGTGGGAACCGGCTTGTTTCTGAATAGCGCGCTCAGCGCCAATCTCTACAACACAGTCTCCGGCGTCAAACAACCATCTAACAGCCTGCTGCCTCATGTCCGCTCCGACGTGGCCGAATACAAGAAAACCAATTCGCCCAAGCTGGACCGCCTGCTGCTGAACCAGTATCTGAGCTTGGGACCGAACACCTATGCCCGCGCCTCCGCAGGCATTTACGAGGAAATGTTCCGCGGAGCCGGCGGCCAAATCATCTATTACCCCGAAACCCGCCACTGGGCGATAGACCTCGCCGTGGACGCCTTGCAGCAACGTGACTTCAAGGGCTGGCTCGGCAAACGCGATTACCAGACAGTCACCGCGCTGGCCTCGCTGCACTACAAATTGCCGATGAACGTCACCGCCACGGTGCGGGCGGGCCGCTTTCTCGCCAAAGACAGCGGCGCCCGTCTGGAGCTGAAACGCCGCTTTCGTTCCGGCATCGAGATCGGCGCCTGGTACACCAGCACCAACGGCAACGACATCACCTCGCCCGGCGCGCCCAGTTCGCCCTATAAGGACAAGGGCTTGTTCATTTCCATCCCACTGAACAGCATGTTGACGCTGGACACCCAGGCGGTGGGCAATTTCGCTCTGTCCCCATGGACGCGAGATGTCGGCCAGATGGTGCTGTCGCCCGGAGACCTCTACGACCAGCTCAATGACCCGCGCAGCGATGTGAACGCCTATGACGGCCTAGGCAATTTCGCCGAACGGCCGGATGAGCAAGGCCTGCCTCAAGTCAACCCGCCCGCTCCGTCTTTCCACCCCTGGCCATCGGTGCGGCTGCGGCTGAGCGACTCCTCCAAGCAATTCGCGTCCATGGAGGACAAGCCGGGCGCCGTGGCCATTGCCGCCGGCATGACCCTGGCGGCGCTAGCCCTGGACAAGCCGGTAAATCAGGCGATGGGCCGGCATCAGGACAACCGTCTGCTCAAGGGCTGGAAGCAAATTGGCAAGACCCTGCCTGTCGCCGCGCTGGGTCTGGCGGGCGGCGCTTTCGCGCTGGGCGACGACAGGCTGAGCAACACTGGCTTGATCGCACTGGAATCCTCGGCGCTGTCCGCCGCCGGCAGCATCGCGCTGAAGGGCTTGGGCAACCGCGCGCGGCCAAACGCCAGCGATAAGCCCTGGCAACAACAGCCGGCGGGCAGTTCCCGCTTCCAAAGCAGCTTCACCTCCAATCACGCCGCGGTGCTGTTCGGCGCGCTGACGCCGTTTGCCAAGGAGTACGACCAACCCTGGCTGTATGGTCTGGCCGCCGTCGGCGCGCTCGGCCGCGTCGCCGGCAAGGATCACTGGTTGTCCGACGTCGCCGCCGGCAGCCTGCTCGGCTACGCCTCCGGCGCCTGGCTCTGGCATGCCCAGCGGGACGAGTCCCGTTACCGCACCTCGCTGATGCTGGGGCCTAAGCAGGCCGGCATCCAAGTTTCGAAATCACTGGATTGAAACGACCACCCATGACCCATCCGCTCGCGACCATGACTGCTTATCCAAGCCTCCGCCGCCAGATGATCCCGCTGCTTATCGCCCTGTGCGTCGCCAGTCCCGTCTACGCGGCCGCAAACGCCGCCGGCAATTTCTCCAGCACCATGATGCCCAGCTATGAGCCGGACCCCACGATGTACGGACAACCCAGCATCAACAATCAGGCCCCGCTTGCTCAACCGCAGCCATGGCCGCAGCAAACGCCGCAAACGCAATGGCAGCAGCAGCGCAGATTGCCGACGCCTCCCGGCGCGAAACCAGGCAAACGCGACCCGCTGCAAAATGAGCAGCAGGAAGAAAAGTTGCCACCCTTCGTCGAATACGTGAAAGTCGCCACCGGCAATATCCTGCCGGTCTTTGGCGCGGACCTGTTCGACAACCCTCCGTCAACCTTTGCCCCCAGCGGCGCCGCTCAGGTCAATCCGGACTATGTGATCGGCGCCGGCGACCAGATCCAGGTCAAGGGCTGGGGCATGGTCGATATCGATCTGACCCTGACCGTGGAACGCAACGGCACGGTATACCTGCCCAGAGTCGGCGCCATCGCGGTGGCCGGCGTGAAATTCAGAGATTTGCAAGACACGCTGAAAAAAAGCGTCTCGCGCGTATTCCACAACTTCGATCTGAGCGCCAGCCTGCTGCAAACCCGCGCCGTGCAGGTATACGTCGTCGGCAATGCGCGCACGCCCGGCAGCTATACCCTGGGCGGGATGAGCACCTTGCTGAACGCGCTGTTCGCCGCCGGCGGCCCCAACGACAATGGATCGATGCGTCATATCCAATTGATGCGCGACGGCAAGGCCGTCGGTCAGCTCGATCTCTACAAGATTCTGGTGGATGGGGACAAATCCAGCGATCTAACCCTGCGCGACGGCGACGTGATTCAAATCCGGCCGACGGGCAAACGGGTTGCCTTGCAGGGCGATGTCAAACATCCCGCCATCTATGAGTTTGCCGACGGCGACAGCGTCGCCGACCTATTACATTGGGCCGGCGGACTGGAGTCGGCGGCGGAAGGCAAAGCCTGGCAATTGGAGAAAAGCGTAGATAACCGCTTTGAAACACAATGGCAGACGCCCAACGGAAAAAGCGGTCTTAATAACGCCACCCTGACACAACTCAAACTGACGGCCAGCGATATTTTCCGGGTGTTCGCGCCCAATGCGCTGCCGGTAAACATCCAGCAAGACACCGAATACGTCCGCGTCAGCGGAGAAGTGAGGCAAACCGGCACCTTCCTGCTGCAAAAAGGCGAGACCTTGCGCGATTTGGTCATGCGCCTGGGCGGCTCCACGGAAAACGGCTATGTCTTCGCCACCAATTTACAGCGCGAGAACATCAAGAAAGAACAGCAGGCCAAGCTGGATGAGGTGGCCAATCGCTTTGAAAAGGAACTGGAGCAGGCCTCCGCCGCGCGCCTGTCCAAACAGACCGATAAAGACAATGTCGCGGCCATTACCGCGGAAGTCGAACGTCAGCGCAAGCTGGCGGAAAAAATGCGCACCATCAAAGCGGAAGGGCGCGTCGTGCTGGAACTGAGCGGCAGCGGCGCCCAAGTCAAAGACCTGCCCGATCTTCCCCTGCAGAACGGCGACTCCATCACCATCCCGCGCCGGCCCGGCACCGTCAATGTCTTGGGCTCGGTTTACCAGAGCAATGCCTTCATCTACAGGCCGCAACGCTCGGTGAAAGACTATCTGGACCTGGCCGGCGGCATCAGCCAGACCGGCGACAAATCCGCGACCTATGTGATCCGGGCCGATGGCACCGTGGCCAGCAATAATAATGCAGGCTGGTTCAACAGCCTGGGCGGCAAGCGCATCAATCCGGGCGACACCATCGTCGTTCCCGACGAGCTCGTCGTCAGCAGCTGGACTCAGTCACTGAAGGAATGGACCTCGATTCTCTATCAGTTCGGGCTGGGCGCCGCCGGCTTGAAAGTCTTGAAATAAGACAAGGCTTCATCACTTAACTCGGGATTCAGACATGTCCATACACGACAAGGCAGAAGCTCAAACCGTACCTTCCGATGACATCGATCTCATCGCTGTGCTGAAAACCTTGCTGAAACACAGGCGCTGGGTTATCGGCAGCGTTATCGCGCTGGGCAGCGGCGCCTTGATCCTGAGCCTGACGCTGCCGCCGTTGTATACCGCCACCGCCAAGATTCTGCCGCCCCAGCAGCAAAACTCGAGCATGAATATGCTGCTGGGCCAACTGGGTGGACTGGCCGGTGCGGCCGGAGGCATTGCTGGTCTGAAAAGCCCGGGCGAACTCTATATCGGCCTGCTGCAAAGCCGCACGGTGGCGGACAATTTAATTCAACAGTTCAAATTGAAACAGCGCTACGCCACGGAAACGATGGACGAAACCAGAAAGGCATTACAGAGCGCCAGCGCCTTCAACAGCGGCAAGGACGGCTTGATCAGCATCAACGTGGAAGACAAGGATCCCAAATTCGCCGCTGCTCTGGCCAACGGCTATATCGCCCAATTGATCCGGCTCAATCAGTCCCTAGCGGTCACCGACGCGGCCAAACGCCGGCTGTTTTTCGAGACCCAGCTAAAACAGACCAAGGAGCAATTGGCCACCACGGAAACCGCGCTGCGCCAGACCCAGGAGCGCACCGGCATGATTCAGCCGGATGGTCAGGTCCAGGCCATTATGAACACCGTTACCCAGCTGAAAGCCAGCATCGCCGCCAAGGAAGTGCAACTAGAGGCCCTGCGCAGCTACGCCACCGAACAGAACCCGCTCTATCAACGCAGCCGGCAAGAACTGGCCGGTTTGAAAACGCAATTGGCCAAACTGGAAAACGGCGCTGCAATCGCCGGCGACGTGATGGTGCCCACCGGCAAAATGCCGCAATCCGGGCTGGAATACCTGAGACGGCTACGCGAGGTAAAGTACCAGGAGACGATTTTCGAGCTGCTGGCCAAACAATATGAACTGGCCAGAATCGACGAAGCCAAGGATTCGTCCCAAATCCAGATATTGGACAGCGCCGCAATACCCGAGCTCAGAAGCAAGCCTATTCGCTCTTTGATCACCGTCGTGGGACTATTCAGCGGCTTGATGCTCGGCATCGCGCTGGCTCTGCTGCGCGAACGTTTCCAGATCGCGCAACAGTCCGGCCGCTTGCATGAGTTGAACTGGGCGCTGAAAGAGCGCTAGCGCGTCACCCGCCGCCTATACCCCATCCGGAACACGAAGCCCAGGACCAGCATCACCATCATGCTGGCCGCCAGACTCAGCGGGCTGGACCAGACCAGCGGCGCGATCAGGCCGGCCACCACGCTGGACATCATGGTCTGGAAGAAGCCCTGCAGCGAGGAAGCGGTGCCCCGCAGCGATGGGAACTGGTCCATCAGGTTTAGGGTGATGGACGGCGCGGCGATCGACATGCCGGTGGTGTACAGCGCCAACGGCAATACCGCCCACGGCATCGCGGCCTCCGGCGCCAGCAGGTTGTACAGCAGATTCCAGCCTGCGGCGACGAACATCACCACATAGCCCCGCGACACGATGTCCTTCTGCGCCACCCGTCCGGCCATCTTGCCGGACAGATAGGCGCCCAACATGATGCCGGACACGGCCGGGCCGAACATCCATAGAAACTGTTCCGGCCCCAGGTGCAGATGCTGCATCAGGAAGACCGGCGCCGACGGTATGTAAAGGAAGAAGCCGGCGAAATTGAAGGACACCGCCGCGGTCAGCAACTGGAACTCGCGCTTGCGCCCCACCTGCCAGTAATTGGCCAACAGGTATTTAACCTTCAAGGGCTGCCGCGCGGACTCGTGATGGGTTTCCGGCAAGGCGAACCAGCTCATCAGGAACAGCGCCAGACCGATCAGCGCCATGAAGACGAAGATGGAATGCCAGCCGAAGGCGCCGAACAGCCAGCCGCCCACCACCGGCGCAATCGCCGGTGACAGCGAGAACAACATGGTCACCTGCGACATCAGCCGCTGAGCGTCGGCGCCGTCCAGCTTGTCGCGGATGATGGCCCGCCCCACCACCAGGCCGGCGCCGCCGCAAAAGCCCTGCAGCGCGCGGAACAACAGCAATTGCCCCAGGCTGTCCGACAGCGCGCAGCCTATCGACGCCAGGCTGAACAGCAAGGTGGTGACCAGCACCACCGGACGGCGGCCCACCGCGTCCGAGATGGAACCGTGCCACAACATCATCACCGCGTAAGACAAAAGATATACCGTCAACGCCTGCTGCATCTGCAAGGGCGAGACCGCCAGGCTTTGCCCGATCGCGCTCATCGCCGGCAAGAAGGTGTCGATCGAAAACGGCCCCAGCGTGGACAGGGCCGCCAACAGGATTGCCAGCCCGAAGTGGCTGCGTGTGGTGGGATGCATGGCGGATAAATAACAATGAGAGTCAATGCATGGTAACGGTTGGGCCGGAACTTGCCAAACCGGACTGATGTAAATAAAACGTCATAGCCGGATATCGCTGCGCTCAGGCGCGCGCCGCTGGCGCCGGCTTCAATTTCGTGCCACGATCAATCCACTCCACGCCGGCCATAACAAGGAGAGACCAGCATGATTCGCCTGTACCACAACCCGCGCTGTTCCAAATCCAGGGAGGCGCTGAGCCTGCTGGAGAACGCCGGCGCGGAAATCGAAATCGTCGAGTATTTGAAGCACCCGCCCAGCTATGAAGAGCTGGAGCGCCTGTTGACGCTGCTGAATATGGAACCGCGCGATCTGATCCGCCAGAAAGAGGAGGAGTACGCCGAACTCTATCTGGACGACATCACGCTGGAACCCAAGCACCTGATTACCGCCATGATAGACAATCCCAAGCTGATTGAACGCCCTATCGCCGTTTGCGGCGATCGCGCCGTGGTGGGACGTCCGCCGGAGCGGGTGCTGCAGCTGCTGGGCTAGCCTTAGCCGGCATCGCCCATCAGCGCCCAGGGCTTTGGCCTTGGGCGTTTTTGCATGCGGCCGCCCCTGCCCAGCCCATTGCCTTCAAAATTATCACTTGCGGAATAGTAACTTCCGTTACTAAAATAACGGCTATGAATCCAACCAAGTCATTTCAAACGCTTGAGCAGGCCGTCAATCGGATCGAAGCGCGTTTTCCCGGCGTGCCGCGCCAGGAAGTCATTCTGGCGCGCTTGCTGTACCACATCCTGCCGCGGCTGTCCGCCCACCTGTGCGACAAGCTGAAGCATCACGGCCTCAACGAGACGGTGTGGATGGCCCTGCTGGCGCTGTACGCCTGTCCGCAACAGGCGCTCTACCCGTCTGAAATCAGCGACACGCTGGATTCATCGCGCACCAACGCCACGCGCATCGCCGACGAACTGGTCAAAAACGGCTGGGCGGCCCGCTCGCCCAGCGCGGAAGACCGACGCAAGATCCTGCTGGAGTTGACGCCGGGGGGCGTGCAACTCGTCGAATCGCTGCTACCCGTCTCCCGCGAATGTCACCGGGAGCTGTGGTCGGATTTCGACGCCGCGGAAAAGCAGGAGTTCGAACGCTTATTGCGCAAACTGCTCTGCAGCCTGGGCGGCTGAAGCTGGGGAACCGGCTTTTTTTCGTCCTTATAATAACTTGCGTGACTATCACATCATCAATCACTTCATCAATTGCTAATACAGCAAGTGAACACGGGGAGTCCCACAAGGTGAAAAAGACTCAATGGCAGCACGGCGTCAGCGCCCTGCTGCTCAGCGCCCTGTTGGGCGGCTGCGCGAGCTTCGGCCCGGATAGCGCGCCGGCCACGCAGCTCGATGCCGGGCAATTGCGGCTGAGCGACGGCCAGGGCGGGCAGATCGCCAGCGACTGGTGGACCCAGCTGAACGACACGACGCTGCACCAGTTGGTGGCGCGCGCCCTGCAAGAAGCGCCGTCCTTGAAGCTGGCCGAAGCCCGGCTGCGCCAGGCGCGCGCCGCCGTCGGCATCGTCGAAGGCAATAGCGGGCCCAAACTCGATTTCAGCGCCAATATGACCCAGCTGAACTACGAGTTTCCGGCGCCGATCTCGCGCGACTACGTCAACGCCTACACCGCCATGCTGATGGGCAGCTGGGAGTTCGACTTCTGGGGCAAGCACCGCGGCCAGATCGACGAAGCCGTCGGCCAACAGCAAGCCATCGCCTTCGAAGGCGCTCAGACCCGGCTGACGCTGACTCAGGCCGTCATCGCCCAATACACCCAGTTGCAGCGGCTGCAGGCGCAAAGCGCGGTGCTGGCCAAGCGCATCCAGCTGGCGGAGAGCCGTCAAACGCTGACCCAGGCCCGCATCAACGCCGGCCTGCTGCCGGGCGACAACCAGCGCGGCAACGAAGTCTCGCTGCACCGTCTGCGCCAACAGCAAAGCGCCTTGGCCCAGGACAGCGACCGCGCCCGCCACGCGCTGGCGGCGCTGACCGGCCAGGGACCGGACGCCTTGAACGCACTGCAAGCCGCCAAGAGCACGGCGCTGCCGCCGCTGGACGTGGACAGCCTGCACGCGGAACTGCTGGGCAAACGCCCGGACATCGCCGCCCAACGCGCGCGGGTGGAAGCCACGGCCGGCGCGGTCAAAGCCGCGCGCGCCGAGTTCTACCCCAATATCAAGCTGACCGCCTTCGCCGGCCAAACCTCGTTGGAACTGAACAAGCTGATGAACGGCAACTCCACCTTCTGGGGTTTCATGCCGGCAATCAGCCTGCCCATTTTCCACTCCGGCGCGATCCAGGCCAATCTGGGCAAGCAAAAGGCCGGCTACGACCTGGCTGTGCACAGCTACAACCAGACCGTGTTGGACGCGATGCGCGACGCCGCCGACGCCGTCAGCGGCTGGCAGCAAAGCGGCAAGCAACTGGAACAGGCCCGCCAGGCGCAGGACAGCAGCGGCCGCGCCGCCGACTCCGCCGCCGCCCGCTTCAAGGCCGGCATCATCAACAAGCTGAACCTGCTGGATGCCCAGGACAGCGCGCTGGCGCAACAGTCGGCGCGCATCGACGCCGAAGCCGGCCGCAAACTGGCTTGGGTCTCCCTGAACACCGCATTGGGCGGCGGCTTCAACGCTGCGCCCGCCACCCACTGAGAACGCATCCATGGACAAGAAAACCAAAACCGCGCAAGGGCGCAAACGCAATCTGATCGTCGCCACCACCCTGTTCGCCGCCATCGCCATCGGCTACGGCGCCTACTGGGCGCTGGTGCTCAGTCATCAGGAAAGCACCGACGACGCCTATGTCAGCGGCCACCTGGTGCAAGTCACCCCGGAAGTGGGCGGCACCGTCGCCAAGGTGCTGGTGGACGACACCCAGCACGTCAAAGCCGGTCAATTGCTGGTCAGCCTGGACAAGAACGACGCGCAGCTGAACTTCGACCGCGCCCGCAATGAATTCGCCCAAGCCGTGCGTCAGACCCGCCAATTGATGAGCAACACCCAACAGCTGGCGGCCCAGGTCACCCTGCGCGAAACCGAGCTGGCCCGCGCCGACGCCGACCTGAAACGCCGCAAACAGTTGGCCGGCACCGACGCGCTGTCGGCGGAAGAACTGGGCCACGCCAACGACGCCGTCGCCGCCGCCAAGGCCGCGCTGGACGCCGCGCGCGAACAGCAAAAAGCCAGCGCCGCGCTGCTGGGCAAGGACGCGCTGGCGCAGCAGCCTGCGGTCAAGGCCGCCGCCAGCCGGCTGAAGGAAGCCTGGCTCGCGCTGCAGCGCACCGAGATCAAGGCCCCGCTGGACGGCGCCGTCGCCCGCCGCAATGTGCAGGTTGGCCAGCGCCTGGCCGCCGGCACCCCGCTGATGTCGGTGATCCCGCTGCAAAACCTGTGGGTGGACGCCAACTTCAAGGAAGGCCAGCTGGCCAAGATCCGCATCGGCCAGCCGGTGGAACTGAAGTCCGATCTCTACGGCGGCAAGATCGTCTACCACGGCAAAGTGGTCGGCCTGTCCGCCGGCACCGGCAGCGCCTTCTCGCTGCTGCCGGCGCAGAACGCCACCGGCAACTGGATCAAGGTGGTTCAACGCGTGCCGGTGCGCATCCAGCTGGACCCGAAAGACCTGCAATCGCACCCGCTGCGCGTCGGCCTGTCCATGGACGCCGTGGTGGACACCTCCAGCACGGACGGCAAGGCCGTGGCCGAAGCCCAGCCCTTCGTCGCCCACCAGGACGTCTCCGGCCAGCTGCCGGACCTGAAACAGGCCGACGAACTGGTGCGGACGCTGCTGGCGGCCAACGCGGGTGAAGGCAAGGCCGAATAAGGGGTCCGGACCATGAATCATCCACCACTGACCGGCTCCAAGCTGGTCTGGATCACGCTGGCGCTGTCGATGTCGGTGTTCATGCAAGTGCTGGACACCACCATCGCCAACGTGGCCTTGCCCACCATCTCGGGCAACCTCGGCGCGGCCACCAGCCAGGGCACCTGGGTGATCACCTCCTTCGGGGTGGCCAACGCCATCGCGGTGCCGCTGACCGGCTGGCTGGCCAAGCGCCTGGGCGAAGTGAAGCTGTTCACCGCCTCCACCCTGCTCTTCGTGCTCACCTCCTGGCTGTGCGGCATGTCCAGCAGCCTGGAAATGCTGATTTTCTTCCGCGTGCTGCAAGGCGCGGTGGCCGGCCCGATGATTCCGCTGTCGCAGAGCCTGCTCTTGTCCTGCTACCCGCCGGAGAAGAAAGGCATGGCGCTGGCGCTATGGGCGATGACGGTGATCGTCGCGCCGGTGTTCGGCCCGATTCTGGGCGGCGTGATCAGCGACAACTGGCACTGGGGCTGGATCTTCTTCATCAACGTGCCGGTGGGACTGGCGGCGGCCTTCATTTCCTGGCGCATCCTCAAGCCGCGTGAAACCGAAACCGTCGATCTGCCTATCGACCGCATCGGCCTCGCCTTGCTGGTGATCGGCGTCGGCGCGCTGCAAATGGTGCTGGACCGCGGCAAAGAGCTGGACTGGTTCAACTCCACCGAGGTGGTCACCCTGGCGGTGATCGCGGTGCTGGCGCTGGTCTATCTGGTGATCTGGGAGCTGGGCGAGAAACATCCCATCGTCGACCTGAGCCTGTTCAAGCAGCGCAACTTCACCGTCGGCACCGTCGCCATCAGCCTGGGCTTCATGCTCTACTTCGGCACCGTGGTGCTGCTGCCCCTGATGCTGCAGACCCAGATGGGCTACACCGCCACCTGGGCCGGCCTGGCCGCGGCCCCCATCGGGCTGATCCCGGTGGTGCTGTCGCCCATCATCGGCAAGTACGCGCAGCGGCTGGACATGCGCTGGGTGGTGACTGTGAGCTTCAGCGTGTACGCGATCTGCTTCTTCTGGCGCAGCACCTTCAACCCGCAGATGGACTTCGCCTACGTGGTGTGGCCGCAGGTGGTGCAGGGCATAGGCGTGGCCTGCTTCTTCATGCCGCTGACCACGATCACCCTGTCCGGCCTGCATCCCAGCCAGATCGCCAGCGCGTCCAGCCTGTCCAACTTCCTGCGGATTCTGGCCGGCAGCATCGGCACCTCGATCACCACCACGATGTGGGACCGTCGCGAGGCGATGCACCACGCGCGCCTGACCGAGCATGTCAGCCTCTACGATCAGGCGTCCAACGCCTGGTTCCGGCTGCTGGACATGGCCGGCCTGTCCTCCGGACAGCAGGCGGCGCTGACCTCGCTGCAAATCACCAAGCAGGGCTACATCATGGCGGCCAATGAGATTTTCTGGCTGTCCGGCGTGCTGTTCGTGCTGTTGATCGGCCTGGTGTGGTTCGCCAAGCCGCCGTTCACCGCTGCTGGCGGCGACAGCGGCGCGCATTGAACACAATAGCCTGAATAGAACGGGCAACGCTTTACTGCGTTGCCCGTTTAACTATTCAACAAATACACTTCCCTGCAAATCCTGTGGCGTAATGTGATAAACACCTTGTGCTGGGAATTGGCGTGGCCGCTCTTTGTCGACCACTGCATATAGGACTTCTCGGTTACTCTGTTTTTGTAGAATTACCCGACACTCATCATCCGTTCTTCCAGTAAAAACTGGGCTCACTCTACGTAAAGTTTTTAACTCAACCTTAGCCTGCGGCTTTGTACCCAATAGCAATAAAACATATTCTCCATCAAGGCGAACAACAAGGTTATCAACCTCCATACCACCCTCCATCACGGTAATAAAGCCCCCTGATTGTAGTAGACCAGCATCTGAAACATGCTAGGGAGATATCCATACCCCCTGAATTGAAGTCAACTCTCCAGAGTCATAACAAGAACTTCCTATTCCCCTAGGAACACCGCGGCTCTCTTTTCGAGAAATGCCCGCATGCCCTCCTTCTGATCCCTCGACGCGAACAAGAGCTGGTAAGCCTTGCGCTCCAGCATCAGCGCCGTCGCCAACGGCGCGTCGGCGCCGGCCAGCACCACTTCCTTGATCTGCGCCACCGCCAGCGGCGGCAGCGCGGCGATCTGCGTCGCCAGCTCCAGTGCGCGCGTATCCAGCGCCTCGTCCGCCGTCACCTCGCTGACCAGGCCCATCGCCAGCGCCTCCGCCGCGCCGATGCGCTCGCCGGTCAACAGCAGCTTCATCGCGCGGAACTTGCCCACCGCCCGCAGCAGCCGCTGGGTGCCGCCGGCGCCCGGCATCACCCCCACCTTGACTTCCGGCTGGCCGAACTGGGCGGATTCGGCGGCGACGATGATGTCGGCGTGCATCGCCAGCTCGCAGCCGCCGCCCAAGGCATAGCCGGCCACCGCCGCGATCACCGGCTTGGGACAGTCGGCAATCGCCTGCCATAGCTTGTGCAGCTGGCGCTGCATCAGCTCTATGCTGCCGCAGTCGGCCATCTCGGTCAGGTCCGCGCCGGCGGCGAAAGCGCGATGGTCGCCGCACAGCAGAATCGCCCTGACGTCGGCCGCGGCGGCCAGCTCCTGGAAACGCCGCGCCAACTCCCGCCGCAGCGCCGTATTCAAGGCATTGAGCGCCTGCGGGCGGTTCAGGCGCAGCCGCGCCACGCCATCGGCCGGATAATCCAGCAAGATCAGTTCGTCCATCACGCCTCCTCCACCCTCTCCAGCACCAGGGCCACGCCCTGGCCGACGCCGACGCACATCGCGCACAGCGCCAGCCTATCTCCGCTGGCCTCCAGCTGACGCAGCGCGGTCAGCGCCAGCCTGGCGCCGGAAGCTCCCAGCGGATGGCCCAGCGCGATCGCGCCGCCGTTGGGGTTGACCCGGGCGTCGTCGTCGGCCAGGCCCAGTTGGCGCATCACCGCCAGCGATTGCGAGGCGAATGCCTCGTTCAGCTCGATCACGTCCATATCCGCCACGCTCAGGCCCAGCCGCCGCAACAGCTTTTCCGCCGCCGGCGCCGGCCCCATGCCCATGATGCGCGGCTCCAGCCCCACCGAGCACATGCCCAGAATCCGCGCCCGCGGACGCAGGCCGTGGCGCTTGAGCCCGGCGCCGCTGGCCAGCAACAGCGCCGCCGCGCCGTCGTTGACGCCGGAGGCGTTGCCGGCGGTGACCGAGCCGTCCGCCACCACGCCCTTGAGCCGCGCCAGCTCCGCCAGCGTGGTGGCCGGCCGCGGGTGTTCGTCCCGGATCACCCGCAGCGGCTCGCCCTTGCGCTGCGGCAGCTCCAAGGCCAGGATCTCCGCGTCGAAGAAACCGCGCTCGCGCGCCGCGGCGTAACGCTGCTGGCTGCGCAGCGCGAAGGCGTCCTGATCGGCGCGGGAAACCTTGAACTGGCGCGCGACGTTTTCCGCGGTTTCCGGCATGGAGTCGATGCCGAACTGACGCTGAAACGCCGGGTTGACGAAGCGCCAGCCTATGGTGCTGTCCTCTACCCGCGCATTGCGCGCGAACGGGCTCTCGGCCTTGCCCAGCACGAAGGGCGCGCGCGACATGCTCTCCACGCCGCCGGCCAGCACCAGTTCGGCTTCGCCTGCGGCGATCGCCCGCGCGGCCAGACCCACCGCGTCCAGTCCGGACGCGCACAGGCGGTTGACCGTGATCGCCGGCGCGGACTGCGGCAGGCCGGCCAGCAAGGCCGCCATCCGCGCCACATTGCGGTTGTCCTCGCCGGCCTGATTGGCGCAGCCCAGAATCACCTCGTCCAGGCAGGACCAGTCCAGCGGATGGCGCCGCATCAGCGCGGCGAGCGGCAGCGCCGCCAGATCGTCGGCGCGCACGCCGGAAAGCGCGCCGCCGTAACGGCCGAACGGGGTGCGAATGCCGTCACAGATATAGGCATGGGGCATGGGAAACCTCCTGGATCAACGGTGTTGGAACTGCGGCGGCCGCTTGTCGAGAAAGGCCTGCATGCCTTCCTTCTGGTCGGCCAGCGAGAAACTGGCGTGAAAGGCGCGCCGTTCGAACAGCAGGCCTTCGGCCAGGCTGGATTCGAAAGCGCGGTTCAAGGACTCCTTGATCAGCATCAGCGCCGGCAGCGAGTAGCCTGCCATCCGCGCGGCCAGCGCCTGCGCCGTCGCCAGCACGTCGGCGTCCGCCACCACCCGCGACACCAGGCCGGCGCGCTCGGCTTCGTCGGCGCTATAGAGCTGGCCGCTCAAGCACCATTCCATCGCCTTGGCCTTGCCGATGGCGCGCGGCAGCCGCTGGGTGCCGCCCATGCCGGGCAGGGTGCCCAGCTTGACTTCCGGCTGGCCGAAGCGGGCGGACTCGCCGGCGATGATCACGTCGCACATCATCGCCAGCTCGCAGCCGCCGCCTATCGCCAGGCCGCGCACCGCGGCGATCAGCGGCTTGCGCACGCCGCGCGCGCGCTCCCAGTGCCGGCTTACGTAATCGTCGAGAAAAACTTGCTGATAATCCCATTCGGCCATGCGGCCGATGTCGGCGCCGGCGGCGAAGGCCTGCTCGGTGCCGGACAGCAGAATGACGCTGATGTCGGGATCGCCGTCCGCCGCGTCCAGCGCGGACTCCAGCTCCCGCATCAGCTCGGGGCTCAGCGCATTGAGCTGCGCCGGCCGGTGAATTTCCAGGTGGCAGATCCGCTCAGCGCGGCGCTCCCTCAGATGCTCGCTCATGGTCAGTTCCCTCTCCACATCCATACACCCCGTGAAGAAACAACTGGCTGACTATCCGCGCCATGCCCTGCCGGTCCACCGCGCCGTCCGCGCGGAACCAGGTGAAGGTCCAGTTCATCATGCCGAACAAGGTCATCGTCACCGGTTTGACCTCCGTCGCCGGCAGCTCCGGCCGCAAACGGGCGATCAGTTCGGCAAAGGCGGACACCACGCCGGCCTGCTTGGCCTTCACCTTCAGCCGGTCCGCCTCGCCCAGGAATTTGACGTCCTGCACCAAGACCATGTGGTAATGGCGCGAGAACGCGTACTCCTCCATGAAGCGCTCGATCAGCAGCCGCAGATGCGCGTCCGCCGGCAGCGCTTGCCGCGCCGCCTCGTCGACGATGCCCACCAACCTATCCACATAGGTGTCGGCGATGTCGAACAGCAGATGCGATTTGTCGCGGTAGTAGTGATACAGCAGCGGCTTGGACATGCCGCACAGCTCAGCCAGTTGGGCTATCGAAGCACTGGGAAAACTCTGCTCGGCAAACAGGCGGGCAGCGTTCTCCAGTATGTTTTGTTGCTGCGCCTCGTAATTGGGAGATTTTGTTCTGGCCATATCCGCATATCGGTTGAATGAAAAGACCAGACGCGGCACCAGCGAACCTCCCCGATGACTACGAGCCGCCAGGCAAACCCCGGTCAAACCGGGGCTTGCCAGCGGTTCTAGACAAGCAACCGTCAACGCTCATCAAAACTGAGCACCACTTGCTGGGTCCGTGGACGCGCCTGACAGGCGAGCACGAAGCCTTGTTCCACCTCGGCCGCTTCCAGGGCGAAATTCTTGTCCATGGACACGCGGCCGGACAGCACCTTGGCTCGGCAGGTGCAGCATACCCCACCTTGGCAAGAGTAAGGTAGGTCGACCCCGGCCGCGGTAGCCGCTTCCAGGATGCGCTCGCCGGCGCTCAGTTCCAGTTGGCGCTGCTGGCCGTCGATGATCAGGGTGACGCTGGCCGCCGGATTGTCCTCGGCCGCCGCTGCCGGTTTGGCCGCGCCGCGCCCCGGTACGCCGAAACGTTCGTAATGGATGCGTCCGGCGGCCAGCCCGACGCGTTCCAGGCAGGCGCAGGCCTGATCAATCATATCGTTGGGACCGCAAACGAAGGCTTCGTCCACCGCGCCGTCCGGCAGCAGCGCGGCCAGCGCCCTGTGCAGCCGTTCGCCGTCGAGACGGCCGTGAAACAGCTCCGGCTGCTGCGCTTCGCGGCTGAGGAAGTGATACACCGCTAGGCGCGCCGGATAGCGCGACTTCAGCGCCGCCAGCTCGTCGGCGAACAGAATGCCGCCGCGCCTCCGATTGCCGTACAGCAAGGTGAAACGGCTGTGCGGCTCTCGCCGCAAGGTGGTTTTCAAAGTGGACAGCAAGGGGGTGATGCCGCTGCCGGCGACGATGCCCAGATAGTGCTTGCGCTGCTCCGCCGCCAGCGGCGTGAAAAAGCGCCCCTCCGGCGGCATCGCTTCCACCTCCTGCCCAAGCTGCCAATGCCGGTGAACGTGGCTGGAGAATACGCCGCCCTCCACCCGCTTCACCGCCACCCGTAAAATGCCTTCGTCCGCGCCGCAGCACAGCGAATAAGTGCGCCGCTGCTCCACGCCGTCGATATGTTCGCGAAACACCAGGTGCTGGCCCTGGGTGAAGCGGAAGCGCTCCTTAAACTCCGCCGGCGGCTCCAAGGTCAGCGAAATGGCGTCGTCGGTTTCCTGGCGACGTTCGACGACGCGCAGGCGATGGAAAGCTAGTCTCATCCCGGTCTCCTTACTCCGGTCCCTCAGTGGACTCAGATCGGCTTGAAATACTCGAATGGCTCCAGACAGGCCTCGCAGCGGTAAAGCGCCTTGCAGGCGGTGGAGCCGAACTGGCTCAGCCGCCGGCTGCGGACGGAGCCGCATTGCGGACAGGCCGGCGCCGCCGTTTGGAAGCGCAGCGGCTGCCAGTCGTCCTCGGCCGCCCTTGCGCAGGCCGGCGGCGCAATGCCGTAACGGCGCAACTTTTCGCGGCCGTCGGCGCTGATCCAGTCGCTGCTCCAGGCCGGACTCAGCTGGGTGCGCAACACCACCCGCTCTTCGCCCGCCTGACCCAAGGCCTGCCGCACCGAGGCGGCGATGGCCTCGGTCGCCGGGCAGCCGGAATAAGTGGGGGTCAGCGTCACCTCCAGATCCTCCCCCACCCGCGCCACCTTGCGCACGATGCCCAGATCGCACAGCGACACCGCCGGCACCTCGGGATCCGGCACCTGGTCCAGCACCCGCCAGGCTTGCGCCACGCTCAGCCGCGCGGCGCGCATCACCAGCGCCCTCCGGGATAGGCGCGCTGCAGGAACTGCATCTCCGCCAGCACATGGCCCAAGGATTCGCTGTGTTCGCCGCGCTTGCCGCCGGAGCGATATTCGGTGTCCGCCGGGGGCCGCAGCGTGGCCTCCGCCAGCACCGGCAGCATCAACGCCTCCCATTCCTTCCGCAGAAGAGCCGCTTGCGGCGCGACGCCGTCCAGGCGCCGCTCCAGCGCGTCCTCGTCGAACATCTCGGCCAGATACGGCCACCAATGCGTCAGCGCCCGCTGCATGCGCCGCCGCGATTCGTCGGTGCCGTCGCCCAGCCGCACCACCCATTCCGCCGCGTAGCGCAGGTGGTAGCAGCTTTCCGCCAACGCCTTGCCGGCGATCGCCGCCAGCCGCGCTTCGCCGCCGCCGCGCAAGGCCCGCCACACAGCCACTTGGTAGGCGCTGAACAGGGCGATGCGCAACACGGTCTGGCCGAAGTCGCCGTTGGGCAGCTCCAGCAAGGTCAGGTTGCGGAACGCCGGCGCGTCGCGCAGATAGGCCAGCGCGTCCTCGTCCCGGCCCCGTCCCTCCCATTCGCCTGCCAGGCTCAGCAGCAAGCGCGACTGGCCTATCAGATCCAGCGCGATATTGCTCAGCGCGATATCGTCTTCCAACTCCGGCGCGTGGCCGCACCATTCACCCAGGCGCTGGCCCAGCAACAAGGTGTTGTCGCCCAGCCGCAGCGCGTATTCGATCAGGTCCGCCGTCGCCGGCGGCTGCGTTTGCACAGCTATCTGCACAGACATCGCGCACTCCTCACATATGGTTCACGGCTTCCGGCAACTGGAAGAAGGTGGGCAAGCGATAAGTCTTGCTGGCCATCGGTTCGAACAGCATCTCGCGTTCGTCCGGCTCGCTGCAGCTCAGCGCCGCGCTGGGCAGCGCCCAGACCGCGCCGGGCGGGAACTCGCCGAAGGCCCGCTCCGCCCGCTCCAAGGCCTGCGATGCCGACGCGGCCAGCAGGCTGGCGACGTGCAGATGATCCAGACCCGGCTTGAGCTGCAGAAACACTTCGTACTGTTGCGACGCCTCGGCCTCCGTCGAAGACGGCGGCTCGCCGTTCTCGCTTAGGCGGGCGCTGGGCGCCACCCACAGGCTGATGCCCTCTTGGCGGCGGAAATAGATGTCTCTGGCCAGCAACAGCGCATGGCGCGCATCGGCGGCGTGCAGGCTGCTGGAGTGCTTGTATTGCAAGGCGTTGCGGCCAAGGACAAAGACCTCGAAACGCGGCCAGGCGTTAGGCTCGGACATGGTGGCTCCTGATCAGGCGGCGGCGCGCGCCGCCTGTTTGTCGGCATAGGCTCGGGCTGCGGCGCGCACCCAGGCCCCCTCTTCATGCGCACGGACGCGCGCGGTCATGCGTTCGCGGTTGCAGGGGCCGTCGCCCGCCAACACCCGCTTGAACTCCGTCCAATCCGGCTCGCCGAAGTCGTAATGACCGCGCGCCTCGTTCCAGACCAGCGCCGGGTCCGGCAGCGTGATGCCCAGCACTTCGGCCTGGGGCACGATGGCGTCGACGAACTTCTGCCGCAAATCGTCATTGGAAATGCGCTTGATGCCCCATTGCATGCTACTGGCGCTGTGCACCGAATCCCGGTCCGGCGGGCCGAACATCATCAGCACCGGCCACCACCAGCGGTTCACCGACTCCTGCACCATGGCCCGCTGCTCCGCGCTGCCGCCCATCATCGTCAGCAGCAGATCGTAGCCCTGGCGCTGGTGAAAGCTTTCTTCCTTGCAGATGCGCACCATGGCGCGGGCGTACGGGCCGTAGGAACAGCGGCACAGCGGAATCTGGTTCATGATCGCCGCGCCGTCCACCAGCCAGCCTATGGTGCCGATGTCGGCCCAGGACAAAGTGGGGTAATTGAAGATGCTGGAGTACTTGGCGCGGCCGGACAGCAAGGTCGCCACCATTTCGTCGCGCGGGCTGCCCAGGGTTTCCGCCGCCGCGTACAGATAAAGGCCGTGCCCGCCCTCATCCTGCACCTTGGCCAGCAGAATGGCCTTGCGCTTGAGCGTGGGCGCGCGGCCGATCCAGTTGCCTTCCGGCAGCATGCCCACCACTTCGGAATGCGCATGCTGGGAGATCTGCCGCAACAAGGTTTTGCGGTAGGCGAGCGGCATCCAGTCGCGCGCTTCTATCTTGTCCTCCGCCTGCAGCTTGGCGTCGAAGGCCTGCTGCTGAAGCGACGGCTCAGCCGCCGCCGCGGCGATGTCCGGCTGATCCAGGGCTTGGGTGTACATGGCGCATCCTCCTAGGTGAGCATCGCCGGAAACGGATGTCCGGCGCGCTGAAACAGCATATTAATTAATTTACCGGTCGTTCAATTAAAATACAAGCATTAACGCAACCTGCCCCTCGTCGCCTAGTCGCGCGGCCGCTTGTCCACCACCCGCCGCGCCTTGCCCACCGAGCGTTCTATCGTCATCGGCTCCACCACCTGCACTGTGGTCGTTACGCCGACATGGCTCTTGATGCTGTGCTGCAACTGCCGCGCCGCCAGCAGTTTGGCGTCGTCGCGCGCCGGCCCGCTGGGCTCGCGCTCGACGAAGACCGCCAGGCTGTCCAGGTGACCGTCTTTGTCGACCTCCAGATAGAAGTGCGGCGCCAGCCCCGTTTGCCGCAGAATCACTTCCTCGATCTGGGTGGGGAACACATTGACGCCGCGGATGATCAACATATCGTCGGACCGGCCGACGATCTTGCCGATGCGCCGCATCGAACGGCTGCTGGGCGGCAGCAGCCGGGTCAGGTCGCGGGTGCGGTAGCGGATCACCGGCATCGCTTCCTTGGTCAGCGAGGTCAGCACCAATTCGCCCTCCTCCCCGTCCGGCAGCACTTCGCCGCTGTGCGGATCGATGATTTCCGGGTAGAAGAAATCCTCCCAGATCACCGGGCCGTCCTTGCTTTCCACGCACTCGCTGGCCACGCCCGGCCCCATCACCTCGGACAGGCCGTAAATGTCCACCGCGTCTATGCCGGCGCGGCGCTCGATCTCCTGCCGCATCTGCCCGGTCCACGGCTCGGCGCCGAAGATGCCCACCTGCAAGGAGCAGGCCGCCGCATCCATGCCCCGGCGCTCCATTTCATCGAGGATGTTCAACATATAGGACGGCGTGACCATGATGATGTCCGGGCGGAAATCCTGGATCAGCTGCACCTGGCGCTCGGTCTGACCGCCGGACATCGGCACCACGGTGCACCCCAGGCGTTCCGCGCCATAGTGCGCGCCCAGGCCGCCGGTGAACAGGCCGTAACCGTAAGCGATGTGCACCATGCTGCCGCGCCGGCCGCCGGCGGCGCGGATGGAACGCGCCACCACCGTGGCCCAGGCCTCGATATCATTGCGGGTGTATCCCACCACCGTGGGCTGGCCGGTGGTGCCGCTGCTGGCGTGGATGCGCGACACCTGGTCTCGCGGCACCGCGAACAGGCCGAACGGGTAGTTGTCGCGCAAATCCGCCTTGCTGGTGAACGGGAAGCGGCTCAGATCCTCCAGCCGCCGCAATTGCCGGGGATGGACATCGGCTTGCTCGCACTTGGCGCGAAAGGGCGCGACATTGTCGTAAGTGTGTTGCAGCGTCCATTGCAGACGTTGCAGCTGCAAGGCGGACAGTTCGTCGCGGCTGGCGGTTTCCATCGCGTCCAGCTCGCTGGACATAGGGCGGGTGACGGGCATGGTGCTTCTCCTGTGTGGGTTCGGGGCTGGCTCTGCGGCCAATTGCTGCTGGCTGGACAAGACGGCGGGCTTGCGCTCCTTGGACGGGCGTTGAGAAACAAAAAACGGCATGCGGCCTTTTACTCGGCCCGCTCTCCGCTCCGGTGCGAGCGGCCGCGCAGCAGGGCCAGGGTTTCGCCGCGCTGATTGCTGATCCGCACATCGTAAAGACCTTGCCGAGCCCCCTGATGCAGGCACTCGGCCTCCGCCAGCAGGCAGTCCCCGCCGCGGGCCGGCAGCAGATACTCCACGCTGACGGCCGCGCCGACCGTCCTCGGCCCCCAGCTATTGCAGGCGACGGCGAAGGCGGTGTCCGCCAGCGCGCACAGCAGGCCGCCGTGACATAGCTGGAAGCCGTTGAGCATGTCGTCGCGCACGCGCATGCGTAGCCGGGCCCGGCCCGGCGCCACGTCCAGCAGCTCCATGCCCAGGCTAGCCGACGCCCGATCCTGGCTCAGCATCGCCAGCGCGCTGTTCTCGGCAAGTTGCCTAGCGGCTTCTGTCTCAGTCATGGAAGCGTCCTCCGGACAAGGCCAGCCGCCGCAGCAGCGGCGAGACGCGATAACGATCGTCGCCGTAGTGCGCGTGCAAAGCGTCCAATGCCTGCGCCAGATAGTCCGCACCGAGCTTATCGGCCCAGGCCAGCGGACCGCGGGGATAAGCGGCGCCCAGGCACATCGCCTGATCCACGCTGTCCGCCGCGGCCACGCCCTGCCCCACCGCGTCGGCCGCCTCGTTGGCCAGCATCGCCACGGTGCGCAACACCGCCATGCCGGCGGCGTCGTCCATCCGCGACACCAGCAGGCCGGCCGCCTGCAACACGCCCTCCGCCCGCGCCGCCGCCTCCGGCGCGGCCTGGTCCGCCATGGCCAGCGCCAGCCGCAGCGCGCTGGCGTAATCCAGAGCCAGATCGAACACCGCCCAGCCGGCGTGGCCGCTGTCCGCGGCGCGGCGGGTGGCGCTGCGGCCGTCGGACAGGGCCAGCCGCAAATCATCCCAACTCAGCCAGCCCTGCTCCGGCCCCGGCTCGCGTTCCACACGCACGCCGCCGGCCCGCAAGCGCGCCAGCAAGGGTTCGGCCGCGCCCAAGCCGCCATGCACGCGCAGCGCCGCGGGCGCCGCTTGCGGCGGCGCGGTGTCCGGCGCCGGCAAGGCCTGGCCGTAATCGTAAAAGCCGCGACCGCTCTTGCGGCCCAGGCGGCCGGCCGTGACCAACTCCTGCTGCAGCGGCGACGGCCGGAAACGCGGGTCCTGCTGCATCGCCTGATACACCGACTGCGTCACCGCGAAATTCACGTCATGGCCGATCAGGTCCATCAATTCCAAAGGTCCCATCGCGAAGCCGCCGGCTTCGCGCAGCAAGGCGTCCAACGTGGATGGCGCGCAAGCGCCTTCTTGCAGCAGCCGCAAGGCCTCGGCGTAGAAAGGCCGCGCCACCCGGTTGACGATGAAGCCGGGAGTGGACGCGGCCGGCGCCGGCGTCTTGCCCCAAGCGCGCATCCACTGGCACAGACGCTCCGACAAAGCCGGCGCGGTCTCCAGCCCGCTCACCACTTCCACCAGCCTCATCCGCGTGGCCGGATTGAAGAAATGCAGACCGATCACCCGCTCGGGATGACGCAGACCCGCCGCCAGCGCGGTGATGGACAGAGAGGAGGTGTTGCTGGCCAGGATGGCGGCGGCCGGCAACAGGGCGTCCAACTGACGCAGCAGCGCCTGCTTGGCGTCCAGACGTTCGACGATGGCCTCTATCGCCAAGGCGGCGTCGGCCAGCTCCTCCAGACAGGAGGCCGGCCGCAGCCGGCGGCGCGCGGCGTCCAGTTGCGACTGGCTCCATTTGCCGCGCCGGACCAGGCCGGCCCAGTCCGCGGCGATCGCATCCGGCGCCGCCGCCGCCGCGGCCGCGTCCTGATCGTAGAGATAGACCTCATGCCCCGCCGCAGCGGCCACCGCGGCGATGCCGCGCCCCATCGCGCCGGCGCCTATCACCGCCACGCGCTGTTCCTTGTCAGGTTTCATGGTCATCGTCCTCCAAAGCGCGGCGGCCGCTTGCCCAGAAAAGCCGCCACGCCTTCGCGGTAATCGGCGCTGAAGCCCAGCTCCCGCTGCGTGTCGCGCTCCAATTGCAGTTGCCGCTCCAGACTGTTGCCCTCGGCCGCCTGCAGCGCCTGCTTGATCCTCGCGTAGGCCAGCGTCGGCCCGCTGGCCAGTTGCTCGGCAAGCTGCCGCACCGCGGCGGGAAAATCCTCGTCGTCTACGCAGCGCCAGATCAAGCCCCATTGCTCGGCACGCTCGGCCGGCAAGGGCTCGGCCAGCAGCGCCAGCCCCATCGCCCGCGCCTGGCCCAGCAAACGCGGCAGCCAGTAACTGCCGCCGGCGTCCGGCAGCAGACCGATCTTGCTGAAGGCCTGGATGAAACTCGCCGAGCGGGCGGCGATCACCAGATCGCAAGCCAGGGCGATATTCGCTCCGGCCCCGGCCGCCACGCCGTTGACCGCGGCGATCACCGGCTTGGGCATATCGCGCAGCCGCCGCACCAGCGGCGCGTAGTAAGCCTCGATGGACAAGCCCAGATCCGCCGGCGGCTGTCCCGGCTCCGGCGCCCGATCGCTCAGATCCTGGCCGGCGCAGAAAGCGCGGCCGGCGCCGGTCAGCACCAGCGCCCGGACCTCGGCGTCGTCGCGCAGGCGGTCCAAGGCCGCCGCCAAGGCCTGGTGCATGGCGGGGTTGAAGCTGTTCAGCCTTTGCGGCCGATTCAGCGTCACGGTCGCCACTCCGGCCTCCAGATTCACCTCAATACTCGTTTCCGCTGCCTGCATGCTCGCCTCCCCTTTGGGCGCGGCCTTGGCTCAACTGGCCAAACCGCCACTTCGGCAAACGCTATCATTGACCGACCGGAAAATCAATTATAAGCTGACCCACATCAATGACAGTGCGCTGAAACTGTTGTTACCGTGCCCGGCTTGCCGCTGACATGGCGCAGGCCGGCCTCTCATCCCTCCGCCCGAGGAGAACGTCCATGTCTCACCCTCTGTTCCAGCAGCATCAAGCCACCTTGGACCAGGCCCTGCAGGCCTTGAGCGAGCGCCAGTACTGGTCCCCGCACCCGGAAATGCCCAGCCCCAGAACTTATGGCGAAACCGCCGCCGCGGACGGCCAGGCCGCGTTTGAGGCTTTATTGCAACAAGACTTCCAGCTGGACGGCCTGCCGGCCGGCCAGGGCTGGGTGGGCAGCGAACGCTCTCCCTATCGCGGCGCTTTGCGCATCCGCTATCCGCGCCATGACGCCGACGCCTTGCTGAACGCCTCCACCGCGGCGCTGCAATCGTGGCGGCAAGCCGGCCCGCAGGCCTGGGTGGGCGTTTGCCTGGAAATCATTCAGCGACTGAACCGCCGCAGCTTCGAGATCGCCCACGCGGTGATGCACACCACCGGCCAGGCCTTCATGATGGCCTTCCAGGCCGGCGGCCCGCATGCGCAGGACCGCGCCTTGGAGGCCGTGACCTACGCCTGGCGCGAGATGTCGGCCATTCCCGGACACTGCCGCTGGAGCAAGCCGCAGGGCAAACATGAACCGCTGGTGCTGGAGAAAAGCTGGAAGGTGATCCCGCGCGGCGTCGGCCTGGTGATAGGCTGCAGCACCTTTCCCACCTGGAACGGCTATCCGGGACTCTTCGCCAGCCTGGCCACCGGCAACAGCGTCATCGTCAAGCCGCATCCCGGCGCGGTGCTGCCGCTGGCCCTGACGGTGCGCATCGCCCGCGAAGTGCTGGCCGAGGCCGGTTTCGATCCCAATACCGTGCTGCTGGCGGCGAACCAGCACGGCGAGCCGCTGGCCAGCCTGTTGGCGCAGCGGCCGGAGGTGAAGCTGATCGACTTCACCGGCAGCAGCGCTCACGGCGAGTGGCTGGAGAGCCAGTGCCGCCACGCTCAGGTCTACACCGAAAAAGCCGGCGTCAACTGCGTGGTGCTGGACTCCACCGCCGATTTCCCCGGCCTGTGCCGCAACCTCGCGCTGTCGCTGGCGCTGTACAGCGGCCAGATGTGCACCGCGCCGCAGAATATTTTCATCCCGGCCGACGGCATCCACACGCCCGAAGGCAAGCTGTCCTATCAGCAAACGGTGGAAGGCCTGTGCGCGGCGCTGGAAGCGCTGTGCGCGGAACCGGCCAAGGCGGTGGAACTGCTGGGCGCGCTTCAGAACCCCGGCGTGGTCCAAAGGCTGGAGGCGGCGCGCGCGCTGGGCCGGCCGGCGCTGGACAGCCGGAGGCTGAGCCACCCGCAATACCCGGAAGCTGAGGTGCGCACCCCGCTGTTGCGCCAGTTGACGATGGAGGACCGCGCCGTTTACGAGCAGGAACACTTCGGGCCGATCAGCTTCCTGATTCAGACACCGGACAGCGCCGCCGCGCTGCGCCAGGCGGAAGACAGCATGCGCCGCCACGGCGCCCTGAGCTTCTCGGTCTACAGCACGGACCAGCAGGTGCAGGCGCTGGCCCGGCAGGTGGCGGAAAACGCCTGCGTGTCGCTGGCGCTCAATTTCACCGGCGCGGTAATGGTCAATCAGTCCGCCGCCTTCAGCGACTTCCACGGCAGCGGCGGCAATCCGGCGGCCAACGCCAGCTTGTCCGACAGCGCCTTCGTCGCCAACCGCTTCCGCGTGGCGCAAACCCGCAGCTTCGTCTGAGCCCCGGCCCCGGTCTCAGCCGGGGCGCCACCCGCCATCGTCAAAAGCGCGTTTACGATCCGGCAAGCCGGAGCGAGACAAGGCCTTGCCGCGGAAGAACAGGAATGTGCCGGCGATGCGCCGGCGTTCTTGCGCGGCGCTCGCCGGCTAACGCTCCACGCCGCGCAGCTGATCGTAAACCGCTGGTTAAGGAGCCGCGCCATGAGCCCGCAACAACAGCAAGCGATTCTGAATCATCCCGCCTTTCAACAACTGGCCCGCGGCAAAGCGCGGCTGGGCTGGAGCCTGACCGCCGTCATGCTGCTGCTCTATTACGGCTTCATCCTGGTGCTGGCCTTCGCGCCGCAGTGGCTGGCCCGGCCCATAGGTGCCGGCGTCACCACCGTGGGCATGCCGGTGGGCGTCGCCATCATCCTCGCCGCGTTTGCGCTGACCGGGATCTACGTGCGCCAGGCCAACAAGCGGCTGGACCCGCTGAACGAACAAGTGCTGAAGGAGTGCCGGCCATGAGAATCCCTGTCGCCATGCTGGCGCTGACGCTGGCCGGCCCCGCCTGGGCCCAGTCCGGCGCGCAACGGCCCTTGAACTGGAACGCCATCCTGATGTTCCTGCTGTTTGTGGCGCTGACCCTGTTCATCACCGCTTGGGCCGCCCGTCGCACCCATTCCGCCTCGGACTTCTATACCGCCGGCGGCGGCGTCACTCCCCTGCAAAACGGCCTGGCCATCGCCGGCGACATGATCTCCGCCGCCTCCTTCCTCGGCATCTCCGCGATGATGTTCAGCAAGGGCTACGACGGCCTGATCTATGCATTGGGGGTGTTGGCCGGCTGGCCCATCATCATGTTCCTGATCGCCGAGCGCTTGCGCAATCTGGGCCGCTTCACCTTCGCCGACGTGGTGTCCTACCGGCTGAGCCAGACCCCGGTGCGCATCACCGCCGCCTGCGGCACGCTGACGGTGGCGCTGCTCTATCTGGTGGCGCAGATGGTGGGCGCCGGCAAGCTGATCGAACTGCTGTTCGGCGCCAGCTACCTGAGCGCCGTGATCATCGTCGGCGCGCTGATGGTCTTGTACGTGATGTTCGGCGGCATGCTGGCCACCACCTGGGTGCAGATCGTCAAGGCGGTGCTGCTGCTGTCCGCCACCAGCTTCATGGCCTTCATGGTCTGGCGGCGCTTCGGCTATAGCAGCGAGGCTGTGTTCGCCGCCGCCGCCGAGCTCCGCGGCCAGGCCATCCTGGCGCCGGGCGGCCTGGTGTCCAATCCGGTGGACGCCGTCTCCCTGGGGCTGGGCATGATGTTCGGCACCGCCGGCCTGCCGCATGTGCTGATGCGCTTCTTCACCGTGGCCGACGCCCGCGCCGCGCGCCAATCCGTGTTCTACGCCACCGGCTTCATCGGCTATTTCTATCTGCTGCTGATCCTGGTGGGCTTTGGCGCCATCCTCATCGTCGGCGGCGACGCCGGCTTTCGCGACGCAGACGGCGGCATTGTCGGCGGCGCCAATATGGTGGCGGTGCACCTGGCCCAGGCGGTGGGCGGCAATCTGTTCCTCGGCCTGGTGTCGGCGGTGGCCTTCGCCACCATTCTCGCCGTGGTGGCCGGCCTGGCCCTGTCGGCCGCGTCGGCGGTGTCCCACGACCTGTACGCGGTGGCGCTGCGCAAAGGCAAGGTGAGCAGCGCCGAGGAAATGCGAGTGTCGCGGCTGGCCACGCTGGTCATCGGACTGCTGGCCATTCTGCTGGGCTTGTTGTTCGAGAAGCAGAACATCGCCTTCCTGTCCGGCCTGGTGCTGGCGATTGCCGCCTCGGTGAATTTCCCGGTGCTGTTCCTGGCGATGTTCTGGCCCCGGCTCACCACCCGCGGCGCGGTGGGCGGCAGCCTGGCCGGCCTGGCGTCCGCCATCGCGCTCTTGGCGCTGGGGCCCATGGTATGGGTGGATATCCTGGGCCATCCGCGGCCGATCTTCCCCTACGCCAACCCGGCGCTGTTTTCCATGAGCGCGGCCTTCGCCTGCGCCTGGTTGTTGTCGATCTGCGATCGTTCGTCCCAGGGCCAATTGGAACGCAGCCGCTTCCCGGCGCAATACATCCGCGCGCTGACCGGACTGGGAACCGGCGCCAAGCCCTGATGAGGTTCAGGCCAGCAGCGCCGCCATCGTCATGTTCTGGAACGCGGCCATGCCGCGGGTCAGCGTCTTATCGCGGTGCTGCACCTGGTACAAGGTGCGCGTCAGCACCGGCAGGCCGGCGTTCAGCTCCACCACCGCGCCGGTCTGCAACAGATCGGCCACCACCCGCCGCGACAGGCAGCTGACCCCCAGGCCGGCGGCCACCGCGTGCTTGATTGCTTCGGAATGGCCCAACTCCATGCTGACGTTGAGCATGGCCAGGTGCGGCAGCAATAGCCGATCCACCTCCTCGCGCGTGCCGGAGCCGGCTTCGCGCAGAATCCATTCCGCTTGCGCCAGGTCCTGGCGCGCCGCCTCGCCCCGCGCCAGCGGGTGATCCGCGGCGGCGAACACCACCAGCTCATCCTGTCTCCAGGGCTGGGCGACCAGATCCGGGTGATGGCAAGGCCCTTCGATGAAACCGAAGTCCACCCGCAAGGCCGCCACCGCGTCGACGATGTCGCGGGTATTGGCCACGTCCAGCTCCAAGCGCGCCAGCGGCCAGGCGGCGCGGAAGGCCGCCAGCTGCTGCGGCAGCAGATAGTTGGCCACCGTGCTGCTGGCGCCTATCTTCAAGGACATCGCCCCGGCGTTGAACAGACTCTGCATGTCCTGAGCCGCGTCCAGCATGGCCCGCGCCTTGGGCCACAGCAGCCGGCCATGCTCGTTCAGGCTCAGCCGTTTGCCGATGCGGTCGAACAAGCGCACGTCTAGGCCGGTTTCCAGCTTGTCCAGCGCCTGGCTGGCGGCGGACTGGGTCAGCGCCACCTGTTGAGCCGCCTGAGTGACGGTGCCGTATTCGGCCACCGCGACGAAGACCTCCAGCTCGCGCAGGGTCAGCTTCAAGGCCATACCCCCTCCTTATATTGATTTTGCTACTGACATATATCCATTTTATCCGTTTCTCTACTGAAAACGAGGGGCGTATCGTTAGCCTCATCCGCCATAGACCAAACAGGCATTTACTTATGACAAACCTTCGCCAAATCATGCCGGGCCTGGCGTTGGCCATCGCCCTCGCCGTCGCCGCGCTCTACGCCGCGGATTTGCCGGCGATGAAACATCTGGGCTTCTCCGCCCTCACCCTCGCCATCCTGGGCGGCATGCTGATAGGCAACACCGTCTACCGCTACTTCGCCGGCGCCAGCCACCATGGCATCCAGTTCTCCAAACAGAAGCTGCTGCGCCTGGGCATCATCCTGTTCGGCTTCAAGCTGACCTTCCAGGACATCGCCGCCGTCGGCTTCGCCGGCGTGCTGATCGACACCCTGGTGCTGTGCACCACCTTCCTGCTGGCCTTCCGCATCGGCCGCAAGTATTTGGGCATGGACGAGCAAAGCGTGATCCTGATCGGCGCCGGCAGCTCCATCTGCGGCGCGGCCGCGATCCTGGCCACCGAACCGGTGCTCAAGGCCCACGCGGAAAAAGTGGCGGTGGCTGTCGCCACCGTGGTGGTGTTCGGCACCGTGGCGATGTTCCTGTGGCCGATGCTGTATCAGTGGACCAGCCATCTGGGCATTTCCGAGTTCAGCTACGGCGTGTTCGCCGGCTCCACCATCCATGAAGTGGCGCAGGCGGTTGCCGCCGGCAAATCCGTCAGCGAGGCCGCGATGACCACAGCGGTGATCACCAAGATGATACGGGTGATGATGTTGGCGCCCTTCCTGATCGCCCTGTCCAGCTGGCTGGCCGCCAAGCCGCACGGCAGCCGTCAGCAGAAGGGCCGCATCGCCATCCCCTGGTTCGCCGTCGCCTTCCTGGGCGTGGCCGCCTTCAACTCCTTCAATCTGCTGCCGGCCGCATGGGTCAACGCCATCGTCTCCCTGGACAATCTGCTGCTGGCCGCCGCGATGGGCGCGTTGGGCATCACCACCCATTTCTCCGCCATCCGTCAGGCCGGCGCCAAACCGATGTTGCTGGCGTCCATCCTGTTTGGCTGGCTGATCGTCGGCGGCGGCCTGATCAACTTCGGCGTCAGCCATCTGCTGCACTAAACGCCGCTCCCGCAAAAACAAAACCGCCCGGTTTGCGCCGGGCGGTTTTTTTCACTGAGCGGCCATCATGGTTTAGAACAAGCCACGGAAAGGGTTCCACCCCTTATAGCCTTTGACCTTCTTTTGGTAATACAGATAATTCACCGACATGCCGGCCAGCGCGCTAAAGCCGAAACCAAGCCCGCGGGTGATCGACTCAGGCACATCCAGCAAGACGAGGACCAGGTTGATCAGCAGCGCCACGCCCAACAAGGACAGCATGTTCTTCCACAAGCCCAACACCAGGTAATAGATTGGCCAGAAGAAAAAAGCGATGAAATTCATCTGCACCTTAAGGCGGTCGCCAAACGACAAGGCTTTGAACGCCTCCTTGTAACTGGCGCTATTCGGCGCGCCGTGCTGATCGAAGAAGGCAAAGCGCATCTGCCATTTGTCGCTGTAAGCGGTGTAAGCGGAAGGTTCTGACATGGCTTTTCCATATGTGGTTAATAATGACATTATTTTGCGACATGCCAAAGGATAGGACAATGAAATCGCGGTCAGGACCAGTCCCAAGCCCAAACAAAACCGCCCGGCTTGCGCGCGGGCGGTGGCAGTGGTTTTACATCCTGGGTGGGCATGCAACCGACTCGCTCCCGCTCAACCGCCTGATGAATCCATTGTCACTCCCGATACTTGCTCACGCGACAAGCCCTTCATCAACATCAGCCGGCTTTGCACCAAGGCGGTGGCGAACTGTTTCTTGAAGTTGTCAGCCGGGCGCCAGTCCTTCCCGTCCTGAACAAAGCCAAACTCCCCTTCCAGCAACAAGCGGTCCTCCTTGCCGATCGCCACCATGAACGGGTCGCGATATTGCACCATCAGCTTGCAGCTCCAGACACCCCCCGCTCCTTGTGCGCAATCGTTCAAAGGCAGCACTTCGCCGAGGGCGGATTCCGGCTGACCAGCCGCTCCTTGCATACGGGCCAAAGCATCGGCGACGGATCCGCCCAGCTTGCTATAATCCAACACGCCTTTTTGCAGCGCCTGCCTCACGCCCTCCCGCCCCAAAGGCTTGCCCAGTTCCGGTAGTACGCCATCCGAATTCAACTGAGCGTAACGTGCGCGCAGCAAACTCTCGTCGCCCCCCATCACGAAGATATCTTCGCCCTTCCCCTTCACCTCGTAAGCGATGGGCGCGCGCTCTTCACCCGCCACCAGCACCGCCACGCAGCCACGGGTGCGCTCCGTCTTGATGTATCCCAGCTCCTTGACCTGTTCCAACTTGAGGTTCCGCAAATTGCCCGCTACCGGCGCGCTCGCGCTGGGTTTTCGCGACATCATGTGCGCCTGCGCCGACCACAAAGACTCATGTATGCTTTTCTTCACCACGGACGCTTCGCATCTCGGCACCAGCGGCGGTGTCAGAAAATACCAGCCGGCCGCGCCGAGCAAGGCCGCGCACCCCAAGCCCCAAGCCAGCTTCCCGCGCCATGTCGTCGCCTTTTGTTGCTGGAGCAGCGCCAATTCCAGCTCCAGATCCTGGTTGTATTCATCCACCGCCTGCCTGCGCACCGCATTGGACGTGAAACCTTCGTCCGCATCCGCCTTGGCTTCGATTTCAATCATTTGCTCAAAGCTCAGCACTTCCTCCTCTTCCAACCAGTCCAGGCCTCCGCCCAAGGTGGAGAAGGGCTCCGCGCCCTGCTCGCGCAGTTTGTCGCGCGCGGCTTCGTAAATCGCCTGGTCAATCACTCCGCCCGCCAGCAGACGGTCAAGAATCGGGCTTGCAAACGTGGAATCGCTCATATCGTCCATCAACGGCGCGCATTTCGCATACGCAGCCGGGCTAGTGGAAAGGGCGTTCAGCATAACCCACGCCTAAAACTCAAGCCAATTTGGATTTAAAATCCACAAAAAAATGCCAAAAAAATAGAAACACAATTTCCACGGAGCGCGCCCGCGCATGCAATGAAAAACGCCCGGCCAAGCCGGGCGCTATCAAGTATGACTAACCGTTAGAACTCAGCACGGACACTTCTTCATGCTCTTGCCGCCATAGCGTTCGTCCTGACAACGGCGGAAGAAAGCCTCGCGGCTCATCACCTCCGCCTTGGGATCGAAGCGGCGGCGGCTGGCGACGTAAGCGTCGTAATCCTTGACCCCCACCATCAGCCGGGCGGTTTTCGCCCATTGTTGCCATAGCTTGCCCATCACGCGCCCTCCTCCCGGAACATGGCCGGCACCTCCTTGGCGGTGGACCATTTCACCGCCAGGGACTTGCGCATCACGTTCAGCGCAAACGCCAGCATGGCGATCACCACCGCCATGAACAGCGCCGTCAAAGTGGCGTCCACATAGTCATTGAAGATGATCTGATGCATTTGCGCCATATTCTTGGCCGGCGCCAGCACCTCGCCCTTGGCCGCGGCGGCGGAGAATTTGTCCGCGTGGGCCAGGAAGCTGATCTTGGGACTGGCGTGGAACAGCTTCTGCCAGCCGGCGGTCAGCGTCACCACCAACAGCCACAAGGTGGGCACGGCGGTGACCCAGATGTAGCGGGTTTTCTGCATTTTGATCAGCACCGCGGTGGCCAGAATCAGCGCGATGCCGGCCAGCATCTGGTTGGCGATGCCGAACAGCGGCCACAAGGTGTTGATGCCGCCCAACGGATCCACCACGCCCTGGTAGAGGAAGTAGCCCCAGCCGGTCACCGCCAGGCCGGTGGCGATCAGGTTGGCCGCCCAGGATTCCGTGTTGGCCATAGGCTTGACCACCAGGCCCAGCAGATCCTGGATCATGAAGCGCAGCACACGGGTGCCGGCGTCGATGGTGGTCAGGATGAACAGGGCTTCGAACAGAATGGCGAAGTGATACCAGAAGGCCATCATCGCCGGCCCGCCTATCACATTGGACAGAATGTGCGCCATGCCCACCGCCAAGGTCGGCGCGCCGCCGGCGCGGGACAGGATGGTGCTCTCGCCCACGTCCTTGGCCATCTGGGTCAACATGTCCGGCGTGATGAGGAAGCCCCAGCTGGAAATCACCTGGGCGGCTTCCTCCGCGGTCTTGCCTATCACTGCCGCCGGGCTGTTCATCGCGAAGTACACGCCCGGATCCAGCACGCAGGCGGCGATCAACGCCATGATGGCGACGAAGCTTTCCATCAGCATGGAGCCGTAGCCTATCATGCGGGCGTGGGTTTCGTTCTCCAGCATCTTGGGCGTGGTGCCCGAAGCCACCAGCGCGTGGAAACCGGACACCGCGCCGCAGGCGATGGTGATGAACAGGAAGGGGAACAGATTGCCGGCGAACACCGGGCCGCTGCCGTCGATGAATTTGGTCACCGCAGGCATGTGCATATTGGGCGCCACGATCATGATGCCGATGGCCAGGCCGACAATGGTGCCGATTTTCAGGAAGGTGGACAGGTAGTCCCTCGGCGCCAGCAACAGCCATACCGGCAGCACCGAGGCGACGAAGCCGTAGCCGATCAGCGTCCAGGCCAGCGTGGTGCCGCTCAGGGTGAACAAGGGCGCCAGGGTTTCGTTCTTGGCGATGTCGCCGCCGTAAACAATGGCCAGCATCAGCAGGATGAAGCCGATGACGGAGATCTCGCCGATCTTGCCCGGCCGGATGTAGCGGGTGTAAACGCCCATGAACAGCGCGATCGGTATCGTGGCGGCAATGGTGAAGGTGCCCCACGGGCTGCCGGTCAGCGCCTTGACCACCACCAGCGCCAGCACCGCCAGCAGGATGACCATGATCATCAGGATGCCGATGGAGGCGATGACGCCGGGGATGGCGCCCAGTTCGGTGCGGATGATCTCGCCCAGCGATTTGCCGTCGCGGCGCACCGACAGGAACAGGATCAGGAAATCCTGCACCGCGCCGGCCAGCATCACGCCGACCAGAATCCACAGCGTGCCCGGCAGATAACCCATCTGCGCGGCCAGCACCGGTCCCACCAGCGGCCCGGCGCCGGCGATGGCGGCGAAGTGGTGGCCGAACAACACCCATTTATTGGTGGGCACGTAGTCCAGGCCGTCATTGTATTTTTCCGCCGGGGTCAGCCGGCGAGCGTCCAGTTCCAGCACTTTGTGGGCGATGAAGCGGCCGTAAAAGCGATAGGCGATGGAGTAGACAGACACCGCCGCCACGATCAGCCAGACCGCGTTGACCGGCTCGCCGCGATTGAGGGCCACCACGGCGAAGGCCGCCGCGCCCGCCAGGGCGACGGCCAGCCACACGGCCCATTCTCTTATCTGTTGCATATGGCAAGTTCCTATTCTCTTTATCCCGTTTTAATTCATCGGTCCCTGGCGGCAACGGCGGCCACGGCCGGCTTTTTGTGCCTGACCGATTCTGGATTGATAGCGCCGGAAAATCAAGCAAGCCAAATCATTTGCAAAAACTATCGATAGTTTATGACGAATAGCAGTCACGATAATGCTAAAGTCGCCGGCAAACCTCGCGTGCTAATATTTTGATTTGAACCACCGAAATCCCGTCGACGGACATGAACAGCGATACCCCCCATATTCTCATCGTCGAAGACGACGTGAGACTAGCCGAATTGATAGGCGCTTATCTGAGCAAGCACGGCTATCGCATCTCCCAGCACGGCCGCGGCGACACCGCGCCGGCCATCATCCTGGAAGAAAAGCCGGACCTGGTGATCCTGGACATCATGCTGCCGGGCAAGGAAGGCTTCGACGTCTGCCGTGAAATCCGCCCGCGCTATAACGGCCGGGTGCTGATCATGACGGCGCGCGACGAGGACGTGGACGAAATCCTGGGGCTGGAACTGGGCGCCGACGACTACCTGGCCAAGCCGGTGGAGCCGCGCCGCTTGCTGGCGCGGGTGCGCGCGCTGCTGCGCCGCGGCGGGCCGGGGGCGCAGGCCGACGGAGAGGCCGGCGACGAAGACAGCTTCACCTTTGGCCAGTTCTGCATCAGCCAGGCCACGCGCGAAGCCACGCTGAACGGGGAGCTGATCGATCTGACCACCGCCGAATTCGACCTGCTGTGGCTGTTGTCCTCCCACGCCGGCCAGGTGCTGTCCCGCGACGACATCATGAGCGAGCTGCGCGGCATCGGCTTCGACGGCTTGGACCGCTCCATCGACGCGCGCATTTCGCGGCTGCGCCGCAAGCTGGGCGATAATCCCGACGCGCCGGCCCGAATCAAGACCGTGCGCGGCAAAGGCTATCTGTTCTCGCGCAGCGACTGGGAATAAGGCATGAGCACTCGTCGTTTGCGCGGCTGGCTCAAGCCGTCGCTGGGCACCCTGTTCGCCCGTTATTTCTTCGCCACCATGCTGGTGGAGCTGATCATCATCATCGGCTTCGGCTTCCTGGTCTCCAAGCTGTACGAGAACAGCGACCGCAACGGCAAGCTGCAATTCATGAACGGCACCGTGAGCCTGATCCGCGAGCAGCTGGCTCAGACGCCGCATCGGGACTGGGACCGCAAGCTCGCCGACATCGCCCGCGCCTTCAGCTATCCGGTCAAACTGATCGCCCATCCTCCCGACGATTTCGAGCCGGAAGGCCACGCCGCGCTGCAAGGCGGCCGCCCCTATCTGGATTTCGACAACCAGTTGCTCTACATGCCGCTGCCCCATGATCCGCGTCTCTTGCTGCTGGGCCCGCTGGAAGCCCCGGCCAGCAACAGCAGCTGGATCAGCGAAGACATAGAAATCCTGCTGTTGTGGATTCTGCTGACCGGCACCACGCTGGGTACGCTGATCTACTTCAGCCTGCGCCCGCTGTGGAAGGACTTGCTGGAAGTGCGCCGCAAGGCGGAGGTGTTCGCCGACGGCGACTTCAGCGCCCGCGCCCAACCGTCCAAAAGCCGGCTGCTGGCCCCCCTGTCCCTGGCCTTCAACAGCATGGCCGCGCGGCTGGAGCGGCAGATGGAAACCCGCCAGGCCCTGTCCCACGCCATCGCCCATGAGATCCGCACCCCGATCGCACGGCTGCGCTTCGGTCTGACCATGCTGGAGGAAGAAGAGGACGAACAGGAATGGCGGCGCTACCGCGAAGGCATGGAGCGCGATATGCAGGAGCTGGAGGAGCTGTTCAACACCAGCATGGAGTTCGCCAAGCTCAACCGCAACGAAGTGCCGCTGCACTGGGAAACCGTGGACCTCTACGACTGGTTCGACGATCTGGTCGACCTGGTGACGCCGCTGAAACCACCGGGCCTCGCGCTGGAGCTGGACTGCGCGCTGGGCAACGGCGCGTTCGACCGCAAGCTGATGTATGTGGCCAGCCGCAACCTGCTGCTCAACGCCTTCAAATACGCCAACGCTCAGGTCCGGCTGACCGTGTGTCACAACGCTTCCGGCCAGCTGCTGATTCATGTCGACGACGACGGCTGCGGCATTCCCGAGGCTGAACGCGACAAGGTGTTCGAACCCTTCCTGCGGCTGGACCGCAGCCGCGACCGCGCCACCGGCGGCTATGGCCTGGGGTTGTCCTTCGTCAAGCTGATCACCGAACACCACGGCGGCCAGGCCAGCGTGAGCGCCAGCGAACTGGGCGGCGCGCGCTTTACTCTGCGCATCATGCAACCACAGCAATAAGACCCGCTAAGCCAACCCCTGATCCTGCGCTGCGCGGTTTAGTTAGCGGCTCTATGAGCGGCTCAGCGCCCGCTTGCGATCCGCGGGACCTCACGCGGCGAACACGGCTTCAGAACGCGCATCGACCGCTTCTCCGCTTCTTCCTTGTCCCGCTCTTGCCCGCGAGACTTTGAAGGGACAGCCAAGAACGCCGGCGCCGGCGAAAAGTAAAGCCGCAGTTTGTTAAGCAATCTGAATGGGGTCACGCGCCGTCACAAAGCGGGGACAGGAAGCCAACAGACCCCAAGCCGCCGCGTCGGGATAATGCCAGCATCTCAACTTGGATTCGGGTATTTCCCATGGTTTCTTCACGACCGGCCGCCCTGCTGGTACACGGTCTGGGCGGCAGCGCATACGACCTTGGCGCGCTTGGACGCACGCTGGAGGAGGCGGACATCGTCACGCACACCCCGCTGTTGCCGGGACATGGCGGCGAGCCGGAAGATCTGCTGTCCGTCCGCTGGCAGGACTGGGTGGAAACCATACGCAAGGAATACCTGGAACTGAAGACGCGCCACAAGGTGGTGCATCTGGCCGGCGTTTGCCTGGGCGGCCTGGTGGCGCTGGAAGTGGCGCGGCTGGAAAACCATCAGGACGGCCTCGCCTTGTACGCGCCGCCGCTGTTCCTGGACGGCTGGAGCCTGCCCAAGCTGACCTGGGCGCGCCACATCGTCTACCGCATTCCCGGCCTGGCCAAGAAGATGCGCGTGCCGGAAGTCGAACCCTTCGGCATCAAGAACGCCCGCATCCGCAAGGCCATCCAGCAGCGCTTCGAACGCGGCGAACGCTTCCACTACGCCTACATCCCGCTGGCCTGCATCCGCCAAGTGGATGGGCTGCGCCGCCAGCTGATGTCGCGGCTGGAAGAGATCACCTGCCCGACGCTGATCGTGCATGCCGACGAGGACGACATCACCAGCCCGCGCTCGGCCCGCTATCTGCAGCGCTATCTGGGCGGCAAGGTCGACTTCATGCCCTTGTCCAATAGCTACCACATGGTGATGGTGGACAATGAACGCGGCGAGGTGCTCAAGCGCAGCCTGAAGTTTTTCAACCAGCGCGCCCAAGCCCGGGCCGCCGCCGCTGAACACGCCGACTGGGCCGTCTTCGCCGCCGCCTGAGCGCCGCGTCGCCGCCATCAGGGCAAGCCTCAGGCTTGCCTTTTTTCTTGCCTGCGCCAGCCGCGCCCGCCCCTTCTTCAACTAAAGTTGCAAGCAATCACAACTAAACATTGAATTTAACAGCTGCGCAAACTTCCCGGCCGCCCCGTCATCAACCGTCATCAAGCCAGAACACAGCGACAATGGAAGACGAGGACCGGCTGAAGCAAACTGTTTGCACGAGCCGGATCGGCCCCCCGCCGGTCTTGCAACGGTTCCGTTCTCTTTTCCCTTTGTGTGACTTTGCGTGCCCGCCGGCTCCGGTGGGCATCTTTTCTTTGCCCTGCCCGTCCCGCTTTGTTACAGATCGTTACACAAGCCCTCCATCGATAACACAAAGAGCGTTTACAAGCTCAACAGACTGACTTGGTTCCTGTTCGCACAATATCGCAGTTATCAACAAAGCAAACAGTCGCAAAAATGAAAAAACTGATTACCGCTTCCGTGCTGAGCCTGGCAGCTCTGACCGCACACGCCGCCGACCCGGGCTTCTACGTCTTCGGCAACACCGGTTACAACTTCTCCAAGCCGGAGTCCGGCAACCGCAACATCGTCCTGAAAGACGCCAAGGCCGCCGGCACGGTATGGGAACTGGGCGCCGGTTACCGCTTCAACCAATACCTGGCCACCGAGCTGTCCTACGCTGACTTCGGCAAATCCACGGCCAACGGCTCCTTCAGCGGCCGCACCGGCAACGGCTCCGTCGCCACCAAGGCCGAGCGCATCGCCGTGCTGGGCATCCTGCCGGTGACCCAGGATTTGGAAGTTTTCGGCAAGGCCAGCCTGAACAACGTGCACACCAAGCTCAAGATCGACCGAGTTGCCAACAAAACTTTCAACGACACCCGCTTGGGTCTTGGTTTCGGCGCGCAGTATCAGCTGCACAAAAACCTGTCCTTGCGTGGCGAATACGAATACATCGCCGGCACTGACTTCCAGATGGCGGGCCAAAGCGTGGTCAAGACGTCCGGCACCAGCGTGCTGAAGGCCGGCATCAGCTACCACTTCTAATCTCAGCCTTGCCACGCCCTTCCATCGCCAGCCGCGGCCCCTGTGTCCGCGGCTGGTTTTGCGTTTCAGGCCGCCGGCACCGCCATGCCGCGCCGCACCGCCGGCCGCTCGCCGACGCGTTGGAACCAATCGCTTACCCGCGGAAACGCCGCCAGATCCACCTGATGCCAATCATGGCGCGCCGCCCACGGATAGAGCGCGATATCGGCGACGCCGTACTCGCCGGCGACGTAATCCCGCCCGGCCAACTGCCGGTCCAGCACGCCGTACAGACGCAAGGCCTCGTCGTGGTAGCGCTTCTGCGCATAGGGAAGGCTTTCCGGCGCATAGCGCAGGAAATGGTGGGCCTGCCCCAACATCGGTCCGAAGCCGCCCATCTGGAACATCAGCCATTGCAGCGCCTCGTAGCGCGCCGCGCCCGCCGCCGGCAGCAGGCGGCCGTGCTTTTCCGCCAGGTATTGCAAAATGGCGCCGGACTCGAACATCGCCAGCGGCCGACCATCCGGCCCCTCGCTGTCGACGATGGCCGGAATCTTGTTGTTGGGACTGATGGCCAGAAAGGACTCGGCGAACTGCTCGCCCTTGCCGATATCCACGGTGTGCACGGCGTATGGCAGCTCCAGTTCTTCCAGCATGATGGAAATCTTGCGCCCATTGGGCGTGCCCCAGGTATACAGATCAATCACGATGCGCGTCTCCCATGTTCAAAGCCCGGGCGGCGCGCCTGCGCGCGCCGCCCCGTCTGCTACAATGCAGCCCATTTCAAGCCTTCAGGATACTGCGATGAGCCAGCCGCGCGTCAATGATGTCAAAGCCTTTCTCTTGGACCTGCAAGACCGCATTTGCGCGGCGCTGGAGCAGGCCGACGGCGGCGCTCAATTCGTCGAGGACGCCTGGCAGCGTCCGGGCGGCGGCGGCGGACGCAGCCGGGTCCTGACCAAGGGCACGCTGTTCGAGCAGGCCGGCGTCAATTTCTCCCATGTCCACGGCGACGCGCTGCCCGCCTCCGCCACCGCCCACCGGCCGGAGCTGGCCGGCCGCGGCTTCCAGGCCATGGGCGTGTCGCTGGTGATCCATCCGGAAAACCCGCACATTCCCACCAGCCACGCCAATGTCCGCTTCTTCATCGCGGAAAAAGAAGGGGAAACGCCGGTATGGTGGTTCGGCGGCGGTTTCGACCTGACCCCGTTCTACCCGGTGGAGGCCGACGTGGTGCACTGGCACCGCGTGGCCCGCGATGTGTGCCGGCCCTTCGGCGAACAGGTGTATCCGGACTACAAGCGCTGGTGCGACGAGTATTTCTTCCTGAAGCACCGCCAAGAGGCGCGCGGCGTCGGCGGCCTGTTCTTCGACGATCTGAACGCCTGGGGCTTCGACTCCTGTTTCCGCTTCATGCAGGCGGTGGGCAAGGGCTTCACCGACGCCTACCTGCCCATCGTCGAGCGCCGCAAAGGCGATAGCTGGGGCCATCGCGAACGTCAGTTCCAGCTTTATCGCCGCGGCCGCTATGTTGAATTCAATCTGGTTTGGGACCGCGGCACCCTGTTCGGTCTGCAGTCCGGGGGACGCACCGAATCCATCCTGATGTCGATGCCGCCGCTGGCGCGCTGGGAGTACGATTATCAGCCGGAGCCGGGCAGCCCGGAAGCGGCGCTGACCGAGCGCTTTCTGGCCCCGCGCGACTGGCTGGCCTAAGCGCCGCGGCCAAGCCGGATGCCGCCGCTTTCTCCAGCCCGCACATGAGTTTAGCCAATCACAAGGACGGCGAAATCGGGTATCCTTGCGCAGCTGTCCATAATAATCCAATGACTATCCGTTCCGCATGAATCAACCCCATTTTTCGGCCGGGCTCTCCGGCCCCGCCGCCCGTCCCTGGCTGGAGCCGGCGCTGTGGCTGCTGTTCGCCGTCGTCTGGTTCGGCTCCCTCGGCTACCGCGGGCTGATTCACGCCGACGAGGGCCGCTACGCCACGCTGTCGCTGTTCATGTTGCACAGCGGCGACTGGATCACGCCGCGGCTGAACGGCCTGCTGTATTTCGAAAAGCCGGCGCTGCAATATTGGATGGGCGCGCTGAGTTTCGCCGCCTTCGGCGTCAACGAGTTCGCCGCCCGCTTCTGGCCCGGTCTGACCGGCTTTCTGACGGTGGCGATGTGCGGCTTCACCGCGCGCCGGCTGTGGGGCGTCGACGCCGGCCGCTACGCGGCGCTGGCCGCCGGCAGCTGCGCCTGGATCGTGGCCAACAGTCATTTCCTGTCTCTGGACATGGGCGTCAGCTTTTTCCTGACCGTGGCGCTGTGCGGCTTCCTGCTGGCCCAGCGCGACGACGCCGGCCCGCGCGAAACGCGCCACTGGATGTGGCTGACCTGGGCGGCGATGGCCGCCGCCACGCTGAGCAAGGGGCTGATCGGCCTGCTGATACCCGGCGCCACCCTGGTGCTGTACAGCCTGCTCAACTGGCAATGGGGCTTCTGGAAACGCATGCACTGGCTGAGCGGCCTGGCGCTGTTCCTGCTGCTGACCGCGCCGTGGTTCATCCTGGTGTCGCAGCGCAACCCCGACTTCGCCCATTTCTTCTTCATCCGCGAGCACCTGGAGCGCTTTCTCACCACCGAGCACAAGCGCACCGGCGCGCCGTGGTATTTCGTGCCCTATCTGCTGCTGGGCCTGCTGCCCTGGACCAGCCTGCTGCCGGCGCTGTGCCGCGACGGCTGGCGCGAGCCGGGCGCGCGGCTGCGCGCCGGCCGCCTGCTGCTGATCTGGTCGGTCTTCATCTTCGCCTTCTTCAGCAAGTCCAGTTCCAAGCTGCCGTCCTACATCCTGCCGCTGTTCCCGGCGCTGGCGCTGCTGCTGGCGCCCACGCTGCTGCGCATGCCGGCCGCCGCGCTGAAGAAGCACCTGCTGCCGGCGCTGCTGCTGTGGCTGGCCGCGCTTGGTCTTTACCCCTTCGTCGACCGCTTCGCCTCGGTGGACACCCCGCTGGAGGTGCTGCATGGCTTCGCTCATTTCGTCGCCATCGCCGCGCTGCTGTTCCTGGCCTGCGCCGTCGTCGCCTGGCGTTTGCTGGGCCGCGAGCGCAAACTGGCCGCGCTGTGCTGGCTGGCCTTCGGCAGCCTGCTCGCCGTCAGCGTCGCCGCCGCCGGCCACGACAGCTACGGCCGGCTGAAGGGCAGCAAGGAAATCGTGCGCCAGATTCAGCCCTATCTGGGGCAGGACACCCCGGTGTTCTCGGTGCGCTATTACGATCAGACCTTCCCCTTCTACCTGGGCCGCCCGGTCACCCTGGTGCAGTTCGTCGACGAGTTCGAGTTTGGCGAAGGTCAGGAGCCGCAGCGCTGGATGCCGCGGCTGGAACAATTCGTCGCCGCCTGGAAGGCCGCGCCGCGCGCGCTGGCGATGACCGACCCCGCCACCTATCAGGAACTGCAAGCCCAGGGCCTGCCGATGCGGGTGGTCTACCAAGATCCGCGCCGCCTCGTCGTGGCCAAGCCGTGAAACCGCCAACCTTTGGACCCCTTCTAATATGAAGTTGATCGAATTCGGCCTGATTCTGCTCGGCGTGCTGCTCAACGCCGCCGCCCAGCTATGCTTGAAGGCCGGCGTGCGCCAAATCGGCCACTTTGACTTTTCCGCCGCCAACGTGTTGCCGATAGGCTGGTCGCTGGCCACCAATCTGCCCATCGTCGGCGGCCTGTCCTGCTACGTGGTCAGCGTGGTGGTCTGGATCATGGCGCTGTCGCGGGTGGAGGTCAGCATCGCTTATCCCATGCTGTCCATCGGCTACGTGGTCAACGCGCTGCTGGCCTATTGGCTGTTCGGCGAGGCCTTGAGCGCGCAGAAACTGATCGGCATCGGCGTCATCATCATCGGCGTGGTGCTGGTGGCACGTAGTTAAGGCTTATTTTTGCCACGGAAACACACGGAATGACACGGAAAATAAAACGCCCGCTCAGCAGCCGACAAGATTCAATGGCGCAAAACGAATTTGAATGACTGTTTTTGTCCGTGCATCTCCGTGTGCTTCCGTGGCTAATTTTCAGGGTTTGAATATGGATTTTCTACCGTTTACCCGCCCGGACATCGACGAAGCCACCATCGCCGCCGTCGGCGAGGTGCTGCGCTCCGGCTGGATCACCACCGGTCCCAAGTCCCGCCAACTGGAAGCCGAGTTGTCCGCCCATGTCGGCGGCCGCCCGGTGCGGGTGGTGGCCTCCGCCACCGCCGCGCTGGAAATGGCCTTGCAGGTGGCCGGCGTCGGCCCCGGCGACGAGGTGATCACCTGCCCGCTGAGCTGGGTGGCCACCGCCAACGTCATTCTAAAGGTGGGCGCCAAGCCGGTGTTCGTCGACGCCGACCGCGCCAGCCGCAATATCGATCTGAACCTGGTGGAAGCAGCGATCACGCCGCGCACCCGCGCCATCATCCCGGTGGACCTGGCCGGCCTGCCGGTGGACCGCGACCGCCTGTACGATATCGCCAAGCGCCACCGTCTGCGCGTGGTGGAGGACGCCGCCCAGTCCATGGGCGCCAACTGGCGCGGCCGCCGCATAGGCAGCGACGGCGATCTGGTGTCCTTCAGCTTCCACGCCAACAAGAACATGACCAGTGGCGAAGGCGGCTGCCTGGTGCTGAACGACGAGAACGAGGCGCGCCTGTTCGAGAAGCTGCGGCTGCAGGGCGTGACCCGCCACGCCGACGGCGGCATGGACGTGGACGTGCTGGGCGGCAAGTCCAATATGACCGACATCGCCGCCGCCATCGGCCTGGGCCAACTGCCGCGGCTGGAAGGCTTCAACGCCCGCCGCCGCGAACTGGCCGCGCTGTATTTCCGCCATTTCGACCGCGAGCTGGGCTGCGAGCTGCCGCTGGAGGACATGGCCCAGAGCAACTGGCATATGTTCCAGCCGCTGCTGCCGCTGGATCGGATGAGCATGGACCGCGGCGAATTCATCGCCCGGATGAAAGACCTGGGCATAGGCGTGGGCGTGCACTACCCCGCCATGCATTTGTTCACCCTGTTCCGCGAGATGGGCTTCCAGCCGGGCGACTTCCCGGTGGCGGAAGACATCGGCCGCCGCACCGTCACCCTGCCGCTGTTCCCGGCCATGGCCGACGAGGACGTGGAACGCGTGTGCGCCGCCGTGAGCGGCGTGCTGAAGCCCGTGCTGAGCGTATAAAACATTATGAAAAGCGTAATCGATCTTTCCGTCGTCATCCCGGTATACAACGAGCAGGACGTGCTTCCGGCGCTGTTCGACCGCCTCTACCCGGCGCTGGATGCGCTGGGCGTACGTTATGAAGTCGTCTTCGTCAACGACGGCAGCCGCGACAAGAGCCCGGCCATGCTCGCCGCGCAGTTCGACCTGCGCCCGGACGTGACCCGGGTAGTGCTGTTCAACGGCAATTTCGGCCAGCATCGCGCCATCCTGGCCGGCTTCGAATACAGCCGAGGCGAGCGGGTGGTGACGCTGGACGCCGACTTGCAGAACCCGCCGGAGGACATCAAGCTGCTGCTGGCGGAAATGGACAAGGGACACGACTACGTCGGCTCCATCCGCCGCCAGCGCAACGACAGTCTGTGGCGCCATCTGGCCAGCCGCGCGATGAACCGCCTGCGCGAGAAGCTGACCCGCATCAAGATGACCGACCAGGGCTGCATGATGCGCGCCTACAGCCGCCGCATCATCGACACCATCAATCAGTGCAACGAACTGCACACCTTCATCCCGGCGCTGGCCTATCAGTTCGCGCAGAACCCGACCGAAGTCACCGTCGGCCATGAAGAGCGCTTCGCCGGCGAATCCAAGTATTCGCTGTACAGCCTGATCCGCCTGAACTTCGACCTGATGACCGGCTTCTCCATCGTGCCGCTGCAGCTGTTCTCGCTGCTGGGCATGCTGGTTTCCGCCGGCTCCGGCGTGCTGGTGGTCTATCTGGTGCTGCGCCGCCTCATCGTCGGACCGGAAGTGGGCGGCCTGTTCACCCTGTTCGCCATCGCCTTCCTGCTGATCGGCATCGCGCTGTTCGGCATCGGCCTGCTTGGCGAGTACATCGGCCGCATCTACCAGGAAGTGCGGGACAGACCGCGCTATGTGATCGGCGCGGTGCTGGAGCAAAAGGACAAGCCATGAAAGCCGTGGTCTTCGCTTATCACAATGTCGGCGTGCGCTGCCTGAAGGCGCTGATCGGCGGCGGCGTGGAAGTGGCGCTGGTGGTCACCCACCGCGACAATCCCAAGGAAAACATCTGGTTCGCCAGCGTGGAGCAAGTCGCCCGCGACTACGGCATTCCGGTGATCACCCCGGACGACCCGAACACGCCGGAAACGCTGGCCCAAGTGCAGGCCGCGCGGCCGGACTTCCTGTTCTCTTTTTATTACCGCCACATGCTGAAGGCCCCGCTGCTGGAATCCGCGGCGCGCGGCGCCTTCAATATGCACGGCTCGCTGCTGCCCAAATACCGCGGCCGGGTGCCGATCAACTGGGCCATCATCCACGGCGAAACCGAAACCGGCGCCAGCTTGCACGTGATGAACGTCAAACCGGACAACGGCCCCGTCGTCGACCAGATGGCGGTGCCCATTCTGCCGGACGACAACGCCGACGAAGTGTTCGCCAAGGTCACCGTGGCCGCGGAAATGGTGCTGGCCCGCAGCCTGCCGGCCCTGCTCGCCGGTCAGACCGAGTTCCGCCGGCAGGACTTGAGCCAGGGCGGCTATTTCGGCGGCCGTAAGCCGGAAGACGGCCGCATCGATCCGCGGGCCGGCGCCGCCCAGCTGCACAACTTCGTGCGCGCGCTGACCCACCCGTTCCCGGGCGCCTTCGCCGACACCGAAGGCGGACGGCTGGTGATCTGGAAAACCCTGCGCGCCGGCGGCCACGGCCAGCAATTGCAAGCGGCCCGGCTACACTCAGAACACGGCGCGCTGTGGCTGGACGCCGTGGACGGCGACCGCCTGAAGGTTCTGTCCGCCACGCTGGACGGCGCGGCGCTGGATCCGGCGACGACACTGACGCTGACGCTGGCCTGAGGCGGCGGACTCACGGAATACACATGCAAATCACAGCTCCCTTCCGGGGGGCGATGAAGGAAATCTCAATGAAAAAAGTACTGATCCTCGGCGTCAACGGCTTCATCGGCCACCACCTGACCAAGCGCATCATCGAAACCACCGACTGGCACATCTACGGCATGGACATGCACGATGACCGCGTGGCCGAGTGGAAAGACCATCCGCGCTTCCACTTCTTCGAAGGCGACATCACCATCAACAAGGAGTGGATCGAGTACCACGTGAAGAAGTGCGACGTGGTGCTGCCGCTGGTGGCCATCGCCACCCCGTCCACCTATGTGAACAATCCGCTGCGCGTGTTCGAGCTGGACTTCGAAGCCAACCTGCCCATCGTGCGCCAGTGCGTGCAGTACAAGAAACACCTGGTGTTCCCGTCCACCTCGGAAGTCTACGGCATGTGCCATGACGAAGAGTTCGACCCGGAAAACTCCGAGCTGATCTGCGGCCCGATCAACAAGCCGCGCTGGATTTACTCCTGCTCCAAACAGCTGATGGACCGCGTGATCCACGCCTACGGCATGCAGGAAGGCCTGAACTACACCCTGTTCCGCCCGTTCAACTGGATCGGCGGCGGCCTGGACAACATCAACACGCCGAAGGAAGGCTCCAGCCGCGTGATCACCCAGTTCCTGGGCCACATCGTGCGCGGCGAAACCATCAAGCTGGTGGACGGCGGCCATCAAAAGCGCGCCTTCACCTATGTGGACGACGGCATCAGCGCGCTGATGAAGATCATCGAAAACCAGGACGGCAAGGCTTCCGGTCAGATCTACAATATCGGCAACCCGGCCAACAACTACTCCATCCGCGAACTGTCCGCGATGATGCTGGACCTGGCCCGCGTCTACCCGGAATACCAGCTGAACGCCGACAAGGTGAAGATCGAGGAAACCACCTCCGGCGCTTACTACGGCAAAGGCTATCAGGACGTGCAGAACCGCGTGCCCAAGATCGCCAACACCATGGCGGACCTGGACTGGAAACCGAGCGTGACCATGGCCGACGCGCTGCGCGGCATCTACGACTACTACCGCGACCAAGTAGCAGCCAGCCGCGACCTGTCCGAGTAAGCGGCTCCCGGCGCCAGGCGAGATAGAAAGCCCGGCGCCGGTTTCAGAGATACCCCATGAAAAAACTCGCCCTTAAAATCGACGTCGACACCTGGCGCGGCACCCGCGACGGCGTGCCGCGGCTGATGCATATGCTGCAGCAGCATCACGCCAAGGCCACGTTTTTGTTCAGCCTGGGCCCGGACCATACCGGCCGCGCGATCAAGCGGGTGTTCCGTCCCGGCTTCCTGTCCAAAGTGTCCCGCACCTCGGTGGTGGAGCACTACGGCATCCGCACCCTGCTCTACGGCACCGTGCTGCCCGGCCCGGACATCGGCAAGCGCGAGGCGGAACTGATGCGCGAAGTGCGCGCGCAGGGCTTCGAGGTCGGCATTCACACCTGGGACCACATCAAGTGGCAGGATTACGTCGCCGGCAAGGACGCCGCCTGGACCCGCGCCGAAATGCGCAAGGCGGCCGAGCGCTTCGAACAGATCTTCGGCGAGCCGGCGCGCACCCACGGCGCGGCCGGCTGGCAGATCAACGACGCGGCGCTGGCCTATGAGCGCGAACTGGGCATGCTTTACGCGTCCGACGGCCGCGGCAGCCACCCCTTCCAGCCGGTGGACGCCGCCGGCCAGCCCCTGGGCGTGCCGCAGCTGCCCACCACGCTGCCGACGCTGGACGAATTGATAGGCCTGGACGGCCTCACCGCCGACAACGTCCATCACCATATCCTGGCGCTGACCGAAGAAGCGCCGGCCACCGGCCATGTGTACACCCTGCACGCCGAGCTGGAAGGCCTGCGTCTGGGCTATACCTTCGAGCATCTGCTGGTGGGCTGGCAAGCCCAGGGCTATCAGCTGTGCAGCTGCATCGAGCTGTTCAGCAGCCTGGACGCGGCCGCGCTGCCCGCCGGCCGCGTGGTGATGGGAGAGATTCCCGGCCGCAGCGGCACGCTGGCGCTGCAAGCCTAAGAACCTGTTACGATCTGCTGCGCGTCGTGAGACGTGGCACGGCGAGTACGGCTTCGAAATGCTCATGTACCACGCGTACATTCCGCTTTCTCAGCCGCAACGCCTTGTCTCGCCTTAGCTCGCGAGATCGTAAACACGTTCTAAGAACCCGTGTTCTATCTTTTAGGGCTGAAACGATAGCCCACCCAGCCGCCGCCCGGTTTCATTTCCCGGCCGGCGGCGTCTGCGCGGCCAGTTGGTCCAGCATCGCGCGCAAAGCGTCCATGCGTTCGTCCAAGCCTTCCGCGCCGCCCTGCAACAGCATGCCCTCCAGTTCCCGCGCCAATTCCGCCAGCTCGCGCTGCTCCATGGTCAAAGCCGCGCCGGAGATCCGGTGCAGATGCTGGCTGGCCGTGGACCAGTGAGCATGCTGGACCGCCCGCACCGCCTGGCGGTAATCGCGCTCGTTATGCTCGATGAACATCTGCCATAGACCGCTGACCTGAGGCGGAGATTCGACGGCCTCGGAGACCGGCGCCGCGTCCGGCAGCCACATGAGCAAGATATGCTGCAAATCCCTGAGTCGCAGGGGCTTGACCAGCACGCCGTTCATGCCGCTGTCCATGCACCGTTCCCGGTGCAGATCGTCATTGGCCGCGGAAATCGCCACGATGGGCAGCAAGGCGCCGCCCTCCTCGCGCTCCCATGCGCGGATGCGCCGCGTCGCCTCGTAGCCGCTGATGTCCGGCAGGCTGCAGTCCATCAGGATCAAGCGCACCTCCGGGTGTTCCTTCAGGATGGACAAGCTGCTCATGCCGGTGCTGGCCACCGTGGCGCGGCAGCCCAATTGGCGCAGCTGCTCGCAAATCATCAGCTGATTGGCCGGATGGTCTTCCACCACCAGCACCAGCTGCCCCTGCCCCACCGCCTGCGGCGGGCCGGAGGCTTCTTCCTCCGCCGCCTCCTTGACCAGCGCCGGCCCCAAACGCACCGGCAGCTTGATGGTGAGAATGGTCCCGGACGCGCCGTCGCTGTCCAGCGTGATGCGCCCCTGCATCAACTCCACCAAGCGCTTGCAGATGCTCAGCCCCAGCCCCGAACCGCCGAACTTGCGGGTGGCGACGGAATCCGCCTGCACGAAAGCGTCGAAAATATTCTTCTGCGCCGCCAGCGGCACGCCTATGCCGGTGTCTATCACCTGGCACACCAGCACGCCGCGCTTGCGGCTTGATTTTCCGCGGCGCAAGTCCGCCTTCAGCGTGACCGTGCCCTTGTCGGTGAACTTGATAGCGTTGGACATCAGATTGTGCAGCACCCGCTGCAAATGCGAAGCGTCCAGCCAGAAGGCGCGCTCCGGCAGTGCATGGACGTAGCGCAGCTCCAGCCCTTTCATCTTGGCCGCCAAGGCGTACAGCCGGACCTGGTCTTCCAGAATGGAGCCGACGTTGACGAAGGACGGGTCCAGGCTTTCCTGGCCCGCGTCCAGCCGCGAGGCGTTGAGAATATTGTTGAGCAGTTGCAGCAGGCTGCTGGCCGCCAGATTGGATTGCAGCACCAGCTCCCGCTGTTTCTCGCCCAAGGACATGGTCTGCAGCAGTTCGCCGGCGGCGATGATGGCGTTCATCGGCGTGCGGATTTCATGACTGACCACCGCCAGAAACTCGCTCTTGGCCGCTTCGCCCGTCCTCGCCTTGCGCAGCAGCAAGGTGGTGGTGCGTATCACCAGCAGCAGGACGAAGAACAGCAGCACCAGCAGGGTGCCTTCGCCGGCGTAACTCCTGAACACGCTGGAGACGGACGGCCGCGGCGCTACTTGCTCCTCCCAGGCGGAGCGGGCGGCGTCGACGTCGTCGGCCGACATCGTGTCCAGGCTGCGCCGCAGGATGGCGTAGAGCAAGGGCTGGTGCTTGCTGACCCCCATCCGGTAAATGGCGTAATAGCCGGGCAGCGCGCCGGAGCTGCTCAGATCGGGGAAACGATAATTCAGCAGGAAGCGCGCGTAGCTTTCCGGCACCAGCCCGATGTCCGCCCTCCGGTCCTGGATCGCCAGCAAGGCCTGAGTGGGCGTCTCCGCCGCCACCAGGTCCGGGTTGGCGTGATCGCCCAGCAGCCAGGAGCGCGAGTTGTCGTTGAAGATGAAGGCGAGCTTGCGCCCGTGCAGATTATCGTGGTCGAACACCACCGGGTAGTCGCGGCGCGTGATCGCCATCAAGGGCTGCGAGGAATACGGCTGGGTGAAGTAGTAATTCTTGTTCAGGTTCAGTTCGCCGATCGCGTCCTGATTGATGCTGGCCAGCATCATCGCCCGCCCATTGCCGCTGGCCTCGATCAGGGCCTGCGCCGAATGCACTTGCACGATATTGAAGCGCAAACCGCTTTTCTCGCTGACGTACTGCAGGAAAAAAGCCTCGACCCCCTTGTAATGGACGTTGCTGTTCTTGCGCTTGGCCGCCGGTTTGGACCTGAGCACGTACACGTCCACCACCGGATTCCGGCTGACCCAGGCCTCTTCCTCCCGGCTCAGCGGGATCTTGCTGCCCTGGTCGGCGCAAGCGGACAAAACGCCGCACAGGACGAGCAGGCCGCTCAAATGTTGAAATCGCACCGCTACTCCAATTTGGAGTTCAATAAAAACAACTCCCTGTCCGTATTGATGCCCAGTTTCTGGAAAGCCGCTTTTTTCTGAGTGCTGACCGTCTTGATGCTGCGCGAGAACTTCTCCGCGATCTGGCTGGTGCTCATGCCGTCCAGACAGCAGCGCACCACCTCGCGCTCCCGCGGCGACAAACGCGCATACGGGTCCAGCGTCCGCCCCTCCTCCAGCTTGATGTCGCCCGACAGCAAGAGATTCATCTCGCTCATCATCTTGACGGTCAGATACACCCGCCCGGCATAAACGCTGTGGATGGCGCCCGCCAGCGCGTCCACCGGCTGCGACTTGCTGAAAAAACCCCTGGCGCCCGCGCGCAGCATCAGATTGACCGTTCCTACCAGGTCCACCGACGACAGCACCAGGACCTTGCACTCCGGATAACGGACATTGATGGACTGAATCAGGTTCAGCCCGTCCACCTCGTTGCTGCCCAGGGAGAAATCCATCAACAAGACATCCGGCAGCCGCTTGCGGAAAACCGCCAGCAACTGGGTGCTCTGCGCGAAACTGCCGACAATCTCGAACTCCGGGTATTGCTTGAGCTTGGCCTCCAGCCCCACCCTGACCACGTCATGGTCATCCAGAATCATCAGCGATATTCTTTTTCTCATGCCGTTCTCGTTAAAGTTGACCAATTCGCTTCCCGCCGCATCCCCTGTCCCGGCGGAACGCCTTGGGGCCGCGCCTAATCGCCCGCGCCGCGCGCGCTCCACTCCTCCGGCGCCTGCCGCGCCAGCTCTATATAACGCGACGGCGCCATCGGGCGGTACAGGCCGAAGCCCTGGCCGGTCTCGCAGCCCATCTCCCGCAAGGCCTTGACGTGGCGTGTGCTCTCCACGCCCTCGGCCACCACCTGCAGATTCAACTCCTTGCCCAGCAGGATGGAGGAGCGGACGATTTCATAATGCCGCGAGCTCTCCAGCATCGAGGCGACGAATAATTGATCAAGCTTCAAGGACGAAAACGGCATGGCGGACAACATCTTCAGCGAGGAGATGCCTATGCCGTAATCGTCGCAGGCAATGTCGAAACCATTGGCGCGCAGCTGGTTCAGCGCCACCATCAAATCGAGTCCGATTTCCGGCTCCAGGTTTTCCGTCAGCTCGATCACCAGCAGCGAGCGTTCCAGCTTGGTCTTGTCCCAGCGCATGGTGATCTCGCGCACGAGATTGGGCGACGCCAGGGTAGCCGCCGACGCGTTGATGGAAATCGGCAAGCGCACGCCCTTCGCGTTCAGCGCCTGCTGGGTGGAGATCACCCCGCTGAGCACATGGAAGAACAGCAGCAGATCCAGGCCCAGCTTGCTCACCACCGGCAGAAACACCGATGGCCGGATATTGCCCCGCGTCGGATGCATGCAGCGCGCCAGCGCCTCGGCGCCGACCACCACCCCGTCGCTCAAGCGCACCTGCGGTTGCAGGTCTATCGAGATATTGCCTTTGGAGCACAAGGCCTCGATCACCTCCTGCTCGCTGAAAGGCCGGGTTCCCAAGCGCCCCGGCACGCCGTTGACTCTGGCCGCCTCGGCCATGGCCGCGCGCGCCAGTTCAACCTGGCGCAAAAACTGCGCGCATTCGCCGTCGTCCATGGTCGGATGCGCCGCCCAGACGTAGTTGAAGCCGGCCTCGCGCGCCAGCCTGACGTGCGACTCCTGCAACAGCTTGCCCGCGGCGCTGTGCCACAACAGCATGGGCGCGTCGGCCAGTTCGCCGCGACGCACGCCGGCATGCACCTTGGCGATCAATTCGGCGCCGCCGCCGTCCGGCATCTGAATATCGCACACCAGCAAATCCACCGGCTCGCGCAGCAATTGCTGTTCCGCCTCGCGAATATGGCCGCAATGGCGAATATTGCGAATGCCGGCCTGCGACAGCATGCGCTGAAGGCGCTCATTGTCCCGCGATGATCCGGACACCACCATGACATTAAGATTTTCCATGGATTCCCTACCATTTGGAATACCGACAGCTGAATATCCGCCACGCCCGCGTTGGCGCGCTGTCACGTTTCAACATCCCAAAAAGCATACGATTGATCAGCTTAATTTCCGGACTTGCTTTAGCTAATTCGATAATGACAATGTGGCGGCACATTGCCGGAAGGACGCGGCCAAGGTCAATGAATCTAAAAAAATCATTCAAGGCCGAAAACCCGGTCCGGCAAGCTTCTCCGCCCTCGCCCGGCAGCGGCGGGAAACCGCGCTGCCGCTGCCCGCTTAATTGACATCGCCAAGCAAGAGCCGTCATTCAATGAGCCGGCCATATCGGTTCAATTCACAGCGCGCAGCACACCCGCGCGTCCTATGGTCATCGTTCCGGAGACGCCTGCTCGGGTGTGGAATCAAACTGAATCACGCCGTTCTATTTAGGGCTTGTAGACGCCATGATAAGAAAATCCGCTGAAATCAAATATAGGATTTATCTTAAAAACAAATCCAATTGTCATTTTTGTTTTTTAAATATATTTACAATATAAAAACAGGAATCAATTAAACATTAAAAACCGGCATCATCACGAATGGAAAGCGTCAAACGCGCACGCGGACTCCAAGCGGCATGGACAAACGCGACCGGCAATGGATTGGGAAAGGGAAACAATAAGCGCTGGCGAGCGAGCGCAAGACCAGGCCTTATGGCGCAGCAAGCGGAATCACAAGGAGGGAATGGGCATGGCTAAGCTGAACTCGCCGTGCAAGGCTTTATCCGCGCAGCGGGCTTTGAACAGCTTAGCGCAGGACCTGGCGGCAACGCCCCCTGGCCTGAAATCAGGCGAACGGTTTCGCGCCGGGCCTCTAAGCCGGCGCGGCAAGACTCCGCGGGCGGTCAGCCGCGCTTGTTCAGGCGCAGGGTCAAGGTCAACTCGCCCTCGCCGTCGTTCTGCGACTGGATATTCTTCAAAGTGATGCCCGTGGGCAGCAGCACGCTGATGCCGTGGCCGACGCCGTACTTGGACAGGGTTTTCTCCAGCTGCCGCGCCATGCCCTTGGCCGGCAGCTTCGCCTCCTCGTCCAGCGCGAAGCCGTAGGATTCAGCGGCGGAGCCCATGGCCTGGTCCACCTGCTCGCGCGGCACGAACTTCTCGGCGGCGCTGGCCAGTTGGCGGGCCGACACGTCTTCCTCGCTGCTCACCAGATTGAGGAATTCATCCTTGAAGCGCGCCTGTTGCAGCGGGTCCTCTATCTCCTCCGACAGCTGCTCCACCACGCTGGCCATCATCTTGCTGCTGGACGCCTTGTCCGGCACCCGCATCGCTTTCAGGAAATCGTCCAGCCAGAACTTGGCCTCGCGGCTGAGCCGGTCCACCGCGTAGACCGTGGGGCCGTGCTCCAGGATCAGCGCGCCCTTGTCGATCAAGCGCGGATTGATGCCGGACGCGTGGCTGATGTCGAACACGTCGCCGGACTCCACCACGGTAAGGAAGTCGTCGCGGATTTCGGACTTGAACACCCCCAGCGCGCGCAGTTCGCGATCGCCGTCGTTGAGACCGGAAAACAGGATCACCAGCAGATCGCCGGCGTTGATGTTGGGATGCTGCGAACGCGCGTACAAATGCTTGGCGATGCGCTGGGACACCGCCAGGAAATCCAGCTCGCCGCGGAAGAACTGCCGGGTGTAATGGTAGATTTCGTTCAGATTCAGGTCGGACTCATGGAAAAACTGATGCTGGCGCTTGTCCGACACGATGTTCTTCAGATAACCGCCCAGCAACAGCGAGGACACTTCCTCGTCCACGGAGCTGGCCCGCTCGGACAGGCGCGCGCCCTCGCCGCGCGCGGCATTGCCCACCCGGTGCACCACCAGCCGCTCCACCCTGCATTCGCCAATCGCCAACATTTCCGCGCTCCCGCCTAAAAATCGAATGCGCGATTATTGCCACTGCGCCCGGGCTTGGCAACCGCGAAAGCGGCCGGCTATTCCGGCAAGGCCAGCGGATCGTCGGTCAGGGAGTCCGCCAGAAAGTCCATCAGCAGCCGAACCTTGGGCGACAGCTGGCGGTTATGCGGCGTCAAAGCCCAGATGCCCTCTTCCGGCTCGCGGTAATCGGCCAGCACCTCGATCAGCTCGCCGCTGCTCAAATAGGCGGCGACGTAGTAATCCGGCAATTGCGCCAGCCCCAGGCCCAGCCGCGCCGCGTGCGCCAGCGCGTGGCCGCTGTTGCAGCGCAAGCTGCCCTTGATCCGCACCTGCCGCCTGCGGCCGCCGTCCAGCAGATGCCAGTGCTCGCCGCTCAAAGACAGGCAGTTGTGGCGCTCCAGGTCCGCCGGTTCCAAGGGCGCGCCGCAGCGCTCCAGATAGGCCGGCGCGGCGCAGACATGGTGCCGGCGCGAGGCCAGCCGCCGCGCCATCAGCGTGGAGTCGCTCAGATGGCCGATGCGGATCGCAAGATCGTAACCGTCCTGCACCAGGTCCAGCACCTCGTTGGACAGGTTCAAGCTCGCCTCCAGCTGCGGATGGCGTTGCAGGAAACGGGTCAACAGCGGCGCGATATGGCTTTGGCCGTAAGCCAGCGGCGCGGTCAGCTTGAGCTTGCCCTGCGGCTGCGCCTGATGGCGCGAGATCGCCTGTTCCGCCTCCTCCAGCGAATCCAGCAGCTGCCGGCAGTGGCGCAGATACAACGCGCCGATCTCGGTCAGCGCCTGATGGCGGGTGGTCCGGTACAGCAATTTGGCGCCCAAGCGCTGCTCCAGCTGCGTGACCTGGCGGCTGACCTGGGCGACGGAAATGCCCAGCGCCAGGGCCGCCTTGGTGAAACTGCCCTGTTCCGCCACGCTGACGAATTCGCAGATGCCTTCCCAACCCAACATTATTCCACCTCGGAAAAAATCATTTACCAATTGCCACGATTATCTATTCAAACCCGAGAAATACAATCAAAGTTTTGCCGTCGCCCGGCCTATGGCCCGCGGCGGCGATCCAACACCAAGGAGGGCTCATGAGCCAGGACATCATCAAGTGCAAGGCCGCCGTGGCCTGGGCCGCCGGCCAGCCGCTGAGCATAGAAGAAGTGGAAGTGCAGCCGCCGCGCGCCGGCGAGGTGCGGGTGAAGATGGTGGCCACCGGCGTCTGCCACACCGACGCCTTCACCCTGTCCGGCGAAGACCCGGAAGGCGTGTTCCCCTGCATCCTGGGCCATGAAGGCGGCGGCGTCGTCGAATCCGTCGGCCCCGGCGTCAGCAGCGTGGCGGTGGGCGATCACGTGATCCCGCTGTACACCCCGGAATGCCGCGAGTGCAAATTCTGTCTGTCCGGTAAGACCAATCTGTGCCAGAAGATCCGCGCCACCCAGGGCAAGGGCCTGATGCCGGACGGCAGCACCCGCTTCTCCAAGGACGGCAAGCCCATCTATCACTATATGGGCACGTCCACCTTCGCCGAATACACGGTGCTGCCGGAAATCTCCCTGGCCAAGGTCAATCCGGCCGCGCCGCTGGAAGAGGTCTGCCTGCTGGGCTGCGGCGTCACCACCGGCATGGGCGCGGTGATCAACACCGCCAAGGTCAAGGCCGGCGACAGCGTGGCCATCTTCGGCCTGGGCGGCATCGGCCTGTCCGCCATCATCGGCGCGCGCATGGCCGGCGCCGGCCGCATCATCGGCATCGACATCAACGAGAGCAAGTTCGAACTGGCCAGAAAGCTGGGCGCCAGCGATTGCGTCAACCCCAACGATTTCGATAAGCCCATCCAGGACGTGATCGTGGACATGACCGACGGCGGCGTCGACTTCTCCTTCGAATGCATAGGCAACGTCAAGGTGATGCGCGCGGCGCTGGAGTGCTGCCACAAGGGCTGGGGCGAATCGGTGATCATAGGCGTGGCCGGCGCTGGACAGGAAATCTCCACCCGCCCGTTCCAGCTGGTCACCGGCCGGGTATGGCGCGGCTCCGCCTTTGGCGGCGTGCGCGGCCGCAGCGAGCTGCCGGACTACGTGGAGCGTTATCTGAAGGGCGAATTCCGCCTGGACGACTTCATCACCCACACCATGCCGCTGGAGCGCGTCAACGAAGCCTTCGATCTGATGCACGAGGGCAAGAGCATCCGTTCCGTGATCCATTACTGAGCCGGAGAGCCGCGTGAACCTGGAAAACATCAGCGCCAACAAATCGTTTGGCGGCTGGCATCGGCAGTATCTGCATGATTCGACGACGCTGGGCTGCCGGATGCGCTTCGCCGTCTACCTGCCGCCGCAGGCCGGCGCCAACCGGCGCGTGCCGGTGCTGTACTGGCTGTCCGGCCTGACCTGCACCGACGAGAACTTCATGCAAAAGGCCGGCGCGCAGCGCGTGGCCGCGGAACTGGGAATGGCCATCGTCGCGCCGGACACCAGCCCGCGCGGCGCGGAGGCGGCGGACGACGAAGCTTTCGATCTGGGCCAGGGCGCCGGCTTTTACCTGAACGCCACTCAGGCGCCGTGGGACCGTCACTACCGGATGTACGACTACGTCAGCCGGGAACTGCCGGCGCTGATCGAGGCCAACTTCCCCGTCACCGGGCTGCGCGCGGTGGCCGGCCACTCCATGGGCGGCCACGGCGCGCTGATCTGCGCGCTGAAGCGGCCGCAGGACTATGTCTCGGCATCGGCGTTCAGCCCCATCTGCCACCCGGTCAACGCGCCCTGGGGGCAGAAGGCTTTCGCCGCCTATCTGGGCGAAGACCGCGCCGCCTGGGAAGCCTGGGACGCCAGCCTGCTGCTCAAGCACGCGCCGCGGCAACTGCCCCTGCGCGTGGACATTGGTCTGGCCGACAGCTTTCTGGACGTGCAATTGCAACCTGAGGCGCTGGAGAAGGCGGCGCGGGACTGCGGCTACCCGCTGGAACTGCACCGCCACGCCGAGTACGACCACAGCTATTACTTCGTCGCCAGCCTGATCGAGGAGCAGTTGCGCTTCCACGCGCGCCACCTCGGCTTGTGAGACGGCGGAACGCAAAAAAGCCAGGCATAGCCTGGCTTTTTTGTTGAATCTGGTGGAGGGAGAAGGATTCGAACCTTCGAAGGCAGAGCCGTCAGATTTACAGTCTGATCCCTTTGACCGCTCGGGAACCCCTCCAGAGAGAGGCGGATAATATAGCTCCGCGGCGACGGCGTCAATCACCTGCGCGCAATCCCCTCCGCCAACGCGCCGTCTCCAGCCGCGGATTTGGCAAATCTGCGCGCGCGGACGCTCAAGCGCGCCAAGAAAGCGCGCCGTGCCATTGGCATGATCTCGCCATCGGGGACACGCCCCGACATACGGAGACAAGCCATGCAGACCCTTTCTCTCGCCGCCCTGTGCCTGAGCCTGGCCGCCGCCTTGCTGGCGCAGCCGGCGCTGGCCGCGCCCAAGCTGCAAAAAGCACCGCACCAGGCGCAAGCCCGGCCGAAACAAGCGCCGCCGCCGCGGCAATGGCAACAGCGTCCGCCAAGCGACGCTCAATCCCGCTACCAGTTGCCGGACGAGCGCACGGTGATCGGCAAGCCCAAAAGCAAGCTGATCCGACGCGCCGCCGTCGCGCAATGCCCGGATGTCGGCGCCATGGCCGGCTACAGCGGCGCGGCCTTGGCCAACTACCTGGCCGGCCTGCCCGACTACACCTGCACCTACGGCCTGTTCTCGCTGGACAACAAGCTGGCCGCCACGCTTTACAGCACGGCCAATCTCAACGCCGTCGCCGGCCGCTTCGCTCAGGAGGCCGCCGCCTACAACGCCGGCTCCATGGCCCTGGTCAACCTCACCCTCTACCTGCGCGCCGGCTACTACCTGGCCAGCGGCGGCGCCTTGCCGGCGCTGGACCCCAATCTGCTCGCCGTGCTGCGTCCCGGCATCAAGCAACTGGCCGACGGCAACGCGCTGTTCTCCGCCAACGCCCAGGCCTCCACCACCGCCGGCGAGGTGATGAAGCTGATCACCAATATGGCGGACGAGGCCTATTATCTGCCCAGCATGCGCGCCATCGTGCAGCGCTACACCAATAGCGCCAGCCAGCCCAACGCCGCCCAGTCCCTGCGAGAAACCACCGCCAACCAGGGCTTCACCGGCGCGCTGACCGTGTTCTTCTACGCCCATGGCCGCGCCAACGCCGCGCCGCTGCTGCAGAACGACGGCAGCTATTCGGCGGCGCTGACCCGCTTCGCCCTGGCCAACAAGAGCAGCCTGCTCGGCACCGAAAGCGCCTTCCAGCTGGGCGACGCCACCCGCGAAGGGCTGCGCTTCATGCAATACCCGGCGCTGAAGCCGGCGATCAAGCCGCAAGCCCAGGCCATACTGTCCGGCAGCAGTATGAGCGGCAACGACAACGAGCTGTGGCTGGCCGCCGCCGAAGCGGTCAAGTATTACGACGCCGCCAACTGCGCCGACTACGGCACCTGCAATTTCGAAACCCGGCTCGCCGACGCCATCCTGGTCAACCGCTACACCTGCAGCGCCAGCATCCGCATCCGCGCCCAGGAAATGAGCGCCGAGCAACTGCAGTCCTCCTGCGCGCTGCTGCAAAAAGAAGAGTCCTATTTCCATCAGATGCTGCAGACCCGCAAGCAGCCAGTGGCCAACGACAACAACAGCTCGCTGGAAGTGGTGGTGTTCGACGACTACAACAACTACGCCAAATACGCCTCCATCATCTACGGCATCAGCACCGACAACGGCGGCATGTATCTGGAAGGCGACCCGGCCGCGGCCGGCAACCAGGCGCGCTTCATCGCCCACGAAGCCTCCTGGCTGCGCCCCGCCTTCAAGGTCTGGAACCTGGAGCACGAATACATCCACTACCTGGACGGCCGCTTCGACATGTACGGCGACTTCGGCGCCAGCACCCGTCTGCCCACGGTCTGGTGGATTGAAGGGCTGGCCGAATACCTGTCGCTGGGCAACGGCAACCAGCCGGCCATCGACGCCGCCCGCAGCGGCAACTACACCTTGAGCCAGATCTTCGGCAACACCTACGACATGACGGACTACGTGACCCGCGCCTATCGCTGGGGTTATATGGCCACCCGCTTCATGATGGAGCGCCACCGCGGCGACGTGGACGGCTTCCTCGCCCGCTTCCGCAGCGGCGATTACAACGGCTACCGCAGCCAGATCCAGCTGATAGGCAGCCGCTACGACGCCGAGTTCGCCAGCTGGGCGCAAAGCGCCACCACCGCCGGTCAGCCGCCCTTGCCGTCCGAGCCCGGCCTGCCGCCGTGCAAGGAGGCCTCGCCCAGCTATCTGGGCAAGAACTGCTCCATCGGCGGCCTTTCCGCCTCCGCGTCCGGCGCGGCCTACGCCACCATCCTGCTGCCGGCCGGCGCGCGCAACCTCAAGCTGTGGACCAGCGGCGGCAGCGGCGACGTCGATCTCTACGTGGCGCTGGACCGCTACCCGACGCCCGGCAATTACGACTACGCGTCCGCCGTCGCCGGCAACGAGGAAAGCGTGGCCATCGCCGCGCCGCAAACCGGCCGCTGGTACTACCTGACGCTGCAGGCGCGTCAGCCCTTCGCCAACGTCACGGTCAGCGCCAGCTACGACTAAGAGTCCGTTTACGATCTGCGGCGCGGGGCCTTACGCGGTGAGTACGGCTTTGAAATGCTCATGTGCCGTTTGCACCGCTCGCTTTCTCGGCGGTTCTCGCCTTGCCCCGCCCTCGCTCGCGAGACCGTGAGCAGGCTCCCAAACCGGTTCAAAGCCCGGCGCCCGCCTCGCCAAGCCAAGCCGCCGCGGCCCGTCCGCGGCGGACTTGCAAAATGGGTTGAATTAATGCATTTTGTTTTCAAACAATGCTTAATGAATGACATCAAGATTGGATAGCCCGGTCCGCCTCAGGCGGCCGGCTGTTTCCTTGGAGCGCAACACACCGTAAACCGCTTAAAAGGCCGCCCGCCATGTCCATGCCGCCGCAACGCCCCTACATCGTCAGCGATCTGAACGCCATGCAGGCGATGGCGGCCTTGTTCGATCAGTTGCCCGACGTGGTGTTCGCGGTCAAGGACCTGGACAGCCGCTACCTGGCCTTGAGCGAGGGCTGCGTCGGCCGTTGCGCGCTGCGCAACAAATGGCAGGCGGAAGGCAAGACCGCGCACGAACTGTTTCCCAGCGCCATGGCTAACCGCTACCGCAGCCAGGATTTGCAGGTGTTCTCTGAACGGCGGCCGGTGCGCAACCGGCTGGACCTCACCGTCTACCACGACCGCGCGCCCGGCTGGTGCCTGACCAACAAGCAATCGCTGCACGACCCGGACGGCCGCCTGCTCGGACTCGTCTGCATCTCCAAAGACCTGACCGAACTGACCCGCGAAAAACTGCTGGACGAGCGCTTCGCCGCCTGCGTCGATCACATCCAGACTCATTTCGACCGCCCCTTGCACCTGGAGGAGCTGTGCGATCTGTCCGGCCTCAGCGTCGGCCAGATGGACCGCCGCATGAAGCGGGTGTTCCAGGCCAGCGTCGGCGAATTCATCCGCCGCACCCGGATGGAAGCCGCCTGCCACGCCATCCAGCACAGCGGCCGGCCGCTGGCCGACATCGCCGCCAGCTGCGGCTTTTCCGATCAAAGCGCGCTGACCCGGCTGTGCCGGCAAATGTTCGGCCTCAGTCCGCGCCAATTGCGGCTGCGGACGCCGCCCGCCGCGGCGACCATGGGCGCGGCCGCCTGGGCCGCCAGCCCCTGACCAGGCCGTCGCGCGACGGACTTCGCACGGGTTCCCGGAACGGGTTCACGCGAGCTAAGGCGGGACAAGGCGAAAACCGCTGAAGGAGCGAAGTGCGCATACGGCGCGTAAGTATTTCGTAGCCGGTTTCAACGCCCTTTATCTATCCATTCCGCCGACGCGCAGCAGACATCGAACGGCTTCTCAGGCCCCGCCCCGCCAGGCCACCACCGTCGCCACGCTCTGCCAGGCCGCGCGCAGAATGCGCTCGCAGGCCGCAAACGGCGCCTTGCCGCCGTCCAGCATCCCGTACATGCCCTCGAACAAGCGCACCAGGAACTCCGCGGTGATGCCCACCTCGATATCCCGCGGCAGCTCACCCTGGGCGATGGCGCGCCGCAGCTGGCGGCGCACATAGTGCATGGTGGCGCGGTCCATCAGTTCGCGACGGCGCAGGATGCCGCGGTTCTCCCGGTTGCGCTCGCACTTGTGGTACAGAAACTCCGTCACCCGCTGCGCCGGCCCCGGTTCGTGGAACTGGCGCAGGTAATACATGCCCACCGCCACCAGCGTCTCGCCCGCCGACGCCCGCTCTGCCGGGAAACGCAGCGCGTCCAGTTCGAACACGCGGTCCACCATGGCCCGGCACACTTCCATCTTGTTGTCGTAATGCCCGTAGACCGCGCCGCGCGACACCCCCGCCTCGTCGGCGATTTGCGCCATGGTGGCGTTGGCCACGCCCTGCCGCAGAAACACCCGCTCCGCGCCGTCCAGGATCGCGTCCCGGGTTTTTTGCGATTCTTCCTTGGTTTTCCTGGCCATATCCGCCTCTGAACTTTTCCCCAGATGCTACCTCAAAGGATTAATTAATCAAGCGTGATTGATTAATTAAACGGACGACACTCGGCGCGCTCAAGGCAAGGCGCGCCGGCCTGGCGTCCCTCGATCTTTTGAAACTCTTCTTAGGCACTACCCATGTCACACACAACGACAAACCACCGCGATCTGGACACGTTGCCGGTGTCCAAACTGTTCTGGCAATACACCATTCCCTCCCTCGCCGGCATGCTGGCCACCGGCCTTTACGTGGTCATAGACGGCATCTTCGTCGGCCACTTCGTCGGCAGCCACGGCCTGGCAGCCATCTCGCTGGCCTACCCGCTGGTGATGATGCAAGTGGGCCTGGGTGCCATGCTGAGCATGGGCGCGGCCACCCGCATCGCCATTTTGCAAGGCGGCGGCGACTATGATCGCGCGCGCTCCACCCTGCTGGCGGCGCTGGCGCTGCTGGCCCTGATCAGCCTGGCCATCCCGCTGCTGGGCCTCACTTATCTGGACACCCTGCTGCAATGGCTGCAAGCCGACAAGCAGCCTATCGTGATGGCGGAAGCGCGCAACTATCTGCAATGGATGCTGGGCGGCGCGCTGTTCACCATGGGCCAGATGGTGGCCACTTATCTGCTGCGCAACGACGGCCGCCCGCGGCTGGCCACGCTGCTGATGGTGATAGGCTCGCTGCTGAACGTGGTGTTCAATTACCTGTTCGTCGGCGTGTTCAAGCTGGGCCTGGCCGGCTCGGCCCAGGCCACCTTGCTGTCCGAATCGGTGGTGATGCTGGGCGGCCTCGGCTATTTCTTCACCCGCCACGCGCGGCTGCGCCTGCGCTTGACGCACCTGCGGCTGGACTGGCGCTGCTGCGGCCCCGTCCTGGCGCTGGGCCTGTCCAGCCTGCTGATGGAGTTCAATCTGGCCTTGCTGATGTTCGCCCACAACTTCCAGCTGCTGCGCTGGGGCACGGACCTGAGCGTGGCCGCCTACGCCACCGCCGGCTACAGCGAGGCCTTGTTCACCCTGGTGGTGCACGGGCTGGCAGTGGGCCTGCAGCCGCTGCTCAGCCACTCCACCGGCGCCGGCCGGCCGGAACGCACCCGCGAAGCGCTGCGCTACGGCCTGCGCGTCACCCTGCTGCTGGGGTTCACCGCGCTGGCGGCGGTGCAGCTCTTCCCCACCCTGATCGTGCGCATGTACAACAGCGAAGACCTGGCGCTGGTCGCCGCCGGCAGCCACGCACTGCGCCTGCACTTGCTGGCCATGCCCTTCGACGGCCTGGTGATCATCGGCATTCTCGCGCTGCAGGCGATGGCGATGACGCGGGCGGCGCTGCTGCTGACCATAGGCAAGACCCTGTTGCTGCTGCCGGCCTTGTGGCTGTTGCCGCTGTGGCTGGCGCTGGACGGCGTCTGGCTGGCGATGCCGCTGGTCAATCTGCTGCTGGGCACGGCCGCCGCACTGGCCTTGTGGAGCGCCTTGCGCCGGCTGAAACGCGAAGAGAAGCCGGCGACCGCGGCCTGATCGCTTCCGTTCTCAACCAATGGCCGGATTTCCGGCCATTTTTTTTAGACATTGGCGAACCGGTTCCAATTGCCATTGTCTATATCCTTCGCGCGCACGTCGCGCCTCCTTGCTCTTGCCCCCCCGCTTCGGCCCCCGGCCGCGCCCCGCCGCGCTTAAAGCCTGCTCCACGTCTCAGACAAGGCGTCGAACAGCGTCTTAAGGCGTGTTTACGATCTCGCGAGCTAAGGCGGGACCAGACCTTGCGGCTGAGAAAGCGGAATGTACAGGGGGTACACGAGCATTTCGAAGGCGCACTCGCCGTGTGACGTCTCACGACGCTCAGCAGATCGTAAACAGGTTCTTAGGGGTCGCGGGATCCCGGGCCGATTCGTATAGTGATAGCACCCGTCTGTCGGCGCCCGCGCCGCGGCTTGACTCCAACCCGTCAATAACAAGGAAAACAATGTCTCTGACCACCATTCCCCGCTGGACCGTCGCCGCCCCGCTTGTCGCCTGGGCCGCAATCGTGGCAGCGCCCACCTTTGCCGCCTCCGCGCTGTTCACCGCCTTGCTGGCCGTCTTGCTGGCCGGCACCGTCTTCGCCGCCGTCCATCACGCAGAAGTGGTGGCGCACAAGGTGGGCGAACCGTTCGGCACGCTGATCCTGGCGCTGGCGGTGACGGTGATCGAAGTGGCGCTGATCGTCTCCTTCATGCTGGCCGGCGGCGAAAGCAAGCTGGCGCTGGCGCGCGACACCATTTTTTCCGCCATCATGATCACCTGCAACGGCATCGTCGGCATCTGCCTGCTGCTGGGCGGCCTGCGCCATCGCGAACAGAACTTCCAGCTTAGCGGCGCCAAGGTGGCGCTGACCGTGCTGGCCGCCATCTCCGTGCTGGCGCTGGTCTTGCCCAATTACGGCACCAGCGAGCCCGGCCCGCTGCTCTCCTCCTCGCAACTGGCCTTCACCGGCGTGGTGTCGCTGGTGCTGTACGGCGCCTTCGTCTTTGTGCAGACCATACGCCACCGCGACTACTTCCTGCTGGAAGGCAGCCGCAGCGAGGACGAACACGCGCCGCCGCCGTCCGTCAAAGTCACGCTGACCAGCCTGGCGCTGCTGCTGGTCTGCCTGGTGGGCGTGGTCAGCCTGGCCAAGCTGCTGTCGCCGTCGATCGAAGGCTTCGTGGCCGCCGCCGGCGCGCCGGCCGCCGTGGTGGGCATCATCATCGCCGCCCTGGTGCTGCTGCCGGAAGGCTTGGCCGCCGCCAACGCCGCGCGCGCGGACCGGGTGCAGACCAGCCTCAACCTGGCGCTGGGCTCGGCGCTGGCCTCCATCGGCCTGACCATTCCCACCGTGGCGATGATCTTCGTGGCGATGGGCGAGCCGCTGATCCTGGGCCTGGAAAACAAGGAAACCATCTTCCTGGTGCTGACCCTGCTGGTCAGCTCGATGTCGCTGGCGGTGGGCCGCACCACCATTTTGCAGGGCATCGTCCACCTGGTGATCTTCGCGTCCTTCGTGTTCTTCGCCATCAGCCCCTGAGCGCCTGCTGTACGCAAAACAAAACCGCCAACCGTTGCCGGCTGGCGGTTTTTTCATTGGCGGACCTGGTTCTCAGAACCGGTTCATGATCTCGCGAGACAAGGCGAAAACGGCTGAGAAAGCGGAGTGTACACACGGTACATGAGCATTTCGAAGCCGGTACTCACCGTGTGACGCCTCACGACGCGCAGCAGATCGTGAACCGGTTCTCAGACCGACATCGCTTCCAGCACCTTGGCGCTGTCCACAATCTGCACGAACTTGACGATCTTGCCGTCCCGCAGCGTGTAAATGTGGGCGAAAGAGGCGACGAAGCCCTTGCCGGTGGCGCGGTAAACGCCGTGGTAGAAGCCCTGGGCGATCACATGCTCGCCGGCGTCGTAGAAGCTGTCCACCGCCGCGCGGTAACCTTCCCACTCGCGGCCCAGCCGCTCGTGCACGTTCTTGACGATGGACTCCGCGCCGACATAGGTGCCGGCGTAAGGGAAGCCGGCGGCTTCGGTCCATTCAGCGTCCGGTGCCAGCGCGGCCAAGAGATTGCGGCCGTTGGCCTCGGAATCGCCTTCATAGGTGGCGCGGACGATGTCCACATTGCTCAGGTGGCCCTGGCCCGGGGTTTGATTAGCGTTCATGGTGTTCCATCCAAAAATCGGTTTGCTCATGCCCTTCCTTCATTGCGGCAACACACAGCTGTCCGGCCCGCAAGCCAGCGTCTCCGCCGCGGCCGGCGTCGCGCTGGACGCGGCCTGGCTCAGGCGGGCGCGCCAAGCGTCCGGCCGGCCCAGATAAGCGCCCAGGTCCAGCACCGTCAGCCGGCCGTTTTCCTCCAGCGCCAGCGTGGGGAAGCCCTGGCCGCCCACTTGGGCCAACAGCCGGCGGCTTTCCTCGAAGTGGGCGTCGGTGGCCGAGCCTTCCAGGCGATGGTAAGCCGCGGCGAAAGCCTCCGCGTCCAGGCCGATATCGGCGGCCAGTTCGGCCAGCACCGGGAATTCCGCGATACGACGGCCTTCCACGAAGTGGGCGCGCTGGATGCGATGCAGCAGTGCCAGCCCGCCGCCGGCCGCCTCCTCCGCCGCCAGCACGGCGGTGGTGGGCGGCGCGGAATCCATCACCGCGCCGTGGTCCTTGAGCAGGCCGTCGAAATACGCTTCGCCGAAAGGCTGGCCGGAGACTTCAGCGATGCGGCGGTCGTGCGGCAGCACGAATTGGCGCCACTCAGGGCTGACCCGGCGGCGATTGGCGCCCACCATCATGCCGCCGCCGTGCAGCGCCACCGTCAGGCCCGGCACGCCGCGCGCGGCTTCCAGCAAGGGCGCGGCGCCGTAGCACCAGCCGCAGAGCGGATCGAAAATAGTGTGCAAAATAATGCCGGACATGGCGGTTTCCTTTCTTGCGCCGCCCGCGACGCGGGCGGCCATACATTCAAATCATCAGACGTAGAAAGCATCAAGGGCGGCAAACGAATCCTGAGGCAAGGCGCGCCGACGCCGGCAGTACAGGGAGTACGGCAAGTCGGCGCCGCGCAGCATCAAGACTTTCGCTGGCTGCCCTCAGAGCCTTATTGCGGCCACTTCATCTCGCCCTTGAGCACCTTGGCGCTCAGTTCCAGATCCGCCACGCCGTCCAGCTTCGGATAACGCTGCTTCATCGCCGTCACCAGCTCGGCCGAGTTCTTGGCCTTGGGCAGTTCCGCTTCCAGCGTTTTCAGGTAGTCGCTGGTGAACTTCACCGAAGCCAGGGTATGCGGCGCGTTGTTCAGGAAATGACCGGGCACCACGACCTTGGGCTTCAGCGCCTGCAGGTTCTTCAGCGACTTCTGCCAGTCGGCGCGGTCTTTCGGGGTTTGGGTGTCCGCGGTCCAGACATGCATATTGCCGTAGGTCAGCACGCCGCCCATCGCGGTCTTGATCGACGGCGCCCAGATATAGGTGCGGTCCGGGGTCGGGCCTTTCAGACCCATGACTTGCAGTTTCTGGCCGTCCACTTTCAGGGTGTCGCCCTGGATGGGTTCCGGCACGATCACGGTCTTGGGCGCGTTGTCCTTCAGGATCGGGCCCCAGTAGGCCATCTTGCCGTCCTTGGAAGCCTTGATCGCTTCAATGGTGGCGGCGGTGGCCAGCACCTTGGCGTCCGGGAAAGCGGCCTTGATCACATCCAGGCCAAAGTAGAAGTCCGGGTCCGGATGGGAGATGAACACCGTGGTCAGCTTCTTGCCGCTGGCCTTGACCTTGGCCACCAGAGCCTCGGCGTCGTTGCGCTGGAACTGGGCGTCGATCAGCACGGCCTCGCTCTTGCCGGTGACCAATTCCGAGGACACCGGGAACAGGCTCTTGGCGCCGGGGTTGTAGACATCGACTTTCAAAGCGTCGGCTTGGGCGAAGGCGGCGGACATCAACAGGGCGCCTGCTACAAAGCTGCCGGAAATGCGGTGTTGGATCATGATGGTTTCCATTTGGTGAATTTGAGATCGGTCGGCTTGGTAGCAAGCCTGATGTGAATCATAGATTGCTATTTTCGAATCAAAAACCGGATAATAAGCAATGGTTAGTTGCATGAATCGAGCGAATCATGGATAGGATCACCGCGGCGCAAGTGTTTGTGACCATTACCGAACGCGGCAGCCTGGTGGCCGCGGCGGATACGCTGGACATGTCGCGGGCGATGATCACCCGCTATCTGGCGGAAATGGAGGAATGGGCCGGCACCCGGCTGCTGCATCGCACCACGCGGCGGCTGAGCCTGACTCCGGCCGGGGAGGAGACGCTGGCGCGTTGCCGGCAGATGTTGGAAATCGCCGGGCAGATGCCGGCGGCCAACAGCGCGGACCCCGGTCAGCCGCAGGGCCTGCTGCGCATCAGCTGCGCGCAGTCTCTGGCGCAGGACGCGCTGGCGGCGGCGGTAACCGAGTTTCTGCGCCGCTATCCGCAAACCGCCATCGATCTGCAGATCAGCAACCGCGCGGTCAATCTGGTGGAAGAAAGAATCGATCTGGCCATCCGCATCACCAATGCGCTGGACCCCAGTCTGATCGCCCGGCCGCTGGCCAGTTGCGCGTCGGTGATCTGCGCCTCTCCCGCCTATCTGGCCGCCCACGGCGCGCCCAAGCGGCTGGAGGATTTGTCTCTGCACAACTGTCTGACCTATTCCTATTTCGGCAAGAGCTTGTGGCGTTTCCAGCGTCACGGCGAGCAGTTGGCGGTGCCGGTCAGCGGCAATCTGAGCGCCAACGAGTCCATGGTCTTGTTGTCCGCCACCGCGGCCGGCGCGGGCATCGCCTTGCAGCCCTTGTATTCCGCCGCGCCGCTGATCGCCAGTGGTCAGTTGGTGGCTTTGTTGCCGGAGTACCAGCCGCAGGAGTTGGGCATTTACGGTATTTACGCTTCGCGCCGGCAGATGCCGGCCACCTTGCGAGCGATGCTGGATTTTCTGGTGGAGCGTTTCGCCAGCGATCCGGCCTGGCAGGCGCGTACCGCTGGCGGCTGAGTGGGGGACTGTGAACGCTTCGCTGAGCCGAATATGGCAGGTGCAGCGTTTTTTAATGATTAATCTGTTGAATCCGCTACGCGGATATTGATTTAGGTGCCGCTTTCCGCGCGGCGAACGGGGAGGGGGCGGGCCGCCGCCCCCTTCCAGCCCCCCTCGTCCCCCAGGACGCGAAACCCGGAGCGCGCCCCGAGGGGACACTTGGGCGCTACACAAGGTGGTCTTTTTTGAATAAGAAAGGTGGTTTAGCGAAGCGGGTCATTTCTGTGAATAACTTGACCCCATTGCTCTTGTCTGTGGATAAGCCTAGCTCCCTAAAAGAAAGCATGTATCCGACGCGCCCCTGGTCCCTTCAAGCCTGCCGCCGGGTGGCAGGCCCGAGGTTTTAAGCGGCTGCCCTGTTTGAGCGATTTGACGTTAGCAAATCGCGAGTTCAGCCGCGCCTCGGGCCTGACGGGACCCGGCGGGAAGCCGTAGGCCAGGCTTGCAGGGCGGCCTTTGGGGTGTTTACGTGCGAATCTTTGATTCGCTCAGTGATAGGGAATTTGGCCGAGTTGTTCCCCTTCCTGCCCGCCGGGCAGCCCCGGTAATGAAAATCATCATCCGCGCAGCGGATTCAACCCCCCCCCACCTAGCCAAAGCAACCGCCCCACCTTGACCCCGCCCGCCCCCTCGGCAACAATCCCCCCGTTGCCGCCAAAACAAGCGGCACACGGGATTGGCGTCCCGTCGCTAGCATTAACCCCCGACCCGCGCAGCAATTGCGTGGCCTGCTTTACCATCCATGACCACGCCATTCGGCAGGTGCATGGTGGACTACGAGTCGGCACGGACAACGATTTGATTGATTTAGACGCCAATCCTGTTCCCTCTTTATGGGCTCAGGTGCTTCATCTTGTGTTATTCACTAGGAGAAACACCATGCAACACGCTCAAACCTTTTCCCCGCGCCGTCGCTACAAACTGAACGCTCTGGAACAACAAAGCGTACTACTGCCCTTCGTCCGCTTCTGCCCCGGCCGCACCTACCCGCATTACTGGCAAATGCCTACGCCCGGCAAGGATCACCCCTCCAATGTCACCTACGGCCGCGAATGCGCGGCCCACCTGCTGCAATGGCTGAAGGACAACCGCGAGTACGTCGGCAAGGGCCTGCTCAGCCGCGTCGCGCGCGACATCAACTTTGACGACCGCGACGGACGCGGCCAGTGGATGGGCTTTTTTAACTATCTGGAAATCATGATGCTGTTGGGCGCCGACCGGGTCCGCGTCTACCGCCATGTCGATAGCCAACACCAAATCTACCTGGCGCTGGGACAGCGCTTCAGCCTGGAAGCGCGCTTCCGCCGCATCCGCTTCCGCAATAGCTAGCACACCGGGTTCGCCGCGCCGTGAGGGCAGCGCCTTCCCTCATGGCACCGCCAGGTAATCCTGCAGGCATGCCTGCAAATGCTCGCGCAGCGCCGCCACCGCCGGCGACAGCATCAGACGATGCGGGATCACCAGACACAGCGGTGTGGCCTCGGTCTGCCAATCTTCCAACAGCGGCAGCAAACGGCCGGCGCGCAGATCGTCCAGCGCGTCCAAACGCGATTTATAGGCGATGCCCAAACCCTCCAGCGCCCAGCGCCGCACCACCTCGCCGTCGTCGCTCTGGCGGCGGCCGTCCACTGTCACCTGCTCCCGCAGCGGACCCTGGCTGAAACTCCAGCGCTCGTGCAAGGCCGCGCCCAACACCAGCCGCAGGCATTGATGGCGGCGCAGTTCCTGCGGCGATTGCGGCCGGCCGTGGCGCGCCAGATAGTCCGGCGACGCGCACAGCACCCGCCGGTTGTCCGGCGCCAGCGGCAGGGCCACCAGGCTGGAGTCTTCCGGCACGCCGTAGCGCAGGGCCACGTCCACCGGCTGCCGGTACAGATCCGCCACCCGGTCGCTGATCCGCAATTGCAGGCGCAGGCCGGCGTGGCGCTCCAGAAAGGCGTCCAGCCAGCCGCGCAGCCGGCTGCGCCCCAGGTCCGACGGCATGGACAGCGACAGCTCCCCGCTCAAAGCCTGCCGCTGCAAGGCCAGCGCCTGGCCGCCGGCCTCCACCGCCTCCAGCGCGGCGCGCGCATGGGCCAGGTAGCGCTCTCCGGCCAGGGTCAGCCGCAGACTGCGGGTGGAGCGCGCCAGCAATTGCGCGCCCACGGTTTTTTCCAGCCGCTTCAGCGCCGCGCTGGCCACCGCCGGGCTCAGATCCAGCTGACGCGCGGCGGCGGACAGGCTGCCGTTGTCGGCGGCGCGGACGAATACCTGCAAATCTTCGAAACGGACCATGATCGTCAAAATTTTTTTGAAACTGAATCGAATTTTAGCCGGCTTTTCGTTGGGTCGAATAGGAATAGCATAAGCACCATCAAGACCGGGCCTTAGAACCTGTTCAAAGTCTGCTGCGCTTCGGCGATACGGCGTTGAAAACAAGCTCAAAATGCTCATGTACCACGTGTACATTCCGCTTTTTCGCTCGTTTTCGCCTTGTCTCGCTCTTGCTCGCAAGACTTTGAACAGACTCTTATCGGCCCACACGCTATGGAGCATGCCAAGATGAAAGCCGTCGCCTATTACCAGAATCTGCCGATCGAGCACCCGGAATCGCTGCAGGACGTGCAGCTGCCCGAGCCCGCCATCGGCGAGCACGACCTGTTGGTGGAGGTCAAAGCCGTTTCAGTGAACCCGGTGGACACCAAGGTGCGCGCCGGCGCGGCGCCGGAAGCCGGCCAGCCCAAGGTGCTGGGCTGGGACGCCGCCGGCGTGGTACGCGCGGTGGGCGACAAGGTCAGCCTGTTCCAACCCGGCGACAAGGTGTGGTACGCCGGCGCGCTGCACCGCCCCGGCGCCAATAGCGAATTGCACGCGGTGGACGAGCGCATCGTCGGCCGCATGCCGCACAGCCTGGACTTCGAACAGGCCGCCGCCCTGCCGCTGACCGCCATCACCGCCTGGGAACTGTTGTTCGACCGGCTGCAAGTGCTGGACAACCGCGCGCCCAGCGGCCGGAGCCTGCTGGTGGTGGGCGCGGCCGGCGGCGTCGGCTCCATCCTGGTGCAGCTGGCGCGCCAGCTGACCGGGCTGACCGTGATCGCCACCGCCTCGCGGCCGGAAACCCAGGCCTGGGTCAAGGAGCTGGGCGCTCACCATGTGATCGACCACCGCCTCCCGCTCAGCGAGGAGCTCAAGCGCATCGGCTACCCCAGCGTCGATTACGTGGCCAGCCTGAACCAGACCGACGCCCACTTCAAGGAGATCGCCGCCGCCATCGCGCCGCAGGGCAAGCTGGCGCTGATCGACGATCCGGCGGCCCTGGACGTGCGCGAGCTGAAGCGCAAGAGCGTGTCGCTGCACTGGGAGTTCATGTACACCCGTTCGCTGTTCGGCACCGACGATCAGATTGAGCAGCACCGCCTGCTGAACCGGCTGGCCGAGCTGGTGGACGCCGGCCTGATCCGCAGCACGGTGGCCGAGCGCTTCGGCCGCGTCGACGCCGCCAATCTGAAACGCGCCCACGCCTTGCTGGAAAGCAACCGGGCCAAGGGCAAGATCGTGCTCTCGGGTTTCTAAGAACCGGTTTGCGATCCGCTGCGCGTCGTGAAGCGTTGCACGGTGAGGACGAGCTCAAAATGCCCATGTACCACAAGTACATTCCGCTTTTTCGCTCGTTTTCGCCTTGCCTCGCTCTCGCTCGCGAGAGCGTAAACGCCTTCTAAGAACCGATACACGCCATCGCGCCGGCGGCGGCGCCTCGCCGCCGGCCTCATGCCAGCGCGCTAAGCGTCGCCGTCCGTCGCCGAAATCGCTTCACAAGGCGCAGCCGGCGCGGAATAATGGCCTGCTGGCTGTCTTTAACAATCCGGGGAACGAGATCACGAATGCGCACGCTTTCGCCTCCGGCCCCGCCGCAGGCGACGCCGGCCGCGCCGCAGCGCCTGGCCCGTCCCGCCATTCCACCCTCCGTTCCCTCAGCCGGCCAGACCGGCGGCGCAAGCGCTCCCTGCCGCCAAACCTTTGCGTAATGGCCTATACCAAGCCTGAGGCCGAAGCGAAACCGGAGCCGCCGCCCGCGCAACAGAATACACAGGTTCAGAGACATAACCATGGCGCAAGGCGCAGCCGCGCCGCCATCTGTTGGGATACTCATATGCCTGATGCCAAATCATTGCGGAGCCAGCCGATACAGATCACCTTGCTGGACGATCATCTGATGGTGCTGAACAGCCTGGCCGGCCTCCTGGCCGATGAAACCGACTTGAACGTGACCGGACAGTTCACCAGCAGCGCGCCGCTGATTCAGCATCTGAAGCAGCACGACGGCGTCGACGTCGTGGTCACCGACTACGCGCTCAGCCCCGGCGACATCGACGGCTTCAGCCTGATCCGCGGCCTGCGCCGGCGTTTCGCCCGCGTGCGCATCCTGGTGATGTCGGCCTATTACACCCCGGCCACGGTGGCGCTGGCGCTGCGCTGCGGCGCTCACGGCTTCATCGGCAAGGAGCAGAGCCTGGACGAACTGGTGGCCGCCATCCGCCTGCTGGCCGACGGCCACAGCTATCTGAGCCCGGACATGAGCGCCGCGCTGAACGAGAGCTGCGCCAACCTGCCGGCGCCGCAAAAAGCCATGTTGCGCAGCTTGCTGGACCATCCGGAGCTGTCCCCGCGCGAACGCGAGGTGCTGCGCTGCTGCCTGGACGGCATGACGGTCAGCGACATCGCCGTCAAGTTCTCGCGCAGCATCAAGACCATCAGCAATCAGAAGCAGTCCGCGCTGAAAAAGCTGGGCCTGCGCAGCGACAACGAGCTGTTCCAGCTGCAAAGCCGGCTGGCCAGCCACTGAAGCCATGCGCGCGCGCTCCTTTCTGCTCTCCTGTCTGCTGCCGGCCTTCTGCCTGTCCGGTCTGAGCCACGCCGGCTTCAAGCCGGCGGAACGCGCCTGGCTGGCCAAGCACCCGGTGGTACGCTACGCGATAGACCCCCACGGCTGGCCTATCGAATACATGGAGGACGGCGAGCACCGCGGCCTGACCCAGGCTTATCTGAACCGCATTTCCGAGATCAGCGGCCTGCGCTTCGAACTGGTGCCGGTGGCCAACCGCCAACAGGCGGTGGACATGATGCTGAGCGGCCGCATCGATCTGCTCACCGCGCTGTCCTCCGGCCTGATTCCGCCGGAGGTGGGCCGGCGCATCCGCTTCAGCGACCCCTATTTTTCCGGCAGCACCGTGCTGGTCACCCAGCCGGACAAGCCCATCGTGTTCAACACCTCCAAGCTGGCCAACAAGACCATCGCGGTGGAAAGCGGCGACCCTTACGAATACTTCCTGCGCGAAAACTTTCCCGCGGTGGACATCGTGGCCACGCCCACGCCGCTGGCGGCGCTGGACGCGGTGGCGGACGGCAAGGCCTACGCCGCGGTGGGGCTGGACGCGGTGATGCAGTCCGTGATCCGCCGCCGTTATTACGGCTCGCTGCGCATCGCCGGCAGCGTCAGCGAAATGCCCAGACTGGTGTCGATGGCGGTGAACAAGGACCAGCCGCAACTGCTGTCCATCATCAACGGCTCGCTGGCGCGGCTGACCGCGGACGACACCCAGCACATGCTGGAAGACTGGTTGCAGACCACCGACTACGGCGCGCCGTCCTGGCGCTCCATCGCCCGTTATTACGCGCTGGAGCTGTCCGGCGTCGGCCTGGTCCTGCTCTTGCTGCTGCTGTTCGCCCAGCGCGCCCACGCCGCGCGCCGCGCCGCCCAGCGCAGCGAGGCGGAGAAATCCACCTTTCTGGCGGTGATGAGCCATGAAATCCGCACGCCGATGAACGCGGTGCTGGCCTCGGTGGAGCTGCTGCGCCAGGCCGAGCTGCCGCCGCGCGAACGCGAGCTGGCGGCGCTGGCCAACGCCTCGGCGGTGAATTTGCTGGAGCTGCTGGACAATGTGCTGGACGTGTCCAAGCTCAACGCCAGGCGGCTGCGGCTGGAGCCGCTGGCCACCGACGCGGCGGCGCTGTCCAGCGGCGTGGCGGCGATCTACCGCGCCTGCGCGGAAAAGAAAGGGCTGGAACTGCGGCTGGAGCTGCTTGGCCTGTGCGGCCGCCTGCTGGTGCTGGACCCGGTGCGCCTGCGCCAGATCCTGAGCAATCTGCTCAGCAACGCGGTCAAGTTCACCCGCCAGGGCGAGGTGTGCCTGCGATTGGAACTACAGGAAATAGAGGAAGAGCGGGCGCTGCTCTGCGTCCAGGTCAGCGACACCGGCATCGGCATCGCGCCGGAACAGCAGGCCCGCTTGTTTCACGAATACGCGCAGGCGGACCATACCCAGCAACGCTACGGCGGCACCGGGCTGGGCTTGTTGATCTGCCGGCAACTGGTGGAGCTGATGTCCGGCCGCATCGCGCTGGACAGCCAGCCGGAACAAGGCACCACGGTGACCTTGTGGCTGCCGGTGCGCCATGCGCCGGCCGAGCCGGCAGCGGCCGCCGAGCCGGACGTCGCCAGCCCGCCGGCCGCCCTCAAGGAAGCCTGCGATCCCATCCTGGTGGTGGAGGACCAGCCGGCCAATCGCTTCATCATCGCCCAGCAGCTGCTGCAACTGGGCTACCGCGCGGTGACGGCGGACAACGGCGCCGCCGCGCTGGGCTTGCTGGATCAGGGCCAGCGCTTCGCCATGGCGCTGCTGGACTGCAATCTGCCCGGCATCAGCGGCTATCAACTGGCGCTGCGGCTGCGCCGCCACCCGGCCTTGCAGTGGCAGCCCTATCTGCCCATCATCGCCATCTCGGCCACCACCGGCATAGAACACCAGCAGCGTTGCCTGGACAGCGGCATAGACAGCTGCCTGACCAAGCCCTTGCGGCTGGCCCAGCTGGAACAGATCATGACGCTGTGGCTGGATCACCGCCCCGGCCCGGCGCCGGCCGCGCCGGTCCCGCCCGACGGCGAGCTGACGCAGTTGCTAAGCCACAGCTGCGACGCCGACGCCGCCGCCTTGCGCCAGGCCTTGCTGGCGCGGGACTGGCCGCAGGCGGAACACTACGCGCACCGCCTGCACGGCGTGGCGCTCAGCGCCGGCCTGCCGCGCCTGCCGGCGCTGGCGGCGGACATGCAGACCGCGCTGCGCCAGCCGCAGCCGGACGCCGCCCGGCTGCAAGACCTGCTTCAGGCGCTGGAGGCGGCGCTGCCGCAAGCGGAGCCGAGCGGCGACTGAGCGAGGCGCCCCGCCAGCTGCCGCTCCACCACCTGGCAGACATGGGCCACGGTCTTGATGTCGACGATGTCGTCGACGCCGATCTCGATGCCGAACTCATCGTTCAGCAAGAGCACCATGTCCAGCAGCTCCATCGAGTCCGCGTACAACTCGTCCACCAGCCGCGCCTGCGGCTGCAGCTTGGACTCCTCCACCGATAAACAGCAGGCCATCACCGCCACCACTTGTTGCTCAAGACTGATTGCCACGGTTGCGCTCCCGGATGCGGTTGGGATCGAGATGCAGGCCGTCGGTGGTCAGGGTGACGCCCGAAGACGAGCTCAAGGCTTCGCCGCGCCGCGCCTCCGCGGCCGCGTCTATGCTCAGCCCGCTGAGCAACGCCGTCACCAGCGGGTTGGCCGGCTTGCCGCGCGGCAATAGATTGGCCTCGCGGATCAAGGTGCGCGCGAAGCTGCTCAGCGCCTGGCGCTGTCGCTCCAAACCCGGATGCTCGGCCAGCACTTGCCGCAACTGCGCGGCATCGTCGCCCAGCGTGCCCGCCTTGCCGTCGGCGAAGTCCTTCAGCACGCCGCTCTGCTGGGTGCTGTTGCCCGGCAACACGCGGTTGCGCAGTGCTTCGAACTCGCGCCGTTGCGCGAAGGGCTGCGTCGCGTCGGGCTCCAAGGCGCCGCGCACCGCGCGGATCAGCTCGCTGCCGGCGTCGAGCGCGAAAGCGCGGCTACGCAGATAGGCCTGGGTCGGCAGCGTGTACAGATTGCCGTCGCGGAACTTGAGCCCGCCGAAGCCGCCTCCGACCCCTTCAGCCGCCTGAGCCGCGTCCGCCGTCGGCGCGCGGCCAAGCTGAGACGCTTGTCCATTGGCCTCCGGTTCGCCGGCCGCGCTCTGGCCGGCGGCGGCGTTCAAGACTTGGGATAAGCCATCCGCCACCTGTCGCGCGGCCTGATGCAGACTCGAGCCGGCATCGGCGGCCGGCGCTTCTCCGGCCGACAAGCGAACCGCTTGGTCCAACGGCGTGCTGGCCGCTTGCTGGATATCGACGCGTTCGGCCCGCAACTCGCCTTCCACGCGCCGGCCGGCCGCGGTGTCCAGCACCTGGGACAAGCCGTCGGCTACCTCGCGCGCGGCCTGATGCAGGCGAGCGCCGGCATCCGCCGCCGGCGTGTTGCGCGGCTGAAGACCCAAGCCGCTCAGAAACTCGCCCAACAAGGGATTGGCGCGTCCGCCCGGCGGCAGCAAATTGGTTTCCCGGATCAGGGTTTGCGCAAAACCGCCCAGCGCCTGGCGCTGACGCTCCAGGCCGGGGTGCTCGGCCAGCACCCCGCCCAGCCGGCGCGCGTCGGCGGCCAGCGTTTCCGGCGCGCCGTCGGCGAATTGCCGCAGCAAATCGTCTTGCTGCATGCGGCCGCTGGGCAACATCCGGTTGCGCAAGGCTTCGAACTCGCGCCGTTGCGCGAAGGGCTGCGCCGCGTCGGGCTCCAGCGCGTCGCGCAGCGCCTTGATCAGCTCCCGGCCGGCGGCATGGCCGTCCAAGGTCGAATGGAAGATCTGGCTGCGCAGATAGGCCTGGCTGGGCAGATTGCGTAGCGGGCCGCCGCGGAAGGCCAGCCCGGCGAACTCCCCGCCTAGGCTGGCGGTTTGCGGCTGGGCTGCCGCGTCGAGCCGCGCCTGACGCGCCGTCGCCTCCAGCTTGCCCGCTTGCGCCGCGCCGGGAATGGGCGTCGCCAGCGTTTCCTCGCCCAAGGCCGTGTTCATCAGCTCGGACATGGCCGTCGACACCTGGCTGGCCGCGTCGCGCAAAGCCTGGCCGGCATCGGTCTGCGTGCCCTGTTCCACGCCGGACGGCACGCCGCCGAGAGTCGCGGACTGCGGCGTGGCTGGCTGGCTGAGCCGCGCCTGACGCGCCGTCGCCTCCAGCTTGCCCGCCTGCGCCGCGCCGGGCGTGGGTGCCGTCAGCGTTTCCTCGCCCAGCGCCGTGCCCATCAGCTCGGACATCGCCTCCATCACCTGGCTGGCCGCGTGATGCAAAGTCTGGCCGCCATCGGTCTGCGTGCCCTGCTCCACGCCGGACGGCGCGCCTCCCAGGATTGCGGATTGCGATGCGGCCGGCTGGCTGATCCGCGCCTGACGCGCGGTCGCTTCCAGTTTGCCGGCTTGCGCCGAACCGGCCGTGGGCGCCGGCAGCGTTTCTTCGCCCAGCGCCGTGTTCATCAGCTCGGACAAGGCGCCCGTTACCTGGCTGGCCGCGTCCAGCAAGGGATGGCGCGTTTCCGACACGGTGGCCTGCTGCGGCTTGGGCAAGTCCTGGCTGCGGGCGACTTGCGGCGCCGGCATGCGCAAAGACGTCACCAGGCGCGAGGGCGCTCCGCCATGATGGCGGTTGCCCTTGTTCACATCGCCCAGATACATGTCGCCGCGCTTGTCCCAACGCCGGTTGTCCTGACGATTGTCCTGACGATTATCGTTATTGGTGGTGTAGTAGTTATTCACCACCATCGGCTGCTGCGCGCCCCCCGGCTCGGTCGGGCCTGGCTGAGGGCCCGGGCCGGGATCGGGCTGATCGGCGCGGACCGGCTCCGGCCGTTCCGGGTCTTTCGGGCCCTGGCCCAAGCCCTCCAGCAGGCTGCGCAGCAATTGCGGCAGGATGGCGACGGTGTCGAGGTCGCGCGCCAGCGTGCCCACGCTGACGCCGCGCTGCTCTATCAACTCGCCGCGTCGCTGCCGCAGTTCTTCAAAAGCCTTCATCGCCGCGCTGTCCACCAGTTCGGTCAAACGCTGGCAGGTGCTCTCGTCCAGCTGACGCCCCAAGTGGGACTCGACGCGGGACAGGATGAAAGGCACCACCTCGCGACGCATGAAGTCATTGCCCAGCTGCAACACGCCGCCCGGACATTGCCGCTCCATCATGGCGGCCAGCTTGTGCTCCAGCTTGCTGCGCTGCTGATAGTGCTTGTCGGTTCTCGGCGTCCACGGGCCAAAAGCGGATTTTTCGCCCAGGCCGTCCTTCAATATCTTGTCGGTGTACTGCTGCGCCAGCCCGTCCAGCGTTTGGCGCGCCTGTTCGCTCAGGCCCTCCTGCCGGCTCAACTGGCTGTAGACCTTGGCGAATTCGGCGATTTCCAGCTTGGCGTAGCGGTTGGGCGACTCCTGATACAGCTCGCCCAGACGCTGAGACTGCGACGAGGCGGCGAACAAGGCCGCCACGCTGTCGCGGCTGTAGTCCGCCTTGTAGCTGGCCAGATCGGCCAGCGAGTGGCGACGCGGCGGCGCGGCGTCGCTGCTGCGCGCCTCGCTCAGCCGTCGCGCCAAGGCGCTGGCCGGCCGCGCCGGTCCATTCAGCAGCGCGGACAGGTCCGGGCAGGAATGGGCGCGTGATAATCCGGAAAGTCCCGGCATGTTGCTCTCCTAAGAACCTGTTCACGATCTTGCGAGCAAGAGCGAGACAAGGCGAAAACGAGCGAAAAAGCGGAATGTACTCGTGTACATGAGCATTTTGAGCTTGTTTTTAACGCCGTATCGCCACAGCGCAGCAGTTCATGAACAGGTTCTAAAATGTTGATGACGGTTAACGACAAGCTGAGGACAGGGGCGTCGGCGCGCCCGGCCTCAAGCGTCAAACCGCTGCTTAGCCTTGCAGGAAGGACTTGGCGGTTTCCGTGCAGCTGCTGATGGTACTGCTGAGCACCTTGACCAGGTTGTCGTACAGCGAATTGGCGTTGCTGTATTTCTGGGTCAGCGTCTGCAGGGTGTTTTTCAGGTTTTCTTCCTGCGCCTTGAAACCGGACTGCCAGGCCTGGAATTTGGCGTTGTCCATTTCCACCGCCGAGCCACTGCCCAAGGCGCCAACGTCGCGGATCATGGTGTCGACCGGCGTCATGTCGATCACCACCACCCATTTGCCGTCCGCCGACTTCTGGACGCAGGAATCCGGCAAACCCATCTCCTTGGCCCACTTCCTGGCGTCCTCTTCGCTGCCGCCCTTGATCGGATCCGCCGATTTATCCTGCGAGGGGAAAAGCACCGCCGCTTTCTTGGGCAGGGAGAAATCCGATTTCAGCTTCTGCAGCGCGGCCTTGAGCGCATCGACGTCCAACTTGACCTTGTTGCCGTCGCCGCCGGGTTTGATCCAGTTCGCCATCTGCGACAGGATGTCGCTGAACGCCTTGTAGAACTCGGTGTACTGGGCCACCACGTTTTCGTACACGCCCAGATAGCCGTCCTTGATGTCGCCGATGGCCTTGCTGATCATTTCCCACAGTTCGCGGTCGGAAATCATGTCCTTGGCCGCGCCCGGCGCCGTGTACAACATCGGCGCGGCAAATTCCCGCGCTGTGGGCGGAGCGTCGGCGAACACGTCGGCGATATCCGCCTGCAGCGTCGACTTTTGCTCGGCGGACATCACATAGCCGCTTTGCGCCAAAGCGCCCAGACTGCTTTTGAGTTGCTGAGTATTCAGCGTCTGCATGTCGCGGGCCTGGTCCTGCGCCCGCGTCAACGCGCCGCGCTGGAAATTAAGCCGCTCGGCCGCCGGCTGCTCGCCGCCGGCAATCGCCGCCTGCCAGCGCTGGTCCGCCAGCTTGCTTTCATAGGTGGTCTGCCCTTCGACGGTGCGGCGGGCGGCCTCGTTGGCCTGGCGCAACGCGTCGGCCTTGTTCTGAGCGGTATTGAGCGCGGACAGCTCCGGCCCTTGCGGCGCGGTGGCGCGGATTTCAACGGCGACGCCGCCGGTATCGGCTCGCGGCGCGGCGGCCGGTGTTTCCGTCGTTTGCGGCCGCGTCAGCGGCAAGGAGGATGTGGTTTGAATGCCGTTCATGGGAATTCCCCTGCATGGCCAGCGCCGAAGCAGGCGCCAAGGCGCTGGCGGGATGAATGGTGTGGAAGGCCGGCCCGACCGGGATGGCCGGGCCGGCGGACGGCGCCTGGGACGGCGCCGCCCGGTTCCGGGCTAGCGGATCAGGCGCGAATGTTGCCGGCTACCGCGCCCATGGCCGCGCTCTTGGATTGGCTGATGCTGTCCAAGGTGCGCAGCAGCTCCTGGATGAAGCTGTCGGATTTGCGGCTGCTCTCGCGGGTTTCCTCGGAGGCGGTATTGGCCACGCGGCTGGAAGCCTGGCTGATCTGCTGCTCGGACTGCTCCAGCGTGGAGGCGTAGCGGCCAGAGCCGCCGGCGATATTGCTGGCCGCGGACGAGCTGTCCATGATGGCCCGGCCGGTGGTTTGCTTGGCCTGAGCCTTGAGCTTGGTGTCGTCCATCGTTTGCTGCTCGATCGAGCTCTTCACCGACAAGTCCTCGCTGGCGCTGCCCAAGGCGGTTTCATGCGGCTTGCCCAGGTTCTGGTTGCTGGACTTCAAACCGATCTTGTCACCGGCCATGCCGTCCGCCACGCTGCCTGCGGCGTTGGACTGCGTGCCCGGCTCGCCTGCGCCCAACTTGGCCGCGCCCGGCTGCGACTTCAGGCCCACATGCTTCAGGCTGTCGGGCTCCGTGCCCAGCTTGACCGTGTTCTGACGGTTCAGCGTGGTTTGGATATTGCGACTCTCGTCGCCGGCCTTGGCCAGCTTGGGCGCGTTGTTCTTCAATGCGCCGCGTTCGGCGTTGAGGCCGTTCAAGCTCTTCTTGGCTCCGACGCCGGTAATGGCCATCTGGCCCACGCCCTGAGCAATACTGCTGGACAGGTTGGCGATGCCTTCGCGCACCATGGAGGCGGCGGTGGCCTTGGTGGCGTCGAAGCTGACCAGCGACAACTTGGTGCTTAAAGCGTTGTCGGCGGTGCGCAACGCCGACATCAAGACGATGGCGGCCACCAGCAGCGCCACCCCGCTGGGCGCCATGCCGCTGATGTCGAAGGATTTACCCTGTTCTGCCTGTTCCTTGACCTTGTCGTTCATCAGCTTGTTCACGCCGGATTCGACCTTCTGGTACAAGGCGCCCAGATCCTGAACAAACTCCGGGTCCTTGGCTTTTTCGCTCAGATAGGCCTTCAGGCCGTCGGTCACCTGCTTGCTCACTTCGGCGGACGGCGGACGCAGTTCCGGCCCGCTCATCACCTCGGCCAGCGCCTTGCCGTCGCGGCCGGCGCTGTTCAGGATGGGCAGGATGTCCTTGATGTCCACCAGCGACTTGGCCGCCAGCGATTTATCGGTCGCGCCGGATTCCGCCGTAGCGGGGAAAAGAGTATGGACGGACGTGGTGTTGATAGTGTTCAGCATGCTATTTTCTCCTGACTCAAGCGTGGCTCTGACGCAGTACGAAGCGGCCGGCTTCAGCGTTCTGCTGCAGCGCGGAAGACATCATCGTGGTCAGTTCCTGAGTAATTTTCTGAGTGTTGGCGAAGGCTTCCACCGCCTGCTTCAGCCATTGCTCGATCTGATCCATCGCGGCGCGCGCCAGGGTGAAGTCGGCCAGCGCGTCGCTGGCGTTCTTCATGAACACGCCCTGCGCCACATTGCCGCCGGCCTGGGTGGTGGCTTGCGCCACTTCCCCGCCCACCACCACGCGGTTGAGGGTGTTGGCCATCAGCTGTTTGGAGGCGGCGTCGGTGCGCAGACCCAGGCTGTTGGCCAGGCGCTGGAAGCCCTGGGTCAACATCTTGCTGCCGTTCTTGGCCAGTTCCTTCAGCACATTGGGCACCATCTTCTTGATGGCGTCGCCCATCAGCTTGCTGAGCGCGCCGCCCAGCTTGCTGGCGGCGCCCTTGCCCACCACGGCCACCACCACCATCACCGCGACCATGGCCACCGCGGCCAGCACCGCGCCGATGATGGAGCCGGCCAGCTCAGCGGTCTTCTTGTCCACCCCCATGCTTTCCAGCGCCTTGGTAATGGCTTTGCCTATCAGGTCCATCAAGGGTTTGAGCACCTTGTCCATCAAGGGCTTCAACGCCTCTTCCATGAAAGACACCCCGGTGGTGGCCTTGACCACCTCGTCCGCCACCATCAGCGCGACGCCCACCGCGGCCAGCGCCAGGCTGGCGCCGCCGGTGAATGCTGCGGCCACGACGCTGACCACGGTCAGCAACGCGCCTAGAATCTTGCCAATGCACCCCATGGTGCGATTGAGTTCTTCCGCCTTGCGCACTTCTTCCTGGTACTCGGCGGATTTTTTGTCCATTTCCTTCTGGCGGCCTTCCTGCAAGGCCTGGAACAATGCCAGATCGTTTTTCAGACTTTCTTCGCTGTTCTTGCCTACCAGCTCGACGAACATCGCCATCAACATGGTCAGCTTGGCCACATTGGACAGGTTGTCCTCGCCGGTTTTGCGCGCGACATCGCCGCCCACATTGGCGCCTTGCACCTTGCCGGCCAGATCATCGGCGATCTTGCCCTTTTCCACCGCCACCACGCGGGCCTTTTCCGCCACCTCGAACGCCTTGTCGGCTTTCTGCTTGGCTTGCGCGGCTTCGCCGGAGGCTTGCTGGCTGGCGGCCTGGGCGTCGGCGTAACCCGGATCGTCCGGCGACATGCCGTTCAGCTTGGCCAGGGCCGCATCGGCTTTCTTCTGGGCGGCGTCCGCGGCCTGTTTGGCGCTGTCGTAGTTGCCCACCGCGTCTTTCAACGCCTCGGTGGCTTCGCTCGCCGCCTTGAACGCGTCCTGGAACTCTTTGGACAGTTTCTCGCCCATCGCCACTTGCGCTTCCATCATCGCGCGCCAGGTGGCGATGCGGCTTTCCAGCTGCGACAGCGAGACATTGCCCAGCAAGGACATCAACTGCCCCAGCAGCAGCGTCAGCTTGCCCGCGCCGTCCAGCTCTTCCTTGGCCTTGGCCGTGGGCTGGGTCAGCGGCGGCGTGTTCAAGTCGCTGCGCGGCTTGGCGGCGCCGGCGTCGTCGCTGACGCGCATCGTGAACAGCGCTTGCGCCGACTTCTGCGCGGCGTCGACGAATTTCTCGCTCGCCTGGGTGTTACCCGATAGCGCTTTCGCCAGCTTGGCACTGTCAAGATTGAAGCTTTGACCGATAGTGTTACCGCTCATGCTTGCTCCTTTTCCTGCTGACGGGATTGCTCGGCCTCCGTCTCCTGCAAACTGTCCAGATACACTTGGGCCTTGGCGCGCAGCGACTCGTCGTCGCTTTGTTCGCACACCAGCTCGAAACACTGCCTGGCCTTGGCCGCCTTGCGCATGAACAGCTGGCACTGCCCGGTGAAGAACACCGGCCGGTAGTCGTTCTTGCTCAGGGCGAAGGCCACCGCGTACAGATCGGCGGCCTTCTGGAACTGTTTCTTGAGCTGGCACACGGCGGCCAGCCCCATGATGTAGTCGGGGTTGTAGAAGTCGTAGATGCACAGAAAGCGGAAGAAGGTTTCCGCCTCGTCGAGCCTTCCCTTGTTGTAAAAATCGTAAGCGTGGGCGTACAGGCCTTCCATCATGTCCGGCGGAATGCCGTGCACGTCTTTCAGGGTGGCGCCCGCGCTTACCGCTTCCCAGACCATCTCTGCCAGGCGGTCGTCGCTGACACTGTCTTCAGGGTTCATCAAACTTCTCCTAGTCGCTGTCACCAACCCGGCAGAGCTGGCTAGAGACGACGGTTGTCTTGGGTGTGAAATGACCGTCGTCGCTGTCATTTAACAGCGGTCGGCGGGGGGAAACATTCAGGAATCGCTCATGGCGACGGCGCATCGGCTATCCGGGCGTGTTCAATATGGCCTTGCGGGTTTTGAGGCCGCCGCCGCGCGGGGGAAGATTGGCGTTGCCGGGCTGGATGGGCCTGAGAACCTGTGTACGATCTTTCGTCCGCGCTTTGAAACACGGTTTGATACACAGGAAGCCGCGTATCCGACGCGCCCCTGGTCCCTTCAAGCCTGCCGTCGGGTGGCAGGCCCGAGGTCTTAAGCGGCTGACCTGTTTGAGCGATTTGACGTTAGCAAATCGCGAGTTCAGCCGCGCCTCGGGCCTGACGGGACCCGGCGGGAAGCCGTAGGCCAGGCTTGCAGGGCGGCCTTTGGGGTGAAGGGGAATTTGGCCGAGCAAATTCCCCTTCCTGCCCGCCGGGCAGCCCCGGCAATCAAAATCATCATCCGCGCAGCGGATTCAATGCCTTGGGTCATGATCCCTCTCGAAAAGATCGTGAACAGGCTCTTAGCGGCGCGTCTATGCGCTCAGCCTTCCTGGTCGTTTTGTTTATCCACAGAGGCGGGCTTGGTGGCGTTCGCGTCCTTCCCCTGTTGCTCCGCCGCTAGCCTCGATGGCTCCGGCTCCGACGCCTGCGCTCCGGCGTTTTCCACCTGCTCCAGCCACATCAGCAAGCGCAGCACTTCCTCCACCTCGTCCAGGCTGACCAGGGAATAACGGCGGTGGCTGGCGAAAATGCGCCGCGCCAGCGGGATGTCGCGCACCACCGGCACGCCCACTTTTTCCGCATAGGCCCGCACCGCCAGCGCGCGCTGATTGGTCTCCATCACCGAGATGAAGGGGATGGGCAGCAGCTCGGGCTTGAAATAGATGCCGACGGCGATATGGGTAGGGTTGGCCACGATCAGGCGCGAGTTTTCGATGTCGGACTTCACCTGCTCGGACAGGATCTCCATATGCGCCTCGCGGCGGCGAGACTTGATCTCCGGATTGCCCTCCTGCTCCTTCATCTCGCGTTTGACCTCCTGCTTGTCCATCTTCATATCTTTCATGAACAGGAAGTACTCGGCGATGGCATCCAGCACCAGCACCGCCACGATGCAGCCCAGGCAGGTCAGCACCAGCGCCAGCAGCAGTTCGCGCCAGATCGCCGCCATGCCCATGGGGTCGCCGTTGAGCTGGGCGAACAACAGGGCCTTGTGCTTGTGCCACAGCACCAGCACCGCCACCACGAAACTGGCCAGGTAAAGCAAGGCCTTCACCGCCTCCTTCACCGTGCGCAGGCTGAACAGCTTCTTGAAGCCGTTGACCGGGTTCAAGGCCTCCAGATTGAGCTTCAAGGCCTCGCTGGCCAGCACGAAGCCGCTTTGCAGCAGGGAGGGCAAGGCGGAGGCGACGATGCACAGCAGAAAGATGGGCAGCAAGAGCTTGATGCCCAGCCAGGCCACCGCCTGGGCGTAGCCTTGCATATCCTGCTGGAAGCCGCCGGCGATCACCTGGCGGAAAGCGCCCATCAGTTCCACCAGCGAGCCGAAGGACACCAGATAGGCGACGCCGCACAGGGTCAGGCAGGCCACCACTAGGTCGCGGCTCTTGAAGGACTGGCCTTTCTTGGCCGCGTCCTGCAAGCGCTTGCGCGTGGGTTGTTCGGTCTTGTTCGACATCTCAGCGCACCGGCGCGCTCAGCCAGCCGGGCAGCGCCGTCGGCGGGAAGGCCAGCCGCATCACCGTGTCGGGCAACACCGGGCCGAAATACATCAACATGATCAGCAAGGCCGCCGCGCTCTTCACCGTCAGCGACACCGCGAAGGCGTTCATCTGCGGCGCGAAACGCGACAGCAGGCCCAGCACCACCTCGGACAGCAGCAAGGCCGCCACCACCGGGCTGGCCAGCACCACCGCCTTGCTGATCACCTGATTGAGCAGGCTCAGCGTCGGCTGCAAGGCCGGCGCGCACGCGCCCAGCGGGTCGCACAGCTGATAGCTCTGACGGAACAGGTCCAGCATCAGGCTCATGCCGCCGCCTTGCAGATAGACTGCGGCGGCGAACAGATTGAACATATTGGCCAACTCCGAAGTGTCCACGCCGTTGGCCGGGTCTATGCTGCTGCTCAGCGTCGCGCCGCGCTGGTTGTCTATGATGCTGCCCAGCGCGTGAAACACCCAGAACGGCCAGGCCAGCAGGCAGCCCAGTAGCAGGCCCACCGCGGCCTCGCGCGCGATCAGCGCGATAAAGGGCAGCGCCTGAAAAGCCGGCAGCGCCTCCACCGGATGCGGCCACAGCCCCAGCGCCACCAGCATGGTGGCCGAGGTGCGCACCACGCCGCTGAGCACATTGCTGTTCAGGAAGGGCAGGATGAAGAACACCGGCGCCACGCGGGCGAAGCCGAGCGCGGCCGAGGCCACCCAGCCGTGGATCTCGAAGAACAGGCCGAACTGCATCCGTCTCAGCCTCGGGCCAGCGCCATGCGCATCACCTCCCGGCCAAAGCCGAGCAGGGTTTCGCCGTACCAGCCGGACAGCAGGAACAGGCACAGGCTGACGCCGAACAGCTTGATGCCGAAGGGCAGCGTCTGTTCCTGCAACTGGGTCACGGTCTGGAACAGGCCCACCAGCAGGCCGATGGCGGTGGCCACGATGATGGGCCAGGCCGACATCAGCAGCACCAGGTACAGCGCCTTGTTGCCGGCGAACACCAGATCATTCATAGCAAAACTCCAAAATTGAGGCGGGCGGCATGGGCAGCAAAACCGAGCGCAGCGCCATGCCGTGGCGGGACGGTTTGCTCCGCCCGGCTAGGTCGCCAAATCCAGGTACTGCAACACCAAGCCCTTGGACAACAAAGTCCAGCCGTCCAACGCCACGAACAGCACCAGCTTGATCGGCACCGAAATCGTCACCGGGCTCATCATCATCATCCCCAGCGCCAGCAAGATGCTGGAGATCACCAAATCCACCACCACGAAGGGCAGGTAGAGATAAAAGCCGATCTTGAACGCGCTCTTGATCTCGCTGAGCGCGTAGGCCGGCAGCAAGGCGAAGAGGGACGGCTGTTCGTCCTCGGCCGCGTTGCCTGTTTCGCGCTCGGTGCGCTGCGCCTGGGCTTTTTCAAAGAAACTCACCAGTTCCGGATCGGAATACTTCTGCAAATAGCCGCGATAACCGTCCAGGCCGTTTTCGACGAAGTTGCTCACCGATTCCACGCTGTTGAAGCTGACCTGTTCTTCCTGGTAGTGGCTGTAGGCCTGCTGCGCGATCGGCAGCATCACGAACATCGACAGCATCAGCGCGATGCCGTTGAGCGTCATATTGGACGGCACCTGCTGCAGGCCCAGCGCGTTGCGCACCATCACGAACACGATGGAGAACTTGATGAAGCAAGTCCCGGAAGCGATCAGGAAAGGCAGCAGCGTGGCGAAGGCCAGCAGCGCGATCAGCGAAATATCATTCGACATCGGCGGCTCCGCCCAGCCACTCCGTCACTTCCACCCCCAGATGGCCGGCCAGCTGCACCAGTTCGCCGCGTCCCAGCAGCGCGCCGTTGGCGCGCACTTCCACCCGCCGCTCCACGTCCGCCGGCAGGTTCAACAACTGGCCCCGGCACAAGTCCTGCAGCTCCGTCAGCGTCACCCGCCCGCGGTGCAGCACGAATTCCAGCTCCACCGGCAGCTGTCCCATATCGCGCGCCGGCGCTTCCTGCTCCGCCGCCTGTTGCGATTCATCCCATTCCATGACGATTCCTTCCTCATACGTTTGATAAGTGCCCAGCGCGCGGTCGTGGCAGCGCACCGCCGCCGCCGGCTCGCGGATCAGCAGCACGTCGCCGCGCGTCACGCCGCGCAGCAAGCCCAGGCTGATGCGGCTGTCGCCGATGACGAAGCGCAGCGGCCAGCTCAACAAGGGCGCCGGGTCCGGCGCGTCTCCGGCCTCGAACGCCGGCGCGCGCTCCAGCCACAGCGGCCCCTCGGCGCACATCACCCGCAGCAGCGGCTGGCGCGGCAAGGCGTCGCCCGGCCCCGCCTCGCCCAGGCTCAAGCGCTGGTAGGCCAGCTCCGGCATCGGCGGCGTCAGCGGCCGTTCCGCCGCCGCCAGCCATTGCGCCGCCTGCGCCTCCACCCCGGCGGACAAGGCCAACCGCGCCAGTTCCGGCGCGGCGTTCTCCAGCCAGGCGCGCGCTTGCAGCCAGCCCTGCCAACGCTGGTCCGCGTCGGCCACAGACAGCCACAAGCCGCCGCGCGGCGGCGTTTCCAGCGTCGCGTCCCAGCCCTGGCGCCGCCAGGCGGCGGCGGCAAGGCTCAAGGCGCGTTCACGCGCGTCGATTTGTCTGAGCGCCAGCATCAGGCGTCCTCCTCCTCATCCCGCTGCGGCTGCTGCCGGCCCTGCTCGCGGCCGTCGTCGCGGGCCATCTGCCATTGCTGCGGGTTGCCGGACTGCCATTGCTCGCCCAGCCGCTGTTGCACCAGGCTGTCCGAGGGCTGCAGGCTGAGCACGCCGCCGGGCTGGCTCTGCACGTTCACCGCGTGTTCGCCGCCCCAGCGCTGAAAGCGGTAGGTCAGGCCCGGCTGGGCCGGCTCCGGCGCGCTGGGCGCGGACGGCGTCGTCTGGCTCAAGGCAGGGTCCTGCCGCGGCCGCGCCTGCGGAGCGGCTTCGCGCGGCGGCGGCGTCGCCGGCGCGGACGGTTGGGCCGGCGGAGGCGTCAGCGCCGCGGCCGCCGGTGCGGATTCGGTCTTGCGCGTCTCTCCGCCTTCGCGCGCGGCGGCCGGCGTCGGGACCGGCGCGGCGGCTTCGGCTTTCGACACGGTCCGTCCGAGCGGCGTCGGCGCGGCGGCTGCCGTCTGCGGCGCGGCGGCGGGAAGCGAGGCTTCGCCCTTGGCCGAGGCGTGCTCGGCTTTGCGCAGCGCCGGCTCAGCCTTGGACTGCGCCCCCAGCGTCTGCGCCACGACTTTGACCGGCGCGTCGGCCGTCGGCGCCAGGCTGGCCGCATGCTGGGCCGCCAGCGCCGCGGCGGCGGCCTGCGCGCCTTGCGGCCGGGCCGCGGTCTTGCCGCGCGCGCCGGCGTCCGGTCCTTCGCCCTCGCCCAGCGGCGTCCGGCCGCGCTTGCCCGGCGCGGACACGGCGGCTTCCGCCGCATGGCGGCCGCCGGCGCTCAGCCGCGCCGCGTTCCAGTGCGGCGGCAGCGGCGGCTGCCACAGCGCCCCGGCCGGCAGGCGGGAGCGGTCCCGCTCGCGTTCGCCGGCCTCGTCCTCGCCGTCGCGCTCCGGATCGGCGGCGTCTTGCCGCTGCCTTTGGGCTTCGCGAGCAAAGGCTTCGGCGGCGCCGTCGGCTTCGGCCGCCGGCCGGGCGTCCATGCTCGGCGCGGGAATAGGCGTCATCGCTTCCATATCGTCCTCTCTTCCTGCTCGGCCTCGTCCAGCCGCAAACGCCGCATGCGTTCCTGGCGGCGCTGCAGCTTGGCCCAGCGTTGATACTTGTCTTCCTTGCGCAGCCATTGCCGACGCAAGACCTGTTGTTCCTCGCGCCGGCCGGCCAGGCCCTGGCGCTGTTCTTCTAGCTGTCCGCTTTGCAGGTCCAGGTTCTGCAACTGACGTCGCAGCACCGCCTGCTTGCGCTGCAAGGCGAACAGCTGGCCGCGGCTCATCGCCCCGGCCGGCCGTTGCGCCAGCAGCAATTGGCGCAGGCCCTGGCCCTGCGAGGCCAGCGCTTCTTGCTCCGCCGCCAGCGCGCCGTCCTGGCGCGCCAGCTGAGCCAGCTCGGCCTCGCAACGCGATTGCGCCGCCTGACAACGGCGCAGCAGCGCGCCCAGCTTAGGCAACAAGCTCATGCAGGCTGCGCAGGGTGTCGGCGAAACCCGCGCCTTCGTCCACCGGCTGGCGCAGCCAGCGCCGCAGCGCCTCGCGCGCGTTCATCGCCCGGTCGTTGTCGGGGTTCTCGCCGGGGCGGTATTCGCCCAGGTCGATGAAGACTTGCAACTCTTCCAGCCGCGCCATCAAGGCGCGCAGCGCCGAGGCCGCCTGCAGGTGGCCGCCGTCGCAGACCTGCCCCGCCACGCGGCTGGCGCTCTTGAGCACGTCGATGGCCGGGTAATGGCCCTGACCGGCCAGCTTGCGGCTCAGATAAATGTGGCCGTCCAGGATGGAGCGGATCTCGTCCGCCATCGGGTCCGGCTCGTCGTCGCTCTCCAGCAGCACGGTGTAGAAGGCGGTAATGCTGCCGCCGCGGGTGGCGCCGGGGCGCTCCAGCAGCCGCGGCAGGCTGTCGAACACCGAGGCCGGATAGCCGCGCCGCGCCGGCGGTTCGCCGGCGGCCAGCGCCACGTCGCGCAGCGCGCGGGCGTAGCGGGTCATGGAGTCGACGAAGAGCACCACTTTCTTGCCCTGGTCGCGGAAGTACTCGGCCACCGTGGTGGCCAGCAGCGCCGCGTTGCAGCGGTCCACCGAGGAGAAGTCCGAGGTGGCGAACACCAGCGCGCAGCGCTCGCGCTTGGGCGAGGCGCGCAGCGATTCGGCGAATTCGGTCACTTCGCGGCCGCGCTCGCCGATCAGGCCGATGACGAAGACGTCGGCGTCGCTCTGCTCGATCAGCATGTGCATCAGCACGGTCTTGCCGCAGCCGGCGGAGGCGAAGATGCCGACGCGCTGACCGACGCCGCAGGTCAGCAAGCCGTCGATGGCGCGCACGCCGGTGGCCAGCGGCTCGCGTATGCCCACGCGCCGCGAGTACGGCGGCGGATCGGCGTCGATGCCGCGCTCCTCGCCGCCGACGCCGGCCTCGGGCGCGAAGCGCTCGACGATGCGCCCGGTGGGGTCCAGCACCGCGCCCAGCGCCGACTCGCCTATCCAGGCCGCCAAGGCGCGGCCGGTGGGCTGCAGCACCGCCTCGCGCGACAGGCCGCGCGCGTTGCCGATCAGGCTGAGCACGGCGCGCGGGCCTTGAAAGCCCACCACCTGGGCGCGGGCCACCACCTCGCGGTCCTGCCAGCTGCGGCGGATGTCGCACAGCTCGCCTATCGCCACCTCGGGCAGCGCGGCTTCCAGAATGGGGCCGGACAGGCGTTGCGGATACGCCAGCCGGCGCAGCAGGCGCGGCGCTTTCATCGCAGCAGCGACTCGCTGAAGCGTTCCAGCGCGTCGAAGAAGCCGTTCAGCGCCTCGGAGAAGCGCTTGCCGTCGGCCAGATAATCCGGGTGGGCCATCGCCTTCAGCTCCAGATAGCCGTCGTTGGCGGCCAGTTGCAGCTGGCCGCCGCGGGCGAAGTGGCAGCCCTGCATCAGGTCCTGCAGCAATTGGCCGGCGCGCTGGGCCAGCACCGCCTCGTTGTGCTCGCCCAGCCGCGACCACAGCCACACCTCGCCGTCCTGGGCACTGACGTGGATGCTGGGCAGATCGTGCAGATCCAGCGCAATGGTGGAATGGCTGTCCAGCTCGCCCAGCAGGGCGGGATCGCAGCCGCTCTCTTCCAAGGCGGAGCGGACCAGTTGGGCGATATCCATGGCGAACATAGGCGGAATCCTTTTTTAAATGGTTTTGATCACGTTCACCGACACGCTGTCGGCGATTTCGCCGAAGGACACCACTTCCAGGTCGCGGAAGCGGGTTTCGACCAGTTTCTTGATGAAGCGCCGCACGTCCACCGAGGCCAGCAGCACCAGGTCCTTGTGCGCGATGCCCATGCCGTCCAGGCCGAGCGCGAACAGGTCCATCAGCTCGTCCGAAGCCGCCGGCTCCAGGTTGAGGAAGGCGCCGGCCGAGGTCTGGCGTATGCCCTTGCGCACCATGTCCTCCACCTCGGCGGACATCATCACCGCGCGCAGTTCGCCGCCGCTGGCGAACTTGTGGCAGATGTAGCGCGCCAGCGCGCCGCGCACATGCTCGACCAGATTGATCACGTCTTTCTCGCGCGGCGCCCACAGCGCCAGCGCCTCCATGATCAGCTTCATATTGCGCACCGAGATGCGCTCGGCCAGCAGCCGTTGCAGCACTTCGGCGATGCGCTGCACCGTGGCGTGGCGCAGCACTTCCTTGAGCAGGTCCGGGTATTTGGCCTCCAGCTGATCCAGCATGTGCTTGGTTTCCTGGACGCCGAAGTATTCGTTGACGTGGCGCGCCAGCAGCGCGGCCAGGCAGTGATAGAGCTCGTCCAGCGCCGGGCGCAGCTGGTAGCCCAGCTTGGCCAGCTTGTCGCCGTCGGCCGGGCGCACCCAGGCGCACTGGCTGGCGCCCTGGGCGCTGAACACCGGCTGCACCAGCGCGGCGGCCTCGTCCGAATAATTGATCACCCGCAGCAGATCGAAATGCAGTTCAAACTCGTCGGCGCGGATTTCGTTGATCAGCACCGCCACCCGGTTGTCCGGCAGGCCTTCGCCGTCGCGCAGCAGCATGTCCGGCAGCCTCACCCCGTAATCAATGAAGAACTGGCTGCGCAGGCGCTCGGCCAGCTGCGCCTGCTCCAGCGCGGCGCGGCGCGCCTTGGGCACCAGCAGGATCAAAGGCACGGTTTCCGCCGCCACCTTGTCCAGATTGCCGATCAGGCCCAGGGAGCTGTCCTTGCCGCTCGCCGGCGCCCCGCCGGCCGCAGCCGCCGCCGGAGACTGGGCCGCGCCCGGCGCGCCTTTGCCGGCCATGCGGCGCTTGTAATAGAACAGGCCGCCCAGCGCCGCGGCCAGGATCAGGAACACGATCAGCGGGAAGCCGGGCAGCATGCCCACCGCCAAAGCCAGCACCGCGGTCACCACCAGCACGAACGGGTTGCCCAGCAACTGGCTCATGATGTTGCGGCCCATATTGTCGCTGTCGCCGTTGACGCGGGTGACGATGAAGCCGGCGCTGATGGCGATCAGCAGCGCGGGGATCTGCGCCACCAGGCCGTCGCCGATGGTGAGCATGGTGTAGGTGGACAGCGCGGTGGACAGGTCCATGCCGTGCTGGGTCATGCCCACGGCGATGCCGCCGATGAAGTTGACGAAGATGATGATGATGCCGGCGATGGCGTCGCCCTTGATGAACTTCATCGCGCCGTCGAAGGAGCCGTAAAGCTGGCTTTCGCGCTCCAGCACGCTGCGGCGTTCGCGCGCGCCGTCGGCGTCCACGATGCCGGCCTTGAGGTCGGCGTCGATGCTCATCTGCTTGCCGGGCATGCCGTCCAGCGAGAAGCGCGCCGCCACCTCGGCCACCCGCTCCGAGCCCTTGGTGATGACGATGAACTGCACCACGGTGACGATGGAGAACACCACGAAGCCCACCGCCAGGCTGTCGCCGATGACGAACTGGCCGAAGGTGTTGATGATCTCGCCCGCGTCCGCCTCGATCAGGATCAGGCGGCTGGTGCTGATGGACAGCGCCAGCCGGAACAGGGTGGTGATCAGCAGCACCGAGGGAAAGGTGGAAAAGCTGAGGATGCGGTCGATGTAGAAGGAGCCCATGAACACCAGCACGGCGATCACGATGTTGAGGCCGATCAGGAAGTCCACCAGATAGGTGGGCAGCGGGATGATCAGCATCGCGATGATCATCACCATCAACAGCAGGATCAGCAATTCCGGCCGCGAGCGCGCGCCGTTGAGCAGGGAATTAAACACCGTTAGTCATCCAAAGCGATTCGATATTGGCGACGGGCCGCGGCCCGCCGGGAAAAACAGCCAGGCAAGACGGGACGTGTCCCCCGCCTTGCCTGGCGGCTCTCGTTTACTCCGCGCCGCCGCCCTCGGCCTCGCGCCGGCGCTCGGCCAGCTCGTGGCGATAAGCGATGGCGGCCAGGCGGCGGAATTCCTCCTGCAAGGCGTCCAGCCAGCGTTCGTCGACGAACAACTGCGGCGGCAGCGCCTTGCAGGCCTGGTACAGCGCCTGCAGCAAGGTGGAATGCTCGCTGTGGCGGCTGAGCAAGGCGGTGTCGCCCACCGTCTCCGCCAGCAGGCCGTCCAGCTGCTGCGGCTGTTGCAACAGCGACAGCAGGAACAACAGCCAGTCCGCCTCGCTGGGGTTGAAGGCGCATACCTGCGGGTTGGCCAGCATGCGGCCGACGAAGAGCGCGTCGGCCGAACGCAGCAGCTTGAGCTGGCTCAGCCGGCCCAGCAGGTTGCCGAACTCCAGCCGCGAACAGCTGGCGTCCAGCGAATCGATGTCGGCCAGCAGCGCGCCTTCGATGAAATCCAGCACCACCGCCCGGCGCTGGTAGCCGTAGCTGCCCACCCAGTCGGCGTAAATCTCCACTTCCGCCGCCTCGCTCTCCAGAAACTGGCGGTAGCTGGCGCGCAGCAGGCCGGGGCTCAGGGACAAAGCCTTGCCGAACAGCCTCGCCTTCAGCGCGCAATTGATGCCGGCCTTCAAAGGCTTGGCCTCGGCTTGCTCCTCCACCTGCTTGAGCAGGGCCTGCAGGCGCTTGCGCACCACCTCGTCCAGCTGACGGCGACGCAGCAGTTCGCGCAGCACCAGCACCAGATCGCTGTCGTCCGGGAACAAGGAACGCGCCTGGCGCAGCAAGTCCTCGGCGCTGATCCCGTGGGACTTGGCCACGTGCACGATCTGCTGCGCCTTGGGCTGGGCTTCCTCGTCCAGCACCCGTTCGAAACTGTCGGCCAGATGGCCCAGCTTCTTGTCGTAATCGCGGCGGTTGCGGAACTGGGTCAGCGCCGCCGACATTTCATCGGTGGACTGGACGAAGCGCTGCACCTCGGCCGCCGGGCTGGCGTCCTCCACCTGCTGCGCGTCCGCCTGCCGGGCCTCGCCCTGGCGCTGGGCGTCGCGCTGGGCGTCCAGCTTGCCCTGGTGCTTGGGCGAGCGGACGCCGAAGACCGGCGGCGGACGGCCGCTAATGTCCACGCGTCGCGCCCTTGGCCGCGCCCTCGGCGCGCTGTTCGCGGTCCAGATAATCCCGCACCCATTGCTGCAGCGGATCGCTGGAGATGCCGCCCTCTTTGGCCACCGCCGCCGACAGATCGCTGGCGTCCGGCGTCAGCGGGTCGTCGATCTCGCGCGGTTGAATCAGGAACACGCGCACGGTATTGCTCTGGTTCTGGCTGCGGTAGCGGAACAGGCCGCCCACCAGCGGCAAGCTGCCCAAGAACGGCACCTTGTTGTTCTGCTCGATATTGGCGTCGCGGGTGTAACCGCCTATCAACAGGCTCTTGCCCTGCGGCACCCGGGCCACGGTGCTGATGCGGGTGCGGCCCACCTCGGGCAAGGCGTCCTGCGGGTCCTTGTCGTAATCCGGGCTCTTGGCCTCGCGGCCGTCCTCGATATTCAGCGACATCTCGATCTGGCCGTCGGCGGAGAAGCGCGGCAGCACGCTGACCAGGGTGCCGTAGGTCACGTGCTGCAGGCTGGCATTGCGCTCGCCCACCAGCTTGGCGTAGAAGGTGCGGTTATTGTCGAAGATGGCCGGCACGTTTTCCTGGGTCAGCACCACCGGGCGCGACACCACATTGGCCTTGTTCTTCTGCGACAGCGCCATCACCGAGGCGATGAAGCGGGTGCCGTCCAGCGTGCTGATCGAATTGCTGGGGTTCAGCGCCACGCCCAGCTTGTTGCCCACGGTGACGCTGCCGCTCCAGTTGACGCCCAATTGATCCAGATCGCCCTTGTCCAGATCGATGATCCACAGCGACAGCTCCACATGGCGCTTGGCCACGTCCAGCGCCAGCGCCAGGTTTTCGATGAAGCGCACCTGCTCGGTGGTGCCCTTGATCAGCAGGCTGTTGGTGTCCGGATAGGCGATCACCTTGATGTCGCCGGCCGCCGTGTCCTGCTTCAGCGCGTCAGGCAGGCTGAGGCCGGCCTGGTAGGCCGGCGCCTTGAGCTCCCCGCCGGCGGGGAAGTCCGGCATCGCCGGAATGTCGCTGCCCCGCGCCGGCGGCCGCGCCGGATTGGCGGCGGTCTGCAAGGGCTTGTCCTCGCCCTGCAACAGCTTCTCTATCACCGTGGCCATGCCGGGGATGACGATTTTCTGGTCGCGCAACTCATAGCTGCGGTCGCTGACGAAGGTGTTGTTGAGCCGCACCACGCCGATCTTCTGCCGACCCAGCTCGATGCCGTCGCTCTGCTTGTCCATGAAGCCGGCGGCGTTGACCACCAGATCCACGAAGACCGGCGGCCCGGACACGTAGAAAGTGCCGCTGCGGTTGTCTCCGCGCAGCGGATAGCGCTTGTCGTAGAGGCCGGACTTGCGCAGGAAGTCGTTGAAGGCGGAGAGCGAGACATTGCGCAGCGACACCACCGCGTTGCGGGTTTCGCTGGCGTCGTAGACGTAGATGGCCTGGCCGTCGTGATACCAGATCAGGCCCAGCTGCTGGGTCATCTTGTCCAGCAGCGCCTGCGGATTGGCCAGGTCGAAATCGCCGCTGATCTGCTTGCGCGCCGCCTGCTTGCTGACGATCACCGGCTTTTTCAGCCGCGAGGAAATCGCGTCGAAGAAAGAACGCAGGCCCTCCTTCTTGGCGACGTAGCCGGCGGAGTCGGCGGCGCGCGCCGGTTCCGGCGCGGCGGCGGCCGGCAGGGCCGCGAGCAGCGTCGCGGCCAGCAGCGCGGCGGATAAAAAGCTTCGATTCATTTGGTGGCCAGTTGAATGATATTGGACAGACCGCGCGGCGACACGCCGATCAGTCCCTTGATTTCGTTGGAAAAATGCGACGACGAGGCGTAGCCGTGCTTGAGCGCCACCTGGGTCAGGTTTTCCCGTCCCTCCGCCACGTCCAGCAGCGAGCGGGCCATGCGCCAGTCGCGCAGCTCAGTCTTGGCCGCGTTGCCCAAGGCGTGGCGGCACAAGCGGCGGAAGTGGGAGTAGGACACGCCGTAGCGTTCGCCCAGCGCCTGCAGCTTGTCGCCGCAGGTGGACTGGGCCAGCAGGAAGCGCACCAGCCAATAGCTCTCGCTGCGGCGCAATAGCGACAGCAGCGCGGCGAAGGCCGGCGACGGCGTCAACACCTGCAGCAAGAACCAGTATTCGCAGCGCTTGCGGTCCTGCCAGGCGCTCAGATCGGCCAGCGGCAATTGCGCGCAACGCGCCTCGCCAGCCGGCGCGTCCGCGTCGCGGGCCTCGTCGGTCTTGGCTTCGTCGACAAAAGCCAGCAGCTTGCTCAAGGGCTCCAGCCGGACCGGCTGGAAGGCCAGCGCGCCGGCGGCCACGCTCACATCCACGCGGTCCAGCAGCAGCAGGCCCTGCCAATCCGCCGCCAGGGTCAGCGTTTCCGCGCCCTCTTCCCAGCTCAATTCCAGCCGCGCCTCTTCCCGGCGCGGCGGCAGCAGCCAGACGTCCTGGGCCGGCGCGCAGCGCTTGGCGGCGGCCTCCAAAGTCTCCAGCGGGAGCAACACATCGTTATCGGTCATCGGTCAAACGCCCTGCCGGGCTCGTGCTTGGACCGGGAAAGTGTCCCCCAGCGCCGCGGGCGAATCCTGATGCAAATCTGATGGGATCCCGAGTTTTCGCTCCAGCGCCCGCCAGATAGAAAGAACAGGCCCGCCGCGACGGCCCTCGCGCGGCGCAGGCCGCAGCGAGCGCGCAGGCGCGCCCCGCTTGAGCCGGGATCAGCGCCGCGATTATCCCTTTCCCCGCCGCGGGCAACTTTCAACTATCGACCATGGCGCCGGCTTTTCGCCATCCGTAAGAACGCTCAGCAAAACTACGCGGGCGCGGCCGCGCCGCCGCCGTGCTATAGGCAGAGATAGGCCCGACATGCCAAATAAATGATCGAACCAAAATCAAAAACCGCCGTGCTGCCGATGGAGAGAATGCGATGGCCCAGTTGACCCCTACCCTGCGCCGGGGAGCGGCGTTGCTCTTGCTGTTGAGCCTGGCCGGCTGCCGGGACGGCGAGCCCAAGCCCGGCACCGTGCTGGACGAAGCCAAGCAGGCCCAACGCACGGTGGAATCCTTCCCCGCCGCCGACGAGGACTACTTCAAGGACATGGACAGCGCGGTGGCGCTGGACGCCGCCGAAGTCAAAGGCCGCAACACCTGGCTGGTGTGGACCGGCGGCAACGACAGGCTGTGGGATAAGCTCGCCACCGTCAGCGTGGGCAATCTGGACCTGCTCAAGACCCTGTCCTCCCATCCCGGCCTCAAGTTCAGCCGCGACAACCGCTGGAACTATCTGGGCCTGGTCAACGAGCCCTGTTTCGACAAGGCGGGCGGCCCGGACGACAAGCGCTTCGGCCTGTGGCTGGACCAACGCCGCGCCGATTGCCCGAAAGACCCCTTCGAGAACGAGCAGAAATATCCGGGCGTGGCCATAGGCGCGCGCGGCAAGAACCTGCCCGCCGGCTCCTTCTACGGCTACGCCACCGGCGTGGTGGGCCTGCGCCTGTTCCCCAACCCGGCCTTCGACGAGGCCGCGGCCAAGAAATGGGACGCCAAGCGCTATTACGAAGACCCGACGTATTACAACGACAAGGACCTGATCCGCCCCTACCGCGTGGGCATGTCCTGTGCGTTCTGCCACGTCGGCCCCAATCCGGTGAAACCGCCGGCGGACCCGGAACATCCGAAGTGGGAAAACCTGAGCTCCAACGTCGGCGCCCAGTATTTCTGGGTGGACCGCATCTTCTCCTGGCAGGCGGACCCCAGCAGCTTCCCCTTCCAGCTGTTCCACACCTCGCGCCCCGGCGCGCTGGACACCTCGCTGATCTCCACCGACTCCATCAACAACCCGCGCACCATGAACGCGGTGTACGGCCTGGGGCCGCGGCTGGACATCGCCAAGCGCTGGGGCAAGGAAACCTTGGCCGGCGGCGGGCTCAACAACAAGCAGTTCAACGACTTCGTCAAAGACGGCCCGCTGACCCAGTTCTTCCAGCCGCCCAAGACCGTATGGACGCCGCGGGTGCTGAAAGACGGCTCGGACTCGGTGGGCGCGCTGGGCGCGCTAAACCGCGTGTATCTGAACATCGGCCTGTTCAGCGAGGAATGGCTGCTGCATTTCAACCCGCTGGTGGGCGGCAAGACCATCACCCCGATCCAGATCGCGGACGCGCGCAAGAACTCGGTGTACTGGCAATCCACCGAGCAGCAGACCGTGAACATGGCGCTGTTCTTCCTGAAAAGCACGGACCCGCACAAGCTGAAGGACGCCCCCGGCGGCGAGCAATACCTGAGCCGCGACGCCGCCCAACTCAGCCGCGGCAAGGTGGTGTTCGCGGAAAACTGCGCGCGCTGCCACTCCAGCAAGCTGCCGCCCAAAGTGCCGCCGCTGGACCCCACCGCCGGCTGCGCCGGCCCGGACTACCTGGGCTGCTTCAACAAATACTGGGACTGGACCAAGACCGAGGACTTCAAATCGCAAATGCGCCAGATCGTCCAGGCCGACGACTTCCTGAAGGACAACTACCTGTCCACCGAGCTGCGGGTGCCGGTAACCTTGCTGCAGACCAATGCCTGCAGCCCGCTGGCCACCAATGCGCTCAAGGGCAATATCTGGGACAACTTCTCGTCCAAAACCTATAAAGACCTGCCCTCGGTCGGCGAGATCACCGTGCACAACCCCTTCACCGGCGCGCCCTCGCAATACAAGATGCCGGCCGGCGGCCGCGGCTACACCCGTCCCGCCTCCTTGATCAGCGTCTGGTCCACCGCGCCCTTCCTGCTCAACAACAGCCTGGGCAAATTCAACCCCAGCCCGTCGGTGGCCGCGCGCATGGAGTCCTTCAACGACTCCATCCAGAAACTGCTGTGGCCGGAAAAACGCGAGAAGGACACGATGCTGGGCGCCAAAATCCCCGGCCTGATAGACCGCACCACCGCCCGCAGCTATCTGCGCGTGCCCACCGGCTACCTGCCGGACGCGCTGCAAGAACTGCAAGGCCCGCTGCAACGCTATCTGCCCTGGCTGTTCGGCAAGGACGGCGTGGAACTGGGCCCGATTCCGGCCGGCACCCCGGTCAATCTGATCTCCAACCTGCAGGTGACGCTGGACAACCCCTCGCTGGGCGAACGGCTCAAGCACGACAAGAAGCTGCTGGACCTGCTGCTCAAGATCAAGCACGACCTCAAGGCGCTGCCGCCGGGCGCCAGCGACGAAGAGGCGCGCAAGGTGTTCGCCAACCTGGCGCAGCCGATGCTTGAGCTGAGCACCTGCCCGGACTTCGAGGTCAACCGCGGCCATTACTTCGGCACCGGCTACCAAAGCAAGGAACCCGGCCTCAGCGACAGCGACAAGTACGCGCTGATCGAATTCCTGAAAACCTTCTAAAGGCGCTCCATGGACGAATACGAATACATCGTGGTGGGTTCCGGCGCCGGCGGCGGCACGCTGGCGGCGCGGCTGGCCGAGGCCGGGCACCGGGTCATGCTGCTGGAGGCCGGCGGCGACCCGCGCGCGCTCAAGGGCGGCGACGCCTGGCAGCCCCAGGCGGAACGGCTGCCCGACGATTACGATGTGCCGGTGTTCCACGCGCTGGCCTCGGAAAACGAGGCGATGAAACTGGACTACTTCGTCCGCCACTACGCCGACGACGCCCAGCAAAAGCGCGACCCCAAATACCGCGCGCAATGGAACGGCCAGAACGTGGACGGCGTGCTCTATCCGCGCGCCGGCGCGCTGGGCGGCTGCACCGCCCACAACGCCATGATCACCGTCTACCCGCACAACGCGGACTGGGACGGCATCGCCCAGCTCACCGGCGACCCCAGCTGGCGCGCGGACCACATGCGCGGCTATTTCGAACGGCTGGAGAACTGCCACCACCGCCCGCTCTACCGCTGGCTGGGCCTGCTCGGCGTCAACCCCACCCGCCACGGCTGGCGCGGCTGGCTGCAAACCGAGAAGGCGATCCCGGAATCCGCGCTGGGCGACGCCGGCCTGGTGGACACCCTGCTGGTGTCGGTGGACAAGGTCTTCCAGGAGGTGGACGTGCCGCACCGCAGCTGGCGCTGGCTGCTGCAAGGCCAGGCCGATCCCAACGACTGGCGGCTGGTGCGCGACAACGCCGTCGGCGTCTGCTACCCGCCGCTGGCCACCCGCAATCATCAACGCAACGGCAGCCGCGAACGGGTGCTGGACGCGGCGGCCCGCCACCCGGACCGGCTGCGCGTCGAGCTGGACGCGCTGGCCACCCGGGTGCTGTTCGACGAAGGGCAGCGCGCGGTCGGCGTGGAATACCTGAAGGGCGCCGGCCTTTACCGCGCCAGCGGCCGGGTCAGCGACGCCGCCGGCGAGCGCCGCGAAGTCCGCTGCAGCCGCGAAGTCATCCTGGCCGGCGGCGCCTTCAACAGCCCTCAGCTGCTGATGCTGTCCGGCATCGGTCCGGCCGCCCATTTGCAAGAGCACGGCATCGCGCCGCGGGTGGACCTGCCCGGCGTCGGCCAGAACCTGCAGGACCGCTACGAAGTGGGCGTGGTCAACCGGATGAACTTCAAGCACTGGGAAGTGCTGAAAGACGCGGAATTCGCGCCCGGCGACCCGCAATACAAGCAATGGGCGGAAGGCCGCAAGGGCGTTTACACCACCAATGGCGCGGTGCTGGCGGTGATCCGCCGCTCGGCGCAGGAACGGCCGCTGCCGGACCTGTTCTGCTTCGCGCTGCTGGGCCTGTTCAAAGGCTATTTCCCCGGCTACTCGCGCCTGTTCCCCGAACACCTGAACTACCTGACCTGGGCCATTCTCAAGGCGCACACCAATAACCGCGCCGGCACGGTGAAGCTGCGCTCCGCCGACCCGCGCGACCCGCCGGACATCAACTTCCACTACTTCGAGGAAGGCAGCGCCGGCGGCGATCAGGATCTGGACTCGGTGGTGGAAGGCATCAAGTTCGTGCGCAGCCTGACCGCCGATCTGAAAAAGCAGAACCTGATCGCGGAGGAGGAACTGCCCGGCGAGGCGCTGCAAAGCGATGACGAACTGCGTCAGTTCGTCCGCGACAACGCCTGGGGCCACCATGCCTCCTGCAGCTGCGCGATCGGCGCGCGCGAAGCCGGCGGCGTGCTGGACAGCCGCTTCCGCGTCCACGGCGTCAGCGGCCTGCGCGTGGTGGACGCCTCGGTGTTTCCGCGCATTCCCGGCTTCTTCATCGTCTCCGCGGTCTACATGATCGCGGAGAAGGCGGCGGAGGCGATTTTGGAAGACGCCAAGCGCTCATAAGCGCTGCGGGATGGCGTCCAGGCGCGAACCGGCCTTGCCGAGTGGCCTTTAGGCGTGGAGAGGATAGGGAAGCAAACCCATATCATCTCCCCGCCCCACTCGCGCCGCCGCCTCGACCCATTCCGTCGGAAAGGACCCGATGAGCACCCCGACCCAGCCCTTCTCCCAAGTCCACGCCGACGAACGCGCCGGCCTCGCCGCCGCGCGGGCGGAAGAAGGCGTGGAACGCCCAGGCGGCGGCGAAGCGCCGCAAGCCGGCCTCGCCTTCTCCGGCGGCGGCATCCGCAGCGCCACCTTCAACCTGGGCGTGCTGCAAGCGCTGGCCAGCAGCCGCTGGCTGCGCGAGTTCGACTACCTGTCCACCGTCTCCGGCGGCGGCTACCTGGGCGGCTGGCTGTCCGCGCTCAAGCGCCGCGCCGGCAACGCCGGCATGGAACAGACGCTGCGCGACCATCAGGGCCGCCAGCCGGCCATCCAGTTCCTGCGCGACTACAGCAACTACCTGACGCCCAAGACCGGCCTGTTCAGCCTGGACACCCTGTCCGCCGTCATCACCTACTGGCGCAACTTCATCCTCAACCAGATCGTGCTGCAAAGCCTGCTGCTGGCGCTGCTGCTGGGCCCCCATTTCCTGGTGGGCCTGGCGCGCAGCCTCGCCGCCTGGCCCTACGCGGGCACCGCCGCGCTGGCCGTGGCCGCCGCCTCCGCCGTGCTGTCCGCCCTGCTGGCGCGCGCCACCACCCGCGACGGCAAAACCGCCGCCTCGCCTAATGCCCCGGCCTGCAGCATAGGGCTATTGCTGCTCTTCTGTTACGCGATGGCGGTGTTCACCCTCCAGCAACTGGAAAACCGCGCCGATTTCTGGCACCAGCTGCCGCTGTGGCGGGTGGCCCTGGTCTCCAGCCTGGCCTACGCCGGCTACTGGGCCTTGCTCGCGCGCGGCTTCAGCCAGCTGCGCGGCAACGGCTATCTGCGCAGCGTGCTGTGGGCGCTGCTGGCCGGCCTGGCCGGCGGCGGCAAGCTGTGGCTCTTGCTGCAGGCGCTGGATTACGGCCTGGGCATCCGCGCGCCGCTGGCCCAGGCCTGGTATGTGGTGGCCGGCGCCTTCGCCGTGCTGCCGCCGGTGTTCGCCCTCAGCGCCGCGCTGCACATCGGCCTGGTCAAACGCAGCTTCTCCGATCTGCAGCGCGAATGGTGGTCGCGCCTGGGCGGCCTGCTGCTGGCGCTGGATCTGGCGCTGGTGCTGCTGTTCCTCGTGGTGGCGCTGTCGCTGCCGCTGCTGGCGGTGACCGCCGACTGGCTGCGCGCGCTGACCCTGCCGGCCTGGCTGCTGACCACCTTGGCCGCGGTCTGGCAAGGCCAGTCCGCCAAAACCGGCTGCGGCCAGTCCGCCGGCTGGCGCGACCTGGTCGCCCGCATCGGGCCTTACGTCTTCGTCGCCGGCTTGCTGATCCTGCTCAGCGCCGGCCTCAGCTGGCTGCTGGCGGCGCTGGAGATCCACGCCGACGGCTGGCAGCTGCGCCAGCAGTTGTGCGGCTTTCAGCGCTGCGGCCTCAGCGATTGGACCGCGCTGCATTTCGCCGCCTCGGAACAACAGGGCATGGGCGGCGGGCTGTACGCGGCGCTGATCCTGGCCTTCGTCGGACTGGCCGTGTTCGCCTCCTCCCGCTTCGACATCAATCTGTTCTCGCTGCACAACTTCTACCGCAACCGGCTGACGCGCGGCTATCTGGGCGCCAGCGCGCCGCAACGGGCGGACACGGTCAACCGCTTCACCGGCTTCAACGCCGGCGACGACCTGCCGCTGGCCGAGCTGGCCGGCTCGCCTTCCGGCCCGCCGCAGCGGCCCTACCACCTGATCAACACCGCCCTCAATCTGGTGGCCGGCGACGACCTGGCCTGGCAGCAGCGCAAGGCCGCCTCCTTCACCTTCACCCCGCTGTACTGCGGCTACAAATTTCCCGACAGCGCGCCGGAAGTCATCGACGCCTTTGTGCCCACCCGCGCCTATATGCACGACGACGCCACCGGGGCCGAACAGGGACCGATGCTAGGCTCGCTGATGGCGGTCTCCGGCGCCGCGGTCAGCCCCAACCAGGGTTATCACAGCTCTCCGGCGGTGACTTTTCTGCTGACGGTGTTCAATGTGCGGCTGGGCCGCTGGTGCCCCAATCCGGGCAAGCCCGGCGCCGCGCTGCAGGCGATGTCCCCGCCGCAAGGCTGGGTCTATCTATTGAATGAATTGCTGGGCCGGACCAACGCCCGTTCGGACTTCGTCTATCTCAGCGACGGCGGCCACTTCGAAAACCTGGGCCTGTATGAACTGCTGCGCCGGGAATGCCGGCTGATCGTGATCAGCGACGCCGGTCAGGACGAACAAATGACTTTCGAGGACCTGGGCAACGCCATCCGCAAATGCCGGATAGACCTGGGCGCGGAAATCCACATCGACGTGGACGCCATCCGCCGCGATCCGGCCACCGGCCTCAGCCGGTCCGCCTTCGCCGTCGGCTACATCCGCTACGCCTCCGGCGCCAACGGCCGCCTGCTCTACCTGAAGCCCTGCCTGCAAGGCCAGGGCATGGAGCCGGTGGACGTGCTGCAATACCGGGCCGAACATCCGGCCTTCCCGCACCAGTCCACGCTCAATCAGTGGTTCGACGAATCCCAGTTCGAGAGCTACCGCAAACTGGGGCTGTGCATAGGCGAACAGGCGGTGAGGGAACTGGACCGCAACGGCGCGGGTTGGCTGGCGGCGGACGGCGGCGGCGCCTGAGCGGGAACAGGCTGAACGTTTCCGGTCCGCCGTCCGGCGTCTCGCTATGCGTATTGGATCATGAGCAGGCGCTTAGAGCCGCTAACAAAAGCTCGCAGAGAAGCTGAGCCAAGGCGCGCCGACGCAGAAAACGAAGTTTCTGCGAAGCTACAGTACAAGTCGTACGGCAAGGAGGCGCAACGCAGGATCAGGGGTTTTGTTAGCGGGTCTTAGGCCATGTCCTTTTGATGCGCCACATCGATAGGAAGCCTAAGTTCGCTATAGTCGGCAGGCATTGGGGCTTTACTTTCAGGCATGCCTTTAATCTTATGTAACATATCTTTGCTCGGCAATATAAATTGCCCATCGTTTCGGGACAATATCAACTCATTGATATTTCCACCACTCTTTAAATGCTGAATGACCTCATCAATACCAAATGCGCGCGACTCATTTAAGGGATGATCCCCTTTGTTCACCCAAATATGCATATGCAAGGTAGCGGTTGAAGGCGCCACCGGAAAATGGAAAAACAACTTAACCTTGTCTTTTTCAGCAGACACCCCATAGGTATCAACTAAACACTGAAGGCTATCCCGCTTTAGTTTTTCCAGCATTCCAACATCGCTTTGCTCCAAATCCAATATAGAAGTCAATGATTTCACGCCGGATTTTAACTCGGCGTTATATTGATTTAATTCCTCACTCTGATTCACCGCTACTTTTTCTATTGAAGGGTCACCCTTCATTTCCTGAATCAAGTCATGGGGTAAAGCAGGATGAACGGCCCAGGCCGTCAGCTGGATGCCTTCTGGCCTAGTGGCCAAATCCGTGACTTGTCCAGCGGTGTAGGTTTGCGACATGTAGGGAATATTCGGATAAATCAGAAACCCATTGCCCGTCCCCAACGGGGCAGAGTAATGGAAGATATCTGGATTTTTTTTATACACCTCATTGTATACCTTATCGCCAGGTTCCCGGCTGTTACCGCGTAGCAGCTCAACCAGGAACTGGGTAGTATTTTCGTTTTTGTACGTTTCCTGGAGCTGCGCCAGGTTTGTTGTTGTCAGCCTTACCTGAGCCAGGTCCTTAGTTTGATACTTTTGCAAACCTCTTGGGTTTAGCCATCTGAAACTACCATAGTCGTCTTCAGATTGTTTGGATATATAGACACCATGGGTTAAATCGGCGGCGCCGGATTTGTCTTGCTTAATCAACACCTGATACCTGTCTTGATTTAGCTGGCTCAGGATTTTCCGGTTGTCATCAATGCCGTAAGCATCCAATGTTCTGCGGATCGCAGAGCTTTCGTGTTGTGTCAGGCTGGCCTGAGAGTTACGTACTGCCTGTACATCTAGGGTCTCATGGCATAAGCGACTCGAGTCAGCGGGCAAAGTCGCAGCAGAAGGCCGCAACGCTTGAATTGAAATCATGAGTTATCTCCTGTAATTGTCATATTGCACGTTGCAGGTGCGTTGGCTGCACTTAGTCACTCAGGCTTACTGATCGCACTCCAACGAAAAAAAGGCCAAGTATAAATATTACAAAGGCAGATTTAGAACATTGTCGTGCACGCCTTTAAATGGAATACCGCTAATATCCTTAATGGAATCTGAGGTCGGCAAAAAATAATTCCCCCCGTTTCGGTCAAGAACAAGATCGCCAATCTCTTTCCCGGACTTAAGATGCGCAATAATCGCGTCGAGATCGAAAGACCTTGGTTCATTCAGCGGGTGATCGCCTTTGTTTACCCAGGTGTGCAAGTGAAGCGTGGCGGTTTTCTCTGCAACGGGAAAATGGAAAAACATTCTGGTATTGTCATGTTCATTTACAGCATATACATTTCGAAGATGTTGCACTGTCTCTTGTCGCAATTTTTCGAGCTGCGGAAGATGCTCTTGTTTTAAACTCAGAATGCTGGTCAAGGAGTCAATCTGTGTTTTTTCATCAATCATCTTTTGTGGCGTCTTCTGGCTTGCCTCAAGCCTCTCAGGGCCTGATTGATGATTTCTCGATTCCAGAAATGAGGACTGTATACCCGGATGAATCGCGTAGGTGCACAAGATGATGCCATGTTTGCTATTTTTGAGTGTTTCGGGAGCGTTGACATAGGCATCCAACACTTTTGCATCGCAGTACGGTGTATTGGGACTAATGAGATATCCATGTTGCGTGCTGTCAATTGGCGAAACAAACTGCGCCAGACGCTCATTCCGGCGATAAAGATCAGTATCTAGGCAGGCCTCTGCATTAAGTACCTTGGTGAGAAAATCCGGCAAGGGAGTCTTCGAGTAGGTCTCGCTAAGCTGTGTTAACTGATCTTTATTCGTAAAGCTGATAACAGCGACATCTGGGGTTTGATATTTCATCAGCCCCTTTGGATTTAACCAGTTAAAGTTGCCATAGCCATCCTCACCCTGTTTGGACACATAGGCACCGTGGGTTAAATCAGAATTACCTGAGTGGTCTTTTTTAATCAACACATGGTATTTATCCTGATTTAGCTGACTTAACGCTTTCCGATTATCATCTATACCGTAGATGTCCAGCGTTCTGTGCATCGGCGAGTTTTGAGTATTGTGCACTGCCCGCACATTTAGGGACTGGTTGCGCTGATGACTTTGCTCAGTCGGTGTAATAGAGGCAGAACGATGTAATGTTTGAACTTGGATCATGATCTATATCCTAATAGAATGTGTTTGTATTAGTAGACTCCCACCTGGCAAACAACACCGTCAACCAGAATACTTCCTCATCAGCGCCTTTATATCAGCCTGCGCGATAGACTTGGCGTGGATATCGAGCTCGTCAATATTGACGCCTTGCGCCGCCAATCGAGCTAAAAGATGTTCTAGTTGAGGCCGCTGCGGCATATAGTGGCCGGAATCCAGATGAAATGATTTCGCTTTTCCCTGTGCAATGAGTATCATGCCCGCAGATAAAACCGGCTTACCTTCTGTCGTCGAAGTATGTTGCCATTTGCCTTTTTCATATGGGTGAACAAAGATATTTCCATCGCGATGGACAACAATGGCAGCGTGGCCCTCCATCCCGGCCTTGCCTGGCAGATGTGTCGTATCTAATAATTTACCCCCTACTTTCCATTCACCCTGTGAAAGCGTTACCCGATAATTAGCGGCTTGATCTGAGGATAGATAATTGATATAGCCGACATCCTGCGACAGAGGATGCTTAGGTTTATTCTTGAGCGTATTGATTTCAACATCGGGATGCTGATCAATCCACTGGAATAGCCCAACCTTGCTATTAGCGTCTTCCTGCCATGCGCTTAATGCACCGGACTGGGCATCAAGACCATTCAACGAAACCCTGTCGCGATGCTTCGGATCTTTAATTTCCAGCCAGTATTTTGGATTAGCACCTGCTTCCCCACGGCTTTTTCTTGGCATCATTTCCATAATGAATTGCGCGGCTTCTTTGAAACGCATCATGCCTGGGGAGTTTTTTATTGTTTTAACCGGCAGCAACGGAGGCTCACCCTGCTGTTCTGCTTGGCATCTGCCGACCTGGGCGATGTGATTGACTTTAATTTCCAGCATTAAACATCCTTCCTCATCGGTGGCTAGACACAATCTTTAGCGCGCCATAAAAACCATAAATAACTTCACTGAATTTATTTTCAAGCAATGCGCTCGGGTTAATCAATGCTTTTAATTCGAAACCATCATTGCACTTACCCAATGTTAAGTGGCCCGTTTCAACATATTCCATTACAGTTGTGAGAACAGGCATGATGTGCCTGGCATTGTCTATCAACAGCTCCTCACCAATCGGGATAAATGACCAAATGAAGAGGCGATCGTCAACTAGCGAAATATTAATAGACAGCCCTTCATTTAGATCAATGGCTATGGTTGAGTGTGAGTCAAAGCCATGCAACAATTGCCCTGAAACGCCCAGCTCGGTCAGTGCATCGCGAACCAACAAACTAAGTTCATGATGAATATTTTGAGAGAATGACAATGAACTGTAGGTCACAGAATTCAACGACCTGCCCAAGGAGTGGGTTTGATCATCCATTTTTGCGCTCATGGCATTTCCTTTTTCTGCGCCGCACGGCCCAGTGGTTTGTCCTCGGACTGCAAGCCGGCCATCAATCGACTGAACAAGCCGCGTAGTTGTTTTTCCTGCTGATATTGCTTGGCATCCGGGAATAGCGTATTCACTTGTTCGCGGACTTCCTTATTCACCGCGTAAGCGCCGAATGGTTTCGAATCCACCCACAAATTGACCCTGCTGTTCTGGTTTTTCTCCAACCCTCCGCGCAGATATTTCTGCTGGCTGTCGCCAGGCTTGGAGCCAAGCCAAACCATATGAATTTCCGACGACACCGCCTTGAAATCGCTCTTATCGTAAACCTGAGCCAAACGCTTGCTGGCCTGCACCGATTCCACGCCGGCATTGGAGGACGAGGTTTGAAGCAGACGAACTCCGACTGAATTCAGCATCATGTCTGCGACTCCTGAAAATTAAGAAAATAAAACAGTCGGAAGTATTTAAATCCAAGCCAAGATCAAGCACTTCCAAAAAGCGCTCACCTAAGCCGCGGGCGCCGAGCTGACATAAAAAAACGGCGCGCCAAATTGGCGCGCCGCTTGCGTCTGAAACCGTCCCGGCTTCAGCGCCGGGCCTGGCGATAGGGCGCCAGCACCTCGGCCAGTTCCGCCCGGTCCTCATGCGGAGCCAGCACCGCCAGTTTCGACAGATCCATCTTGCCGTTCAGAAAATCCAGCAGCCGCTCCAGATCGTCCAGATCGCTCATATAGTGGCCGGAAGACAGCATCAGCGACCTGGCCTTGCCCTCGCGCAGCTCTATCATCGCCGCCGCCCGCACCGGCTTGCCGGCGCTGGCGCTGGTATGGTGCAGCCGCCCCAGCACCGCGTCGTGGACAAACAGCCTGTCGTCCCGGTCCAGCACCAGGATGGCGTAGCCGGGCATGCCCAGCTTGCCCTTGGAGCCGGCGGTGTCGATAGCCGTGCCGTCCGGCCGCCGCCATACGCCGTCGGCCACCTCCGCCAGATAGGGCTGGAGCGCGGCGGCGTCGCTCAGATAGCTGACTTGCGGCGCGTCGCCCAAGCGCGCCATCCGCGGTGGCTGGCCCGGCTTGGCCAGGTTGATTTCCAGCTGCGGGCGGGCATCCATCCAGGCGAAGAAGTTTTCCCTGGCGCTGTCCCCGCTGGCCACCCATTGCCGGTGCGCCGGCTGTGCGTACTCCCGGTAGCGATGGCGAGGGTCGCGCGCCTCGCGCAACTCTTCGTCCACCAGTCCGGTTTCGCCTTCTTTGGGCATCAGCGCGGCGACGAAACGGGCGATGTCGCGGAAGCGCTCCAAGGGCCGCGGCGCGGGCTCGCCCACGCTGTCGACGCCCTTGAAGGCCTGCGCCAGCCGGCTGGGTGCCGCCGTCGGCGTCGCTTCCGGTCGCGGCGGCGGCATGGCCGCGCCGCTAGCCGAGATTCTCATGCGCTTTGATCCTCTTCATCTTTAATCCACCGCCGCTAGAATCCACCGCCGCTAGCGCGCCAGCGGCAGTTCTTCCCAACCGGCGAAACTCTGCTTGTCCGCCTGCCATAAGGGAAGCTGGCGCTCCATCATCGCGTCCAGTTCCTTCAGCGCTGCGTCCCCGGCGGGCCTGGAGCCGCCGACAGCGTAAGCTTCCATCGCGGCGAAGAAATCCGCGCCGTCCGCGCCCTGGCGCCGCAGGTAGTAATCGGCCTCCCGCCGCACCGCCGAGCCCGGCTCGGCCAGCTTGCGGCACAAGGCTTCCAGCGCCGGGCGCTGCGCCTCTCTCATCGCGGGCCAACGCTCGCTCTCGTCCACCGCCTTCAGGTGCAGATAATGCATCAGCGGCGCGCTCAGGCTGTTGTCGCCCCAGCGCTCGCCCAGCACCGCTGTGGCGGAGGCGCCGGCGTTAAGGCCCAGCTCCAGGGACACGCCCGGCTGCAGCGGCACGCCGCCGGAGGCGGACAGGCCAAGGTTGCCGCTGGCGCTGACCCGGCTCAGTTGCAGCCGAAAGCCGGCGGCTTCGGCCGGGAAATCGGCCTGGGTCTGGTATTGCGGCCGATAAAAGCGCAGCAGCAGGGTCAGCGCGCCGCCGCCTTGCAGCCCCGCGGAACTTTGCAGGCCGGCCAGCGCCGCCGGCACTTCGGCGGCCAGGCCGTGCGGCGCCAGCTGCGCGCTCAGCGCGTCGCGCAAGGCGTCCAACGGCCAAGAGCCGCTCAGATTGCCGGACAGGCTGATCCTCACGTCCTTGTAATCCCCGGCTCGCACCGGATTGTGATGCACCCGGGTGCGTTCGGTCAGCGAGGCTTCCGCTTTCAGGCCCAGCGGCCCCAGCGCGCCGCCCAGATCCAGCGCGACGCTGCGGTCGCGGATCTGCAGGCGCAGCACATCGTGGAAGCTGGTGCGCTTGGCCAGCGCCGCCGCGTCGTGACGGACGGGCGGCGCGTACAGCCGAGGCGCCAGCTCGTCCAGGCTCTGCAACAAGGCCTCGTCGCCCTTGCCCGCCGCGCTCAGGGTCAGCGCGGCGTGGGCCAGCGCCATATTGGCCAGCGTTTCCTCGCGGCTTCCCGCGCGCCAGGCGGCCTGGATGGAGCGTTCCACCGCCGCGCCGCCCTGACGCTTGCCGATGCCGGCGTCCAATTGCTGGGCGACGGCGCAGAAATGTTCGAATTCGGCGCGCAGGCCGTCCGCGGCGTCGCGCAGCCGCTCCGGCGTCTGTTCGCGCAGCGCCGCCATGCTCTGCGCGCCGCTGAGCCAGCTCAGCGGATGATTGCGCGCGTCCGCGCCCATCAGCGCGGCGGCTTTTTGTTCGATGCCGGCCAGCCGCTGTTGCGCGATCGTCGCGTTGCGCGCCGCGCCCTGCTCCTGGCGCAGGCCTTGCCAGATCGGGGTCAGCGCGTCGGCCTGGATGTCGATGCGCTCCACCGCCGCGCCAACGCCGACGCCGATGCCCGCGGCTTCGGCGCGCGCCGAGGCGCTGCCCTTGACGCTATCCACCGTGCTGGGCGGCAGATAGGGTGTCTGCGCGCCGGGCAGGGACGCGGCGCTGTCGCGTTGACCCAGCCAGCCCAGCAATACGCCCAGCCGCTGCTGCTGATCCGCCGCCTGCTGTTGCAATTGCTGGTACTGACGCAATTCATTGCCGTGGCCGGGACGGAACAAGCGGATCAAGGCGCCCACCGCGGTGCGGGCGCTGACGCCCAGGGTGTCGCGGCGCGAGCCGTGAGCCAGTTGGTCCGCCTTCAGTTTGACGAAGGCGGTGGCGCTGGCGTATTCGGTCGCCACGGTGCGTTGGCGGCGGCCCTCCACCGCGCCGGACAAGGAGGCGACGCCGACGCCGCCCTGAATCCCGGCGCGTGCGGACACCGCCTTGCCCTGGTTCTGGAACACGAAGCCTTCGTCGTCGTTGTCCATGCCGCGGCTCCAGGCCAGGCCCACGCTGAAGGTGGCCTTGGCGCCGGCGCCGGCCTCGCCCAGTCCCAGGCCGACCCCAACCGAAGCGCCGACATTGCGCTCCTGGCTGGCGCCCGGCTGATCAAAGCGCTGGAATTGCGGCAGCAGCTGCGCTTCCGCCTCCGTCCGCGCCAACTGCGCCCAGGCCGCCTGGCCCAACAGGGCCAGCCGCTGGCCCAGTTCCGCCAGCGGGCTGCCCGGCGTCGCCGCGCGCGCCAGCGCTTCCATATCCAGCGACAGCCGCGCGCATTCTTTAATGTCCAGCGGCGTCTGCGCGTCGCCGGCCGCCAGTTTCTGCCGCAAGCTTTCCACGATGGCCACCGTCTTGGGCGCCACCGCGTGGCTACGCGGCAGGATGTTCAGCGCCTGCACCCAGCGCGGCCAGCGCGAGCGTTCCGGCTCCGCCTGGCGATACGCTTCGCGTTTCATCGCCAGCAGGGTCTGGCCCAGGTCTTCGCGCCGCAAGCGCAGCTTGTCGTCGCTGAGGACCACCTGACTGCCGCGCGCCGGCGGCGCGTCTTCCACGCGGCGTTCCGCCGCGCCGCGCGCGCCGCTCAAGGCGGCGGCCAGGCCCTGCGCCGGCCGCGGCGCCGAAGATTCCGATAAGCGGCGGAAGCCCTGCAACCGCACCGTACCCGCCCCGCTTGCAACTGTGTCCAACATGGATGCCTCCTCGCGCCGCATCGCGGCTCAAACGCCGGGCCGGGCCCGGAGCGCCTGCCTAGTTTTCGCCGTTGCCGGCTTTCAAGTTCGCGGCCAACGCCAAGGGCGACGGCCTTTCCGCTTGCAATTCCCGCCCCATCTCCGTCCAGCCCAGCAGCAGCCCCTGCAATTGCCCGCGCGCCTCGGGACTGACTGTCCCGTCTTTCACGCCCTGGGCCGCCAAGTCGCAATATTTAGCGCAGTCCCGAGCCAGCTCGGCTATCACGGCCTGCCAGGCGTCGGCCTGCTTGGACGCCGGCTTCTGTTCGACAGCCGGCGCCTGCGCCGTCATGCCGCCGCCGCGCAGCGCGGCCGCGAACGGGCTCTGCGCCGGCGCGGACGGCGCGCCTGGCTGCGGCTCGGACAGCGTCGCCAAACGGGGGGAATTGGCGGTCGGCTTCGACGAAACATTAAAAGACATTTCAAACGCTCCTGATTTGGCGGCGAGGCCAGAACAACGGTGATGAGGGGCCGCCGGCGCATGCTCGGCGACAGCGTCAAACTACCCCAACGCCGGTAACCGAACTTGCATAAATCGGCCGCGGCCTCGTCCGAGCCGCCCCCCTCGTTTTTGAGAGTTTTCCCATTTGTAGCAAGCACTCCCTCACGTAGTATTCCTACATACATCAATTTATGCGAAGGAAATCAAAAACCTCCCTAACAACCCGATGACATAACAACAGGACAAACAAGACCATGTCATTCGCTGAACATTTTTTGCAAGCTGGCCCTCGGCGGCAAAAGTACCATCCACTCTCTCTGTTTTTATGACCGGATAAAGGCTTTGAGCGCCAGTTGACGACACTGGCAATTCCAGGCGACAGCGGGCGGGAAGCGGCGGACACACGCCGCGCGATGCGAATCCGCAGCCGGCCCCAAGAACCAGCGCAAATCACCCAACAGATCCACCGAACAAAAAACACGCCGACATGCCGCGATGCTACGGGGAATAGCACACAAGTCGCAGCATTGGTCGACTCGATCCGCATGGTCCGCCATGCGCTATTGCGCCGTGCGCGCAAGAGGAACTAGAAGATGGCGTTACATAAAGATGGCTTCATGAACAGGCAATTTGTTTTTGGCGACTTCGTCCTTCACTTCGACGGCATGCTGCTGCACCGCGAGCAGCAGATCAGCATTCCGCCCAAGGAACTGGCTGTGCTGACCACCCTGCTGGAAGCGGCGGGAGAGCTGGTCAGCAAGGACGCGCTGCTGGACCGCGTTTGGCCGGACGGCGAAGTCAACGAAGAGTCGCTGACCCGCTGTATCTACGCGCTGCGGCGCATCCTGCTGGAAACCAAGGATTGCCGTTATATCGACACGGTGTACGGCAAGGGCTATCGCTTCAGCCGCCCGGTGGCCATGGTGTCCAAACCCACGCCGCTGGCGGCGCAATGCTCGGTGGCCGTGCTGCCCTTCCGCACCCATCCGCAGCTGGACGCGGTCAGCCTGCACAACGCTCTGGTGCAATGCCTGTCGCGCTACTCGCCGTTCGGCCTGATCGTGCTGCCGGCCACCATCACCCAGAACTGCCGCGACGTCACCGACATCGTGGCGATGATCGATCAGCTGCGCCCGGACTACTACCTGGCCGGCCAGACCCTGCAGCAAGGCGGCGTCTGGAAGCTGCGGGTGGAATTGGTGCGCGCCGCCGGCCATCAGCTGATCCACCATGAAAGCATAGAGCTGAGCCCGGAACAGCCGATCACCGCGCTGCAAACCCGGCTGGCCAGCCTGTTGCCGCAACGCATTCCCGGCCTGCGCTGGAACCAGGGCCAGAACAACGAGCTGGGCTCGCTGGACATGGCCATCACCTATCTGAACGGCCGCCACGAACTGCAGCAGCACACCCCGTCCAGCCTGCGTCGCGCGCTGATGCTGCTGCGCCAGTGCGTCAACGCCGGCCCCAGCCACGCGCTGCCTTACTGCAGCCTGGCCGAGTGCTATCTGACCCTGGCCCAGCTGGGCCTGTTCGACCAGGCCCAGGCGCTGATCCAGGCGCAACAGGCGGTGAACAAGGCGGTGGAACTGGACGCGGCCAATCCGCAGGCGCTGGGACTGCTGGCCTTGCTCAGCAGCATGCGCTCGGAGCAGGCGGTGGCCGAGGCGCTGTTCGAACAGGCGCGGCTGCTGGCGCCGGATGCCGTCGACATCCATTACTACCACGCCTGGCATTTATTCCTGTCCGGCAAGCTGGCCCAGGCGCAGCAGGCGCTGGACGCCTGCCTGGAACGCGACCCCTCGCGCATCTCCGCCAGCATTCTGAAGCTGTGGCTGACCTATTACGAACACCGCATCGACGACGCGGTATCGCTGGGCAAGCGCCAGCTCTGCCAATACGGCCAGAACCACCCGGTGCTGCAAAGCGTGCTGGCGCTGCTGCTGGGGCTGCAAGGCCAGCACGCGCAAGCCGACGAGCTGGTGCAGGCGGTGCGCGACTCCGGCGAGGAAGCCGGCCTGCTCGCCCTCAATCACAGCTACGTGGACTACTGCCGTCGCGGCGACGCGGCGCTGCCGGCGTTGCGCGCCTTCCTCGCCAAGGTGGACAGCCGCCAGGTGCGCTCCAGCCTGCTGCCGCTGATCCTGGCCGCGCAGGGCCCGGAGGCCGCGGTCCAGCATTGGCGCCAATTGCAGGCCGAAGGCTATCTGTGGATCAAGGCCTGGCGCCACGATCCGCGACTGAGCGAGCTGGCGGAACACGCTCAGCCCTGCCAGCCGGAGGCCGCGTGATCCGCGTCTGTCTGTTGTCCGCCCTCTTCTTGTGTGCCGGCGCGGCGCGGGCGGACTGCTGGGATCGCGCCGGCCGCATGTTCAATATCGCGCCGGACTTGCTCTACGCCATCGCCCAGCAGGAGTCCGGGCTCAAGCCGGACGCGGTGGGCCGCAACCGCGACGGCAGCCGGGACCTGGGCCTGATGCAGATCAACAGCACCCATCTGCCGCGGCTGCGCCAGCTGGGCGTCACCGAACCGCAGCTGATGGGCGACGCCTGTCTGTCCGTGGTCGTCGGCGCCTCCATCCTGGCCGAGATGATGAAACGTTACGGTTATTCCTGGGAGGCGGTGGGCGCTTACAACGCCGGCACCGCGCCCAGCCGCCGCGCCTTGCGCATGCGTTACGCCGAGCAAGTGTGGCGGCGCTACCAGAAGCTGCGCCAAGCCGCCCCACCCCCAAGCAAGGAGCTCTCATGATTCGCTCGCTTTCTCCCGCCCCGCGCGCGCTGTCCGCGACGCCGCCGCCCACCGCCCCCAAGCCCAGTCCCTCCTCGGCCTGGACCGCCCAGTTGCGCGGCGTCAGCCAGGGCGCCGCGCCCCAGCCCGCGCCGCGCACGGCGCAGCCCGGCCGCTCGATAGGCCTGCTGCGGCAAGCTTTCCAGCAAGCCGCGCCCCAGGCCCGCGCGGAAACGTCGGCTCGGCCCATGGCCAAACTGCGGCAGCCCGCGCCCCTGGCGGACGTCGGCCCGGCCCGCGCCGACGCCGCGCCGATGCCCAAACGCGACCCGATGGCATTGCTGCGCCAACGCATGACGCCCGAGGCGCTCAAGGATTTCGAGCAGAAACTGGCGGACACCGCCGGCAAGCGCGCCCCGGCCAAGGCGCCTCAAGCGCCGGCCGCCGTCGTACAAGCCGCGCCGGCCGCGGCAGCCCCGCCAGCAGCCCCGGTCCTGGCCGCCGCGCCGCAGCCGACGCAGCCCGGTCAGATTCCACCGCCTCCGCCGCCTCCCCCGCCGCCGCCGCCCGTCAACGCCGCGGCCCCGGCGGCCGGCCCGGCGCGCGCCTGGAACAAGATCGCGGCGGCCAGCGCGGCCGATATCCAGCAACTGCGTGACGAACAAAGCCAGAAACTGCGCAAGGAGCCGGGTTCCAAGCCCACTGCCGCCTCGCCGGCGGGAGCGGAGCTCATTAACGAATTGAAAGAGCGACAGCAAAAAATGGCGGCGCGGGCCGCCAGCGCTCAGCTGCGGTAATTCCGCAACTCTCCCGATCCCCCTTTACATGGCGGCCGCCGCTTCCGCGGCACGCCGCCATGCTTTTTCCCTCCTCCCCGAATCTGATTCCCCTCCCGAGATTTCATCGGTTTTCCATCAGGAATCCGTCCCCGCATGTCCGTAAAGTGGATGCCAACATCGCAGAACCTTGCGCACTCACCGACAGACACCATGGCAGCTGAAGACATCACTCTCTCCGCGCCGGCGCCCATCGTGGTCCGCCTGCTCAACAGCCCGCTGCGCGGCTGCGAATTCCTGCTGCAGCCAGGCAAGACCCTGTTCCTGGTCGGCCCCGCCGCCGCCCTGACCGAGGCCGGCCAGTTGCCGGAATTGCCGGCAGACGCCCTGTTCATTCCTCTGGAGCAAGGCGGGGTCAATTTCGAAGTGCTGATCGACCGCGCCGAACCCGACCGGGTGACGCTGCGCGAACTGCGCGACGCCGGCGTGGACGAGCGTCCGGCCGAATTCAACCGCCCGCTGCGCATCGGCGCGCTGGAACTGGCCTTGCGGCCGGAGCACCTGTCCTGGTCGCCGGAAGTGCTGGGCCACGGCCAGGACGCGCCGCCGCCGGAACAAAAACCGGCGCGCCGCCACGCCGCCGCCGCGGTGGCGCTGGCGGTGATCGCCGCGCTATTGCTGGCCGGCGGCGGCTACTGGCTGTGGAACACCCCGCAACGCCAGGCCTCGGAATTGAACGCGCTGCTGGGACGAGACAGCCAGCGCTTCCAGGTGCTGCCCGGCCGCGACGGCGTGTTCTACGTCTCCGCTGCCAATGAGCGCGACAGCGCCTGGGCGCGGCAAGTGCTGGCGCGCGGCGACTACAACCGCCCGGCGCAGGTGCTCAGCCCTCAGCAGGAAAACGAACGCATGGGCCGCTGGCTGGCGGATAACTACCCCCACCTGCCCTATTACCGCTTGCAGCTGGACAACCCTCGCCGGCCGCAGCTGTGGGTCAGCCAACAGCGCGCCGCGCTGGGCGGGCCGGCCAGCCAGGCGCTGTCGCAGCGGCTGGCCGAGCAGATGCCCTACGCCGACGCGGTGGACATCGTGCCGGTGGACGACGCCGCTGCCGCGAGCCAGGCCGAAACCGGCCTGTCGCGCCAGGCGCTGCCCTTCACCCGCAGCGAGCAGCCCAACGGCATCACCTTCGTGATCCAGGGCGCGCTGGACGACGGCGAACTATTGCGCGCGCGCCGCTTCGTCGACGACTACTACCGCCAGTGGGGCGGCCGCTACGTGCAATTCGCCATTGAATTGAAGGACGACTGGCTCAAGGGCAAGTCCTTCAAGTACGGCAACCAGGGTTACGTCAAGATGGCGACCGGCCACTGGTATTTCCCCAAACCTCTGTAAACCCAAAGGCAAACCACCATGGCAATCGATATCACCAATCCGGACTGGACCCTCAGCGACATGTCCAAGGAGTTCGACACCGGCACCAGCAAGCTCCAGGGCGAGCTGACCACGGCGCTGGATAAGCTGAACGGCAACCCGTCCAACCCCCAGTTGCTGGCCGACTACCAAAGCAAGCTGTCCGAGTACAACCTGTACCGCAATGCGCAGTCCAACACCGTCAAAGTGTTCAAGGACATCGACGCGGCCATCATCCAGAACTTCCGCTAAACCCCGACGCCGGCCACGCGCCGGCGCTTCAGGAGTCCGCCCATGACCCCCATCGCCGCCCTCTCTCTGGATTCGCTGACCGCCCAGGTCAGCGACATCACCCGCTCCGAGCACAATCTCGTGTCGCTGGACGATCGCCTGATCCAGGCCTTCTCGCAAAACGCCGTCGGCGTAGGCATGGAGAAGGACGCCATTCTGCAACGGCTGGAACAGCCGGGCCTGTTGAGCAATCCGGCCGTGCTGATGGAGCTGCAGCAGCGCACCTCCAATTACAACCTGGAGGTGTCCATGATCAGCACCCTCACCCGCAAGACCGTGGGCGCGGTAGAAAGCCTGCTGCGCTCATGATCCGCCATGGTTTCAAAGCCGTATTGCTGGCCTTGCTGCTGACCGGCTGCCAGCAGAAGGACTTGCTCAAAGGCCTGGATCAGCAGCAGGCCAATGAAGTGATCGCCGTCTTGCAGCGCCACAATATCGAGGCCGACAAGACCGACCGCGGCAAGACCGGCTTCAGCATCGCCGTAGCGCAGCCGGACTTCGCCGCCGCCGTGGACTGGCTGAAGGCCTACAACCTGCCGTCGCGGCCGCGGGTGGAAGTGGCGCAGATGTTCCCGGCGGATTCGCTGGTGTCCTCGCCGCGCGCTGAAAAGGCGCGGCTGTACTCCGCCATCGAGCAGCGGCTGGAGCAGTCGCTGCAAACCATGGACGGCGTGCTGTCCGCGCGCGTGCACGTCAGCTACGACCTGGACTCCGGCGAAGGCGGCCGCGCCGCCAAACCCATCCACCTGTCCGCGCTGGCGGTGTACGACCGCGACGTGGACCCAGAGCAAATGGTCAACGATATCAAGCGTTTCCTGAAGAACAGTTTCGCCGACATCGATTACGACAATATCTCGGTGGTGCTGTCGCGGCGCAGCGAGGCGCAGCAGCAGGCGCCCACCGCGCCGGCGGAAGAGCGCGGCTCCGGCCTGAGCTGGCTGATGGCCGGCGTGGCGCTGATCGCCCTCCTGGGCGCGGCGGCGGCCTGGCTGTGGCAGCGCCGCGCGCCCAAACCCGTCGCCGAGCCGCCGGCCGCCGAGCCGCAGGCCGGACATGAGTAGCCGGCCCGCGGCCCGCTCGCCGGCGCTGCAAGCGCTGCTGTACGACCCGCTGGCCTATCTGCACCCGCGGCGCTTGGCTCTGCCGCCGGCGCTGACCGCCTCCGCCGCCGCGCGCGCGGCGGCCAATGAGCTGCTGATCTCCGCCTATCGGCTGGACAGCGACTGCGCCGACGCCCAGTTGGACCCGCTGGCGCGGCAATGGCTGCGCCACTGGCGGCGCTTGCCGCAAACCGCCTATTTGCTGGGTTGCCACGCGCTGCGCGCCGGCCTGGGCTGGCAGGCGGGCCTGCTGCGGCTGCCGGACTGGGCGCAGGACTTCGCCGCCGTGGCGCTGCCGCCGGACGCCGCCGCCGCGCAGCGGCCGGCGCTCAGCCACGGCGCGCTGCTGCTGACCGGCTACGGCCGCCTGCAGGCCTGGCGCGAGCGTCTGCCGCGCCCCTTGGCGCAACGCTTGCCGCTGCAGTTCCCGCCGGAGGCCGACGCCGCGCCGCCGCAGCCGCCCGCCGACGCCCTGATTCTGACCTTGGCCCTACAACATGCCCAGAGACATCCCCACCTCCCGCCCTCCGACCGCCGCTGAAGGCGTGCTGGTGCGCCGCGGCCAGCTGCGCCGAGCCGAACGCGCCGATCAGCTGGAACGCGAGGCGCGACAACAGGCGCAGCGCGTGCTGCGCGACGCCGAGCGCCAGGCCGAAGCCCTGCGCCGGCAAGCCTGCCAGGACGGCTATCAGCAAGGCATGCTCGCCGCGCTGGAACACGCGGCCGCCCATCTGGCCGCCGGCCAGGCCATGGCCTGGAACTGGCGGGAGCGGCTGGAGCAAGAGGCCCGCGCCATGCTGAGCGCCGCCGTGGACCATCCGGACACCCTGCTGCTGCTGCTGGACGAATGGCTGCGCGGCCTGGATCAGCCGGACGCCACCCTCTATCTGCAGCTGCCCAAGCGCGCCCGCGCGCTGCAGCCGCAGTTGATGACGCTGCTGACGGAAAACTGGCCCGGCGCCATCCAGATCGACTATCACGCCGACACGCGCTTCATGATGCGCTGCGCGGACCAGGCGGCGGAATTCTCGCCGGAACAATACGTGGAGCCGGCCAGCCGCCAGTTGCTGCAATGCCTGGAGCCCTTGCCTCAGGACTGCCGCCGTTTGTCGGAGCAGGCGCTGCGCGGCTTGATCGCGCAACTGGAACAAGACTTGGCGGCCTTGACCGCCGCAGACAGGAGCCCGGAATGATCCCCTCGCTGACCCCTTCCGCCATCGGCCGCGCCGCCGCGGCCGGCGACGACATCGTCCCGCTGCAGCAACGGCTGCTGGCCGCGGCGCAAAACGCCGACGGCGCCGCGCCGCCGACGGAAACCCCGGCGACCGACGACGCCAAGCCAGTGGAGCCGCCGCCGCACAAATGGCCGGACTTCCAGTCCGACCCGTTGGCGGTGGCCTTCCTCGCGGCGCTGCGCCAGCTGTCGCCGCCGGCGTCCGACTCGCAAGAAGACAAACAGCGCTACGCCGACGCCGTCGGCAAGTTGCTGGGCGAATTCAAAGACCCGGCCACCGGCGAACTGGCCTTCACCACCTTGAAGCAGAAAAACGACATGATCCAGCGCACGCTGGAACAGATCGACGCCGCCTCGCCGCTGCACACCGCGCTGATGACCTCGCTGGTGGGCAATATCGGCGTTGCCGGCATGATGCAGCAATGGATGCAGGACGCCATCATGTCCGGCGGCGTGCCCAAGGAGATGGAGGACTGGTGATTCACACCGCGTCCCACAAGGCCCGCGCCGCCGCCGCGTGGTAGAAGGCGTCGCCGCTGCGCTGGAACTCGCGATGGCAGGCGTACACCAGCTTGATCACATGCTCGTTGCGCACGTTCAGCACGCGCTGCAGCAATAAGGGCCAGGCCGGCTGCGCGTCCGGCAGTTCCTCCGCCTCCAGCGCCGGCGCGCCGATGGACACATAGGCGACGCAAAAGGTCTGCCACAAAGCCGGGTACCAATCCTCCGCCGGCAAGCCGGGCAGATGCTCCAGCACGTCGCGCAGCGCCAGCGTCGCCGTCACCATGTGCAGCGCGGTGAAATTGTCGGTCTGCCAGTACACCCGCAGCGCCGCCCGCGCCAGCGCGTCCAGCCAGTCCGGCGTTTGCGGCGCGCCGGGCAAGGCGGCGGCGAAGCGCGGATCAGCCAACACCGCGTCGAAGCGATCGTGTATCCAGTAATCCGGGCTGTTCCAGCCGGCCAGCGCCCGCGACAGCCGCGCCAGCCCGTCCTCCGCCGAAGTCGCCGGCGCTTGCGCGTCCAGGCCGGCGGGCAGGCGCAGATAGCCGCTCAGATAATAGGCCAGCCCCGCCGCCGCTTCGCCGGCGTGGCCGGCGCGCAGGGCGAAGGCCAGCCGGATCAGCGGGTGGAAGGCGCCCCCGCCCGGCGAGAACGGCAGGCTGGCCAACACTTGCCGCGCGGTGTCCTCCACCCCGCGCGCCGCCACCCGCTCCTCCATCACCCGGAGCAGCGCCGGGAAGGCGTCCAGCCGCCCCAAGGCCGCGTCCCAGCGGCCCCAGCCGATATCGTATTCCACCGGCTCCGCCGGCTCGGCGCGCTCGCTCTCCCAGAAGTCGAAGAATGCCCGCAGCTGATGCGGCTCCGCCCCCATTTCCGCCAGCGCGGTCAGCGCCATCGGACAATGGTTGGTGGTGTCGCTGTGCATCAGCGAAAACTCATGGTTGGCGTCCAACAAGGCATGCAGTTCAGTGTGACGGCTTGGCGCGTTCATGGCGTCCTCCTTGAAAAATCCATGCGCTTACGATAAAAGTTAAAGTCAACTTTAAGTCAAGCGAGTCCGCGCATGCCCGTCGCCCCCATGGCCAAACCCTCTCCCTGGCTCAGCATAGGCGAGCTGGCGAGCCGTTCCGGCGTCGCCGCCAGCGCCCTGCGCTACTACGAAACCCAGGGCCTGCTGCACAGCGCCCGCTCCGCCGGCGGCCAACGCCGCTACCCGCGCGACGCGCTGCGCCGCGTCGCCTTCATCCGCGCGGCCCAGATCGTCGGCATCAGCCTGGACGACATCCGCGGTTCGCTGGCCGCGCTGCCCAGCCAGCGCACGCCGACCCCGCGCGACTGGGAGGCCTTGTCCGCGGACTGGCTGCCGCGTTTGCAGCAGCGCATAGACGAACTGACCCGGCTGCGCGACCGGCTGGGCAACTGCATAGGCTGCGGCTGCCTGTCGCTGAGCCAGTGCGCGCTGTACAACCCCAGCGACTGCGCGGCCAGCCTGGGCGACGGACCGCGTTACCTGATAGGCGAACCGCCGGCGGAAGCGCCGGGCCAACCACCAGGCTGAGAGTCTGTTCTAAAGTCTCGCGAGCTAGAGCGAGACAAGGCGTTGCGGCTGAGAACACGTGGTGCATGAGCATTTTGAGCTTGGTTTCAACGCCCATTTCTATCCATCCCGCCGACGCCCGGCAGATCGTAAACAGGTTCTGAGCGCTTCCTGAAAGCCGCTGTCGCAACGGCGCGGTGTAATAGCGCCCATTTCAACGCCACTGGAGCGCCACCATGCTATTGCCTCTCGGCTTTCCCTCCGTCCGGCCCAACGCCAGCCCCTCTCACGCCCCTGCCCAGGCCCCGGAGACCCCCGTCGCCCAGACCGGCAGCCTCAAGGGCAAGCCGGTGCGCATAGACGACAGCGCCGAAAGCCGCGGCAAAGCCCATGCGGTCTTGAGCGAATGCCTGTCCGACGTGCGCCGCTTCTTCCAGCCGCTGAGCGGCCGGGTCGCCCGCTTCTTCGGCGCGATCCCGGACTGGGTGCGCAAGCTGACGGGCCAGGCCAAGCCGGCCGCGGCCAGCGCGCCGCAAGCGCCCGTGTCTCCTCTCACCGTGTCGTTCGCCGCCAATTTCTGCCGCCTGTGCGACACGTTCCAGGCCAGCCTGGCGGATAAGCGCAATATGGACGGCGCCTTCCGCGTGCCGGCATCGCACGAGAAATTGCAGAACGTGAAACAACAGATGGCGAATGGAGAGATGGCGCCGGACTCGCTCAGCCACATTGAGATTGCCGCGCTAATCAAGGACACCCTGAAACAATTGCCGCTGCCCAGCGATCAAGACCTGCACGCGCTGCACGCCAGCGGCGCAGACGTCACCCGCCTGCACCGCGAGATGTTGTCGCAATTGCCGGAAGGGCCGCTCAAGCAGTGCGGAAGCGCGGCGATGCGCACCCTGGCCTTGAGCCATCGCCATGCCGACGCCGGCACCGGCAGCGCGTTCAGCAAAACCTCCATCGAGGTTTCCGCGCCGCTGTGGCAGATGACCGAGCTCCAACTGGCCAAGACCATGCCCGCGATTGGCGGAGCGCTGCTGCAAGGCTGGCTGGATGAGCCATCCGCCCCGGCGGGCCCGCAAGCCGCGCTGATGCAGGAGCTGCGCGCCAAGCTGAACGCCGGACAGTAAGCACCATGCCGCCGGCCGCCGCGCGCGGCCGGCTTCCCTTCCCTCATCCAAAAAAGAAAAACCATGTCCACGCCTTTCCAACACGCCGTCGCCCAGCTTTGCCAGTCTCTGTCCCTGCAGCCGCCGGAACGGATGGACGACAGTCTGTTCACCTTGCAAGTGGGCGAACACGCGGTGCACCTGAGCGAACAGCCGGCGCGCCAGTTGCTGATGTTCTGCTGCCTGTCGCCGCAACAGGCGCAAACGGACGCGCCGCCGCTGCGGCAGAATCTGTTCAGCGACGATCCGCTCAAGCCGGTGATCGGCCAATCCGAGCACAGCCAGGACTGGGTGCTGTGGAACCGCCAGCCGCTGGCCGATTGCGACGCCGCCGCGCTGCAGCGGCAGTTGGAGCGCATCAGCGATTGCGCCGAACAGTGCTGCCGCGCGCCGGAACCGGCGGCGTCGACCTTCGCGCCGCAGGCGCTGCGTCAGCGCCACGCCCGGCTGCATTGCTGAGCAGGACAAAACCCGCACGAAAACGGCTGAGGCCGCCGGCATACCCCAGTACGCCGGTCAAGCCTCGGCCGCGCTCAATCAACGGCAAGCGCCGCCTACAAGTCCACCACCGGGAAATCGATCTCGGTGCCGGCGATCAGATTGGCGTAATTGGTCAGCGTGTTCAGCGCCACCGCGGCGATCACCTCCACCAGCAGGCCGTCGTCGACGCCGGCGGCGCGCGCCGCGGCCAGGTCCTGATCGGACAACACGCCGCGCTGGCTGACGATTTGCCCGGTCAGCCTGGCGATCGCGGCGGTCTGCGCGTCGGCGGCCTGGCCGGCCCGCGCCGCCTGGATGTCGGCCTCGCTCAGGCCCGCGCCCTTGCTCATCAGGGTATGGGCGGACAGGCAGTACTGGCAGGCGTTGGCCTGAGCGGCCGCCAAGGCGATCACTTCGCGCTGGCGCGCGCTGAGCTTGCCCTTGGCCAGGGCTTCGGAGAAGCCCAGATAAGCGTTCAACACCGCCGGAGACTGGGCGAAGGTGGCGAACAGATTGGGCACCTTGCCCAGCTTGGCCTTGACGGCGTCCAGGGCGGCGCTCAGTTCCGGGCTGGCTTGATGGCGATCTACGGTGGGGATGCGGGGCATGATGGGCTCCTGACTCTCGAGTTGAACGACGATGGGGACTGCACAGAAGTCATCTTGCAATACAATCAGAAGCCTATCGTCTCGAAAACTTTGCAGATCGTATCGAAATGGACCTATTGACGCCCTTGCTGCAGCAAAGCGCCTTCTCCGCGCGCGTATTCCATCATGGCAATCTATGTCATCTGGCGGACTTCGACCCTGGCGCAATGGCCGGTCATCTGCATCTGCTCAAGGGCGGCCGCCTGCGCTGCACCTTGCGCGACGTCCTGGTGCTGGACACCGACCGCCCCTGCGCCTTGCTGTTTCCCCGCCCCAGCGCCCACATTCTGCTGCCGGAGGGCGAGCGCGGCGCCGACTTGGTCTGCGCCAAGCTGGACCTGGGCTTCCAGACCGGCGGGCCGCTGGCGCTGGCGCTGCCGGAATGCCTGGTGCTGTATCTGGACGATACGCCCAGCCTGCTGCCCACGCTGCGGCTGCTGTTCGACGAGGCCTTCTCCGAACGCTTCGCCCGCCAGGCGGCGCTGGACCGTTTGATGGAGTATTTCCTGATCCAGGCGATACGCGTGGTGATTGACGGCGGCCAGATCCACAGCGGCATCTTCGCCGCCATGTCCGACCCCAAATTGGCGCGCGCCGTCAACGCCATCCACGCGCGGCCGGAGCGCGGCTGGACCGTGGAACTGCTGGCGGAGCAGGCCGGCATGTCGCGCGCGCGTTTCGCCGCCCGCTTCCGGCAACAAGTCGGCCTCGCCCCGCTGGATTATCTGACCGACTGGCGGCTGGCCGTCGTCCGTCATCAGCTGCGCCAGGGCCAGCCGATCAAACGCATCGCCGCGCAAGTGGGCTACGCCAGCCCCGCCGCGCTCAGCCGGGTGTTTGCCCAGAGGCTGGGGCTGCCGCCCAGCGATTGGCTGAAGCGGCAAGCGGCCTCCTGAGCGGCCCGCGCGTGGAACTTTGGAATCCGCCCCCCCATCTGACTTCAGACCGCGCGGTCCAAGGGATGCCGCGCTGAATCCATCAAGGGAAACATCATGAACACACCACGCCTCGCCGGCGCCGCGCTGCTCTGCGCCGGCCTATTCAGTCTGCCCGTCCACGCCGCCACGCTGTGCACGCTGCTGGCCGACGCCAAAAGCGGCGACATCCTGCTGCGACAAGGCAGCTGCGAACAACGCTACACCCCGGCCTCCACGTTCAAGATTCCACTCAGCGTGATGGGCTTCGATTCCGGCTTCCTCAAGAGCGAACACCAGCCGGCCTTGCCCTACCGGGACGGCTATGTGGACTGGGGCGGCGACAACTGGAAACAGCCCACCGATCCGGTACGCTGGCTGAAGTATTCGGTGGTGTGGTATTCGCAGCAGATCGCCCAGTCGCTGGGCGAGGAGAAGCTAGGACGCTACGCCGACGCCTTCGGCTACGGCAACGCCGATTTCAGCGGCGACCCGGGCAAGCACAATGGACTGGAACGCGCCTGGATCGCCTCCTCGCTGCAGGTGTCGCCGCTGGAGCAACTGGCCTTCCTGCGCAAGCTGGTCAATCTTGAACTGCCGGTGTCCAAGCGCGCGCAGGAACTGACGATGAAGATCGTGGAAACCAGCGCGGCGGCGGACGGCTGGCAGGCGCACGGCAAGACCGGCATGGCCTATCCGCGCAAGGCGGACGGCGAGTTCGACGAGGAACACCCGTACGGCTGGTACGTGGGCTGGGCCAATAAGGGCGAACGCTCGCTGGTCTTCGTGCGCCTGATCCAGGACGACAAGAAGGAACCGGGCACCGCCGGCGTGCGCTCGCGCGCGGCCTTCCTGGAGGAATTGCCGGCGCTCGCCGCAGCGCCCGCCCCCGCTCAATCCATCAGCCGCTGATACAGATAGACCAGCACCCGCGCCAACTCCTGCGCGGTCTGCTCCTGGCCGGCGTTGCCGCTATGGCCGCCGGCCTCGGTTTCCAATAGCAGCGCGTCGTGGCCCAGCTCCCGCATCCGCGCCACCATCTTGCGCGCATGCGCCGGGTGCACGCGGTCGTCCTTGGCGCTGGTGGTGAACAGGGCCAGCGGATAGGCCAGATCGCCGCGCAGCCGGTGGTAGGGCGAATACGCCTCCAGCGCCGGCCGCTGCGCCGGGTCCTCCGGATCGCCGTATTCGTCTATCCAGCTGGCGCCGGCCAGCAGCTCGGTGTAGCGCAGCATGTCCAGCAGCGGCACTTCGCACACCACCGCGCCGAATAATTCCGGCCGCTGCGTCATGCAGGCGCCCACCAGCAGGCCGCCGTTGCTGCCGCCCTCTATGCCCAGCTTGGCCGGCGCGGTCAGGCCGCGCGCCACCATGTCTTCCGCCACCGCGATGAAGTCGTCGAAGCCCACTTGGCGGTTCACGCCCTGCGCCGCCTGGTGCCAGCCGGGGCCGAACTCGCCGCCGCCGCGGATGCAGGCCAGCGCGAAAGCGCCGCCGCGTTGCAGCCAGTGCGGGCCGAAGTTCTCCACGTAGTAAGGCATCATCGGCACTTCGAAGCCGCCGTAGCCGTACAGCAAGGTGGGCGTGGCGCCGTCCAGCGGCGCGTCGCGGCGGCGCACCACGAAATAGGGAATGCTTTCGCCGTCCGGCGCGCGCGCCTGCCATTGCTCGGCGACGAAGTCGGCCGGATCGAAAGCCTCCGGCTGACGACGCAGGCATTCCTGCTGGCCGCTGGCCACGTCCAGCCGGTACAGGCCGGTGGGGGTCAGGAAATCGCTGAAGCTGTAGCACAGGATATCGCTGTCCCAGGGCTGGTCGGCGAACTCGATCACCCCGCCGCTGGGCGTGGGCAGCGCGCGCTCGCGCCAGACGCCGTCGATCTTGTCGAAGGCCAGCAGCCGGCTCTTGACCTGGTCCAGCAGATTGACCACCACGCTGGCGCGGGTGGTCTCCACCGACTCCACCGCCAGCCGCGGCTGCGGCGCCACCAGCAATTGCGCGTCTATCCGTCCCTGCCGCAGCGGCTCCAGCGCCACCGCCAGCAAGGCGCCGGCCGGATAGCGGGCCCCGGCGGCGTCCCAATCCTCGGCCAGCTTGACGATCAGATCGCCGTGCAGATAGGCCTCCAGCTCCGCCTTGGGCGGCAAGGGCAGCGCGTGGGTTTCCAGCGCTTCGTCGATCAGATGGTAGGTCTTGCTGTAGAAGCTGTCCGAGCACTCGATCAGGTCCAGCGTCGCGCCGTCGGCGTCGAGGAAGCGCCAGGCGGCGACCATCATCGCGTCTTCGCCGGCGGAGAACACCTGGCTCCAGGCATGCCGCCCTTCCTCGCCGCGCTCCACCAGCCACACTTCGCGCGGATAGCCGGAACGGGTCAGCGGCGCGCCCGGCCAGCCGGGGCAGGCCCAGGCGCTGTCCGGATCGCGCCAGGCCACATGGCTCTTGCCTTCCGGAAAACTGAAACCGTCCGGCCGCCACGCGCCGGCGGCCAGATCGTATTCGCGCGCGATGCCGGCGTCGCCGCCGCCCGCGGTCAGGTGCACCATGGCTTGCAGCGGCGCCAGCGTGCAGTGGGACACCCCGTCCAGATACCAGTCCTCGCCGGCCTCGTCGGCCAGCGCGTCGATGTCCAGCACGGTCTGCCAGTCCTGCTCGGCGGCGCGGTAGGCCGCCAGCGTGCTGCGGCGGTAAATGCCGCGCGGATGGGCTTCGTCCTGGTGGAAGTTGTACAGCCAGCCCTCATGCTCGGCGCAGAACGGGATCTGGCGGGTATCGCGCAGATGGGCGAGGATTTCGTCGCGGAGGCCAGCGAAACGCGGGTCGGCGTCCAGCCGCGCCTGGGCGCGCGCGTTCTGCTCGGCCACCCATTCGGCGGCGGCGGGATCGTCCAGGTTTTCCAGCCAGGCATGGGGATCGAGGGCGTTATAGTCGGACATCGGCGTCATCACAATTGCGGATCAATGGCCGCGAGGTTAGCACCCCGCGCCGCCAACGCCAAATGCGCCATGCCCGCTGCGCCCGAAGTTCAGACCGCGCTGATCTCCACCCCCTCCCCCCGCAGCTGGCGACAGGCGTGCTCGGGGTCCAGCAGCGCTTCCCCCAGATAGACGCCGGCGGGCGGCGCGTCCGCCCCCAATAAATGCTCGATCTGCAAAACAGCGCCCAAGGCCGTCAGATGCGCTTGTCCCAAAGGGTCCGCCAGTTGCACGGTTTTTCCGCACGGCCTGCCGGCGGCGTCCTTGCCCTCGACGGCAATGCGGATGCGGTGAGCCGCGCCGGGCCCGGGGTTGTAGAGCAGCGCCTGCCGCGCGCTGTTGAACATCGGCCGCGACAGCAGCCGCCATACGCCGCTGCGCACCAGCACATGCAGCAAGGCGGTGGCTTTGCCGTCGTCGAAGCCGATGCGCGCATCCACCTGCGCGGCGCCGACGATGGCGGGCAGATTCGCTTGATCCGGGGTATCGAAACGGTAAACCCGATGGCGTCCGCCGACGCCGAAGTCCGCGACGCGGCCATCGAGAAAACCGCCGCGCTTGACCCACTTCCCCCCTTCCATGGTGTGGAACGGTTCGGACAGGCGGTCCATGTATGCGGTCGAATTCGGCCCCGCCTGATCCGCCATCGCGAACAGGATGTCGATGCCGACGCGCTCGACCTCGGCGACGGCCCTCGCCGCGTCGCGCGCCGCCAGGCTGGCCGCGCCGGCCATCCAGGCCGATGACAAGACCACCGGCGCGCGGGGAGGCCCGTAAGCGGCCGTCGTCAGCAAGGCCTGCTTCAGCCGCTCCGTCCAGCGGGTGACGTCAAGGTAGGCGTGACCTTGGGCCAGGGCCAGGCGCAACAGCCGGTCATGCGCATCGTTGACCAAGCCCACGATGAGCGCGCCCTGGAGAGATTCCGGCAGCGCCGGCGCGTTCACGTCCATCGCCATCGCCTCGGCGCCATATCGCTGCGCCACCGCCTGGGCCGCGTCGAGACGCCGGCCGGCGATGACGAGTTTGAGATCCGGCCTGCGCCGCGCCAGCAAGGACGCCACTTGCGCGCCCACCACGCCGCTGCCGCCGACAAGAACAACGCTGGAATAAGTCATGCCCACCTCAGTTTTGGTCAATTGACCAATATTAAAACATGAACTTGGTCGTTTGAACAATTAAACTGGCGCTTCAGCCATGCCGGACGATCACGAAGGAGGAAAGATGTCGGCCAAAGGAGAGGAAAGACGGGAAGCGATTCTACGCGCGGCGATGCGGGTGCTGACCCGCGACGGCGGGCAGGGCTTCCGCATGCGCGCCATCGCGGCGGAAGCCGGGGTGGGCATCAGCCATGTCCAGTACTACTTCAAGAATATCGACGCGGTGATGGAAGGCGTCATGGTTCGTTACCTGGAAGACTGGGATGAACTGATGCTGGACGCGCCCGCCAGCCTGGCCGGCGCGCTGGACTTTGTACTGGCGACCCAGCTTCAACACGGCGGCTGCGCCTTGCTCTGGGAGCTGTGGGCGCTGTCCAGCCGCAACGAGGCCGCCGATGCGGCGCTCAAGACCTTCTACGCCGGCTATACCGACCGGGTTTGCGCGCTGCTGCGCCGCGAGGCTCAGACGGACGCGCCCGACAGCGTCGTCAGGGAGCGCGCGGCGCTCATCGTCGCCTTGATCGAAGGCCTCTCCATCCTGCGCGGCAACGGCCGGGAGCAAACGCTGGCGCCGCAAGCCCAGCGCCATGCCGTAGACGCCGCGCTGGCCTTGGCGGCCTTGCCGCTGCCGCCTGCCAAGACCTAATCCGCGCTCCGCGCGGCGGCCTTGAAACGGGCGATCACCGCCGGCGCGGTGCCGCGGTTGAAGGCGGCGTACAGCGCGCTGTCCAGCTGCGCCAGCTTCATGCCGCGTCGCACCAGCGACGCGTCCAGCCCCAGGGACTTGAGCTTGCTGCGCATGCCTATCTCGGTGGCGGGCAGCAGATCGCAGCGGCCGGACACCAGCTTTTTGACGTTGATGCTGGAGTCCGAGGTCGGGTCCAGTCTTGGAAAACCTTCTTCCTTCAAGTACTCCTGCCGGTAATCCCCCAGCACCACGCACACCGAATAGCGCTTGGCCGCCGCCAGCGTCGGCGCCTGGATGTCGCGTCGCGACGCCAGCTGATAAAAATACACGTCGGAATCCAGCAGCTTGACGGCGAAGTCCAGATGTTTAAGCCGCTCCCGGGTCTTGGCGATGGGAAAGATCGCCGCGCCCGGCCGGGTCTTGGCCTCCTCGTAGGCGCGCGCCCACGGCACCGTTTCAATCCGCGACGGCGGCAGGCCGAGCTTGCCCAGGATCGCCAGGACCGGCGCCACCGCCAGCCCGCCGCTGATCCGGCCGTCCGGCCCCAGTTCCACATAGGGCGGATCGCCGCTGCTGAACAAGCGCACTTCGTCCAGAGCCCCCGCCGGGGCCCCGCCGCAGGCCAGCGCGGCGCAGCAGGCGCCCAGCCATTGTTTCATTCCGCCTCCCTTTTCCACGCCGCAGCTGCTTATTTATAGCCGCCGGGCCTCGGTTCAGTCGGACAGCACCCGTTGCAGCGTCTCCACCAGCCGGTCCAGGTCCTCGCGTCTCACCTGCCAATGGGTGACGATGCGCATCAGGCCGCCTTCGGGCGGATTGGCCTTGACCCCGGCCTGGCGCAACGCGGCCATCAGTTCAGCCACGTCGATGTCGGCGGTGAAACGGAACCACACCATATTGATGTGCACGTCCTCCAGCCTCACCTCGACGCAGGGCAGCGCCGCCAGCCGCTCGGCCAGGTAGCGGGCGTTGGCGTGGTCGTCCTTGAGCCGGTCCACCATCTCGTTCAGCGCCACGATGCCGGGCGCGGCGATCACCCCCGCCTGGCGCATGCCGCCGCCCAGCAGCTTGCGGTTGCGGCGCGCGCGGGCAATAAAATCGGCGCTGCCGGCCAGAATGGAGCCCACCGGCGCGGCCAGGCCCTTGGACAGACAGAACATCACCGTGTCGGCGTATTGGGCGATCTCGCGCGCCTCGCAGCCCAGATGGGCGGCGGCGTTGAAGATGCGCGCGCCGTCCAGATGCACCGGCACCTGGTGGCGGCGCGCCACTTCCGCGCTGGCGGCCATCGCCGCCAAGGGAATCACGCGGCCGTTGCAGTGCGCGTTCTCCAGACAGATCAAGCCGGTGCGCGGCCAGTGGATGTCCTCGCCGACGCGGATGCGCTGCTCTATCGCCTCCGGCGCCATCACCCCGTCCACGCCGGCGACGGCGCGCAACTGCACGCCGCCTATCACCGCCGCGCCGCCGGTTTCGTGCCAGACGATGTGGCAGCTCTCTTCCAGAATCACCTCGTCGCCGCGCTGGCAGTGGGTGAAGATGGCCAGTTGGTTGCCGAAATTGCCGGTGGGCACGAACAGCGCCGCCTCCTTGCCCAGCTTCTCCGCGGCCAACTGTTCCAGCGCTTGCACCGTGGGATCGTCGCCGTAGACGTCGTCGCCCACCTCGGCGTTGAACATCGCCTCGCGCATCGCCGGCGTCGGCTGGGTCACGGTATCGCTGCGCACATCAATCCATTGCATGATCAACTCCTTCTCTTAAGGGGAAATCTCGGGGTCTTGCCGCGGCAAGGTCAGATAGGCGGCCAAGGCCGCCGCGACGCAGCGCGTCAGTTCCGCCTCGTCCGGCGCGTCTTCCAGCGCCAGGCCGTGTATCAGGCTGTCCGCCATCCGCAGCAGGCGCGGCGCGCGCTCGGCGGGCAGGCCGCGAGCGGCCAGCCACTCGGCCACGCAGTCCAGCAGCGCCGCGTCCAAGGGATTGTCCGCCGGCGGCGGGTCGAACTGCGGCCACTCCCGTTCCAATACCCGATGCAGCCCGGGCGCGGCCAGATGCAGGCGCAGGCAGGCGGACACTAGGCTCTCCAGCTGCGCCGGCCACGGCAGGCCGGCGCTCAGCCGCAAGGCCTCCCGCACCGTGGCCAGGGTTTCCTCGCCGTGGCGGCGGTGCAGGGCCGCCACCAGCGCCTGCTTGTTGGGGAAGTACTGGTACAAGGAGCCGATGCCGACGCCGGCCAGCTCCGCCGCCTTATTGGTGCTCAGTCCGGCGTAGCCGTCGCGCTCCAGAATGCGAGCCGCCGCCTCCAGAATGGCTGCCACCACATGGCGGGAGCGGGCTTGGCTGGGCTGTTTGCGGGCTTGCGGAATCATGGGCATGCGGCGGTCCGTAAGGGAGGAAGGCTTGCGCCGCCGTCATGGGGCCGACAGCAAAAAGACGGCGGCAAACGCTTAGCAAAACACGAGTTTTACCCGCTGACAAGGGCGGATACATTGAAAGCGTCGCCCATCCTCAATGAAAGCGGAACCATGAGCCAAAGCTACGCCTTCTTCGCGCTGCTGCGCGTCCACCCCAACTGGCTGCGCCTGAGCCGGCCGGAACGCCGCCGGTTCGAAGCGGAAACCCTGAAGCCGATCTACGCGCGCTATCCGGCGGTGCGCATGCGCTGGTTCGACACCGAGGCCTTCACCGCCTGTTGCAGCGATATCGCGCTGTTCGAAACCGAATCGATCAAGGATTTCTATTATCTGATCGACGCGCTGCGCGACAGCCCGCTCCTCACCGAGCCCTATTTCGAATTCGTCGACATCCTGCCGGCGGTGGAGGACGGTTTCCGCGACTACGACGCGCAGTTGTCCACAGGCGGATCATAGGCCGCTTAGCCTGCCGGCCAATACAAACGGCGACCTTGCGGTCGCCGTGTCGCTGCTGCGGGAGGCCGGGTTATGCCCGGCGAGTCCGGCCCGAAACGGCCGGCGGGGATACTCTCAGATTGTCAGCAGTGGCTTAATGGATTCGATAAGATTGCTTGATCTCGCTTACGCGGCGCTCGGCCTGTTGAACGGTCAGCGGGCTCATGGCCACATGGGCGCCGCAATGGCAGCGCAACACGCTGTCGGGATGCAGGGACTTGAGATGATGGCGGATTTCATGGCCGCATTCCTCGCAGGCGACCACGACGGTGGCGTTGTAATGCTTGTCCAGATCAATATCGAATCTTTGCTGCTTCATGGGAATCTCCCTTGCTGTGACAAAGGCCGGCCAGCCAGAGGAAGAGCAGGAAGCCCTTCATGACAGACCTGAAGAGAAGGATAGCTCCGCCGGCGAAAGGTTCCCAGCAATCAGCCACTTAACTGTAGTTTTTTTGACCGCGGGCAAGCCTCGCGCCCACGGCCGCCGCACTGGTCAGCAAGCGGGGCTTGCAGTATCCTTCGCCGATTTGATTGTTGACGATTGCAGCCATGGACACCCACAACGCAGATCTGGAACGCCGCTTCGGCGGCATCGCCCGTCTCTACGGGCCTGAGGCGCTGGCCCGCTTTCAGGCCGCCCACGTTTGCGTGGTCGGCGTCGGCGGCGTCGGCTCCTGGGCGGTGGAAGCGCTGGCGCGCAGCGCCGTCGGCAAGCTGACCCTGATAGACCTGGACAATGTGGCCGAGTCCAACACCAATCGCCAGTTGCCGGCGCTGGACCCCAATTACGGCATGGCCAAGGTCAGCGCGCTGGCCGAACGCGTGCGCGCGATCAATCCGGCCTGCGAGGTGATCGAGATCGAAGACTTCGTCACCGAAGACAATCTGGAACAGCTGCTGGGCCGGGACTACGACTTCATCATCGACTGCATAGACAGCCTGCGCATCAAGACCGCGATGGCGGCCTGGTGCGCGCGCCGCCGCCAGCCCTTCATCGTATCCGGCGGCGCCGGCGGCCAGACCGATCCCACGCTGATCCGGGTGGCGGACCTGGGCGAGGTCACTTACGACCCGCTGCTGTCCAAGCTGCGCTACAACCTGCGCCGTCATCACCAGTTCAGCCGCGAAGCCGGCAAGAAGCTGCACGTTCCCTGCGTGTTCTCCACCGAACAACTGATCTATCCGGACACGGAGCAGCAGGCTTGCGACGCCGCGGAGCCGCGCGGCCCGCAGGGTCTGTCCTGCGCCGGCTTCGGCGCGGCGATGACGGTGACCGCCAGCTTCGGCCTGGTGGCGGTGGCGCAGGCCTTGAAGCACTTGGCCAAGCCGCCCAAGATCAAGCGCGGCTAACGCGGCGTAAACCCGGGCAGAGAGCTCAAGACAACGACAATTCGATGGCCGCTTGCACGATGGGCCTGGCCCAGACGGGAGTGGCGGCCAAGGCGGCAAAATCGTCCACCCCTGGCGACACCATCCGGCCATTGACGGTTTCCAACACCAGTACCGGGTCCGGAATCTCCTGCCCCGGCGCCGCTTCAGCGCTATTGTCGAATACTTGCAGCCGGGCCAGTCTCGGCAATAAGCGGATCAGATTAAGACGCGAGCTGACCCAGCGCTCGTGAATCTTGTGCTCCGGGATGTCGTGGCCCCCATGGGCGACACGCAAGCCTACCCGCGCAATGTGTCGTTCCGGCGAGTCCAGGCCGCAAAACAACATCATGACATTGTGACTGCCTGCCGCTGCGGCGAGCATGTCCGCCATCGTCCGGCCTCCCAGCGTGGTTTCGAACGCAAAGTTGCGGCCCTCGCGGATGGCGGCCTCCAGCCGGGAGCGGCCGTATTCCCACGCCTGCCCACTGGCCTTGTCCAGGTCCAAACCCAGTTGTCTGACCAGTTCGCGCGCATAACTGTCCGGGTTGTACCAGGACAAGCCGTGCTCGGCCAGCAGGCTGCCGCCCACCGAACTCTTGCCTGCGCCGTTCACGCCGGCAAGCACTAGGATGAAGGGACGCGCGGCGGCGGCGATCAAAACGCGTCGCCGGCCTTGGGCCGCGAGCCTAACTTGCCCTGGGCCTTGAACAGACTATCGACGTTTTGTGCCGTGCCCGCTTGTTGCAATTGGGCCAGCCGAGCATCGAAGCGCTGATTCAGCGCGTCCAACGCCGCTTGCTCGCGCTGCTTCAGCGCCTGAATGGCACCCTCCAGCCGCCGGTAGGTGGCGGCGTCCAGCAACACCATCTCCACGGTCGAATGGTTGGTAACAGCCACGCTGCCCTGTTGATGAACCAGGCGCACGACCTCCCCCCATTTATTTTTGACCTGAGAGGCGTTTTGACGCGGCAAAGCGTCCAAGCTGGGCAATTCCGTAATCATCGCAGCCCCACCGGGAAAATAATGACGATAAGGCAATAATAGCCCCAATCTAAAAAAATGTCTTTTTTAGCCATTTTCACCGGCCATATGTGGCTAACACGCTCAAAGAAGCCGTTCGCGATCTGGCGAGCCAAGGCGAAACCAGGCGCTGCGGCTAAGAAAGCGCAGGATGCACACGCTACAAGTCGCACTCGCCGTGCGACGGCTCGCGACGCGCGGCACGTTTTGAACAGCGGCTGACGCGGCCATGAAAAAAGCACCGCCTAGGCGGTGCTTTTTTCATGTGCGGGCGGATGCCGCTTACATGCTCTGGATCTGTTTTTCCAGTTTCACCGCGCGGTCGCCCGGCGCCGGGTGGCTGGACAGCAGGCTGCTGTCGTTGCCGTACAGATCGGCCAGCTTGCGCAGCGCGGCCGGACCGCCTTGAACGTTGTAGTTGTGACGCTTGAGGAAGCCCACCGAGTAGCCGTCGGCGTCGCTTTCCTGAGACTGGGAGAACTGCGCGTTCACCACGGCTTCGGCGAAGCCGCCGAGCTCGGATTCGGACAAGCTGCTGGCGACGCTGTTGCCGCTGCCGGCCGCGCCCTTGCGCGCCGCGGAAGTGGCGTAGGCCAGTTGCATGGCTTTCTTGGTGTGGCCCAGTTTCACATGGCCGATTTCATGACCGATGACGAAGCGCACTTCGTCGTCGTTCATCTTGTCCATCAGGCCGCTGTACACGCGTACGGTGCCGTCGGCCATTGCGAAGGCGTTGACTTCCTTGGTCAGATAAACCTTGAAGTTCAGCTTGGTGCCGTCTTCGCTGTCCAGGCCCTTAACCATCTTGGCCAGGCGCTTGGAATAGGCGTTGGAGGCCGGAGCCACCTTGTTTTTCTTGTCCATCACAACGCTGGATTCGGCGGCCATGGCTTTGACGTCGGCGTCGCTGAGGGTGGCGGACTTCACCAGGTCGGAGCCGGCGCTGATCATGGAGCCCAGATCGAAAGCGTGCACCGGGGCGGAAAGGCAAGCAGCAGCCAGAACGGTCAGAGCGAATTTTTTCATTGTGTCAGTCTCATTTAATTTACAAATTCAATTTACAAATAAAGCAGACGGATGCTATCCGCTTTGCCTTCTCTTGAAAAGCGATTGGCATAACTCCCACCCATTGCCGATTCACGCCCCCTCAGACCTTATCGCCGACAAGCCCTTGCCAACGCAAAGGTTTTTCCGGAACCGCTCTAGACCGGCGGCGAAGCGGGCTGCGAATGGTTGTCGCGGCGACGCAACGCATCCGAACCATTGGCGGACGCGCCCCGCAGCGCCGGACATGCGTGATCTTGCAATTCCTCGACCGAGGCGCGGTTGGCGCCGATCAGACTGGCGCGGCTGCTCAGCAGAATGAAACCGTCGCGGCCGTCGGCCAGCCGCGTCGCCACCAGCGCCAGGCCGTAGCGGCCCATGTCCAGGCCGGCCTCCGGCTGTCCGGCCGCCAGCGCCTTGAACGGGTCCACCTCCGGGCCGCCGTCGGCCTTGGCCGCCACCGCGCGCGCCCAGTAGGCGTGGCCCTGCAGCTCCACCGGCAACTCGCGCCACTCCTCGCTCAGGCTGTCCTTCAGATCCTCCAGCTGCTGACGCACGGTGGCGTCGGTGCAGGAGATGTGGATGTGCAACTGATTCTGGGTGCGTCCGTACTGGGAATTGATGGTCAGCGACAGCAGTTCGCGCGGAATCGGCCGGCCGTAGCGCTGCTCCAGAAAGCCGCGCGCGCGCCAGGCCGCCCCCCAGTAATCCGGCGCGCGCTCGCTCAGCAGCTCCGGGCTTTCGATGCCGCTGACGCGGGCGGTGGGAATCAACAGGTATTGCAGCCAGCCGTTGCGGTCTTTCAGCACCGCGTAGCCGCCAGCCTCGCCGCTGCCCGGCTCCACCGCGGCGCAGGGCGCCGGCTGGCCGCTCGCCTGCTGATTGGGCAGGCATTGCCGGCTGACGATGTTCCACAAGGCGTCGGAATCGGCCCACAACAGCGCCGAGTACCCCAAGGCCAGCGCGGCCAACAGGCCGGTGGCGATTTTGAGCGTGGTTTTCATGTTTGGATTTTTGCTTGATGCCACTCCGCCACTATAGCGAAGGCCGGGCCCGGACATGAAAAAACCGCCCCTAGGGGCGGTTTGGCGCGGGACAGGGTCCGGCTCAGGCCAGCAGGCAGGAAGACTGACTCTGCTCGCTGACGCGGCGCAGCGGCGTGGCCTGCTGAGCGCAGCGCGTCTCCGCCTGCGGGCAACGGGTGCGGAACACGCAGCCGGACGGCGGATTGATCGGGCTGGGCAGGTCGCCTTGCAGGATCTGGATCACCTTGTTCTTTTCCAGCTTCGGGTCCGGGATGGGAATCGCCGACAGCAAGGCGCGGGTGTACGGGTGCGACGGCGCGTCGTACAAGGCGGACTTTTCCGCCAGCTCCATTTCGCGGCCCAGATACATCACTAGGATGCGGTCGGAGATGTGCTTGACCACGGCCAGATCGTGGGCGATGAAGATCAGCGCCAGCCCCATCTCACGCTGCAACTCCTTGAGCAGGTTGATGATCTGCGCCTGGATGGACACGTCCAGCGCCGACACCGGCTCGTCGCAGATGATGAGCTTGGGCTCCAGGATCAGCGCGCGGGCAATGCCGATGCGCTGGCACTGGCCGCCGGAGAACTCGTGCGGATAGCGGTTGATCATCTGCTCGCGCAGACCCACCTTGGCCATCATCGCCTTGACCCGGCGCATCACTTCCTCCGGACCCAGCTCCGGCTTGTGCACGCGCAGCGGCTCGCCGATGATGTGGGCCACCGTCATCCGCGGATTAAGCGAGGCCAGCGGATCCTGGAAGATCATCTGGATGTCCTTGCGCACCGCCAGCCAGTCCTTGTCGCTGCCCTTGCGCAAATCCTTGCCCATCCAGACGATTTCGCCGTCGGTGGCGGGAATCAGATTCAGGATGGCGCGGCTGAGCGTGGACTTGCCGCAGCCGGATTCGCCCACCACGCCCAGGGTTTCCCCGGCGTAGAGGTCAAAACTGACGCCGTCCACCGCTTTCAGGGTTTTCTTGGGGCTCCACGGCCAACTGTCGTTGCCCTTGACCTGGAAGTGCACTTTGACGTCGCGCACCGAAAGAATGGCCTGTTTGGCTTGTTCAGACATGGGCCACCTCCTGGGCTGCTTGCGCCAGCTCGACGGCCGGCTTGTGACAGGCGCGGATCACCTGCGGGTTGTGGCTGCTGGCCTGCAGCAGCGGCAGTTCGTCGGCGCAGCGCTCGGTGCTGTGCTGGCAACGTTCGGAGAACGGGCAGCCCTTGGGCATGTGCGCCATATTGGGCGGATTGCCGGGAATGCTGACCAGCTCGCTGCCGTCGTGGTCCAGCCGCGGCAGCGCGCCCAGCAGGCCGATGGTGTAAGGATGGCTGGGGTGGTAGAAGATGCTGTCGGCGTCGCCGTATTCCATCACCCGGCCGCCGTACATCACCATCACTTTTTCGCACAGGCCGGCCACCACGCCCAAGTCGTGGGTGATCATGATGATGGAGGTGCCGAAGTCCCGCTGCAGGTCTTTCAGCAGGGTCAGGATCTGCGCCTGCACCGTCACGTCCAGCGCGGTGGTGGGTTCGTCGGCGATCAAGACCTCCGGTTCGCACAGCAGCGCCATCGCAATCATCACGCGCTGGCGCATGCCGCCGGAGAACTCATGCGGATACATGTCCACGCGGCGCGCCGCTTCCGGAATGCGCACCGCTTCCAAGAGTTCGATCGCGCGCTTCTTGGCCGCGCGCCGGCTCATGCCCTTGTGCAGCTCCAGCACCTCGGTCATCTGCCGCTCCACCGTCAGGTAGGGGTTCAGCGAGGTCATCGGATCCTGGAAGATCATGGACACGCGGTCGCCGCGGATGGCGTTCAGTTCCGGCGCGCCCATCTTCAGCAGGTCTTTGCCGTGGAACAGCACTTCGCCGCTGGTGGAGCCGTTGCGGGCCAGCAGGCCCATGATGGACAGCACGGTCTGGCTCTTGCCGGAACCGGACTCGCCGACGATGCCCAGGGTCTGCCCCTTGTCCAGTTCGAAGCTGACGCCGTTGACGGCGTTGACCATGCCGTCGTTGGTCTGGAACTGGACCCCGAGATTACTGACTTTCAAAATGCTCATAGTGGTTCTACCTCGGGCTCATCGATCTTTCGGGTCCAGCGCGTCGCGCAGGCCGTCGCCGATATAGTTGGCGCAGTACAAGGTCAGCGACAACATTCCGGCGGGGAACAACAGCTGCCAGGGCTGGGTTTCCATGGTCTTGGTGCCGTCGCCGATCAACACCCCCCAGCTGGTCATCGGCTCTTGCACGCCCAGGCCCAGGAAGGACAACACGGATTCGGTCAGAATCACGCCCGGCACCGTTACCGTAGTGTAGATCACCACGATGCCCAGCAGATTGGGCACGATGTGGCGGGCGATGATGGTGGCGGTGGACACGCCGATGGCGCGCGCGGCCTCCACATACTCCTTGGACTTGATCGACAGCGTCTGGCCGCGCACCACGCGCGCCATGTCCATCCAGCCCAGGATGGTGATGGTCAGCACCACCAGATAGAACTCGCGGCCCAGCAGGGTCACCATCAGGATGGCGATCAGCAGATAGGGCACTGCGTACATCATGTCCACGATGCGCATCATCAGATTGTCTATCTTGCCGCCGAGGAAGCCGGCGCTGGCTCCCCAGAGCACGCCGATGATCACCGCGGCGACGGTGGCCAGCGCGCCCACCATCAGCGAGATGCGGCCGCCTATCAGGGTGCGCACCAGCAGGTCGCGGCCCAGGTCGTCGGTGCCGAACCAGTGCATGCCCTGCCAGGTGGGCGCCAGGCTGATGGCGTCCCAGTCGGTGTCGTCATAGGTATGGGGCAGGAACATCGGCCCGAAAATACAGGCCAGCACGATCAGCGACAGGATGATCAGGCTGACCACAGCCGCGCGGTTGCGGAAAAAGCGGATGCGCGCGTCGCGCCACGGGCTGCGGCCCTCTACGGCGGCGTCGTCCAGACGGGTCTCCAGCGCGATCGCCGCTTGCTTCTGTTTGCTTCTCAACATGGGAAATCCTTCGCGGTCACGCGCGTCAATAGCGAATCTTGGGATCGAGGAAGGCGTAAGCCAGATCGACCAGCAGATTGAGCAGCACGGCAATCACCGTCACCAGCACCACCAGGCCCAGCACCAGCGTGTAGTCGCGGTTGGCCGCGCCGTTGACGATGAGCTTGCCCAGGCCGGGCAGGGAGAAGATGGACTCGGTGACCACGGCGGAGGTGATGGAGGAGATGGTCAACGGCCCCAGCAAGGTCACCACCGGCATCAGCGCCGGCTTCAAGGCGTGGCGGACGATGATGGTGCGCATCGGCAGGCCCTTGGCGCGCGCGGTGCGGATGAAGTTGCTGCCCAGCACCTCGATCAGGCTGCCGCGCATCACCCGGCCTATGGTGGCCACGTTGATGAAGGTCAGCAGCGCCACCGGCAAGATCATGAAGCGCGGATCGAAATCGTTCCAGCCGCCGGACGGCAGCCATTGCAGGGTGACGGCGAAGATCAGCACCAGCACCGGACCGATGATGAAGGACGGGAAAGCGCTGCCCATATTGCTGATCAGCATCACCAGGTAATCCACCGCGCTGTTCTGACGCAACGCGGCGACGATGCCCAGCGCCACGCCTATCACCAGCGAAATCAGGATGGCGCTGCCGCCTATCGCCGCCGACACCGGCAGCGCCTTGGCCACCAGATCGTTGACGCTCCAGTCCGAATAACGGAAGGAGGCGCCCAGATCGCCTTGCAGCAGGCTCTTCAGGTAATACAGGTATTGCTGCCACAGGGGCAGGTCGAGATGGTATTTGGCCTGCAGATTGGCCAATACCGCCTCGGAAACTTTGCGCTCCCCGTCAAAGGGGCCGCCAGGGGTCATGTGCAGCAGCAGATAACAGACGGTGATGACGGCCAACACGGTGGGGATCGTCAACAGCACGCGTCGTAAGGTGTAGGACCACATTGCAAATTACTCCGACTCGCCGCGCCCGCCGCGCCGGCGCGATGCGCGGGCTGCGGACGGACCAACGGCGATTGACACCGACAGTCACGGGCGGGCGGCGCCGTCAGCGACGGCCGCCCGCTCAACACAGGGGTTGCCCCCGTTTCCAGATCAGGGCCGAACGCGCGTCCGCCCGCACGCCTCCGGTCCCCTGCGGGACGGGAGGCGTTCAGGGCGTCGGCGCGAGGCCGGCGATCAATGCTGGATGATGTAGAGTTCCTTGCTGCGGTAGCGATCCACCGGGTTCTTCAGCGAGTAGCCGCCCACATACGGTTTCACCAGGCGCGGCAGCGTGTACTGCAGCACCGGGATCATCGGGTAGTCGTCCATCGCCAGCTTGGTGGCCTGAGTCAGCAATTGGGTGCGCTTGGCTTGATCGGTGCTTTCATTGCCCTGCTTGATCAACTCTTCCGCTTTCTTGTTGCAGTTGAAGTTGTCGTTCTGGGTATTGCCGCACTGGACCAGCGCCAGGAAGGTGGTGGCGTCGTTATAGTCGGCCAGCCAGCCGTTGCGCGCCACCTGGTAGTCGCCGTCGTGGCGTTTCTTCAGGAAGACCTTGAACTCCATGTTTTCCATGGAGGTGTTGAAGCCCAGCTTGCTCTTCCACTCGGAGGCCACGAAGATGGCCATCTTCTTGTGGTAGTCGCTGGTGTTGTAGGACAGCTTGAGCGTGGTGCCCGGCTTGACGCCGGCCTGGGCCAGCAGCTTCTTGGCCTCGTCCACGCGCTTGGCCATCGGCCATTGCGCCCAGTCGTAGCTGGTCGGCAGGCCGCCGTGCACGCCCTTGACCATCACGCTATAGGACGGCAGCTGGCCGTCGCCGGTGATTTTCTTGGCCATCAGGTCGCGGTCCACCACCATGGACAGCGCCTTGCGCACGCGCACGTCCTTCAGCAGCGGATCCTTGTTGTTCAGGCTGTAATAGCGCAGACCCAGGATGGTGGAGGTTTTCAGATCCTTGGGCATGGCGCTCTTGAGCTTGTCGAAGCTGCCCGGCGGGATCTCGTAAGTCATGTCGGTCTGACCGGACTGGTACAGCTTCTGGTCGGCGTTCTGATCTTCGATGGGCAGGAAGCTGACGCGGGTCAGCTGCACGCTCTTGGCGTTCCAGTACTGCGCGTTCTTCTCGATCACCACCTTGCTGTTGACTTGCCAGTCTTTCAGCACGAAGGGGCCGTTGCTGACCATCTTGCCCGGCTTGACCCAGTCCTTGCCGAACTTGTCGATCACCGCCTTGGGCGCCGGGCCCAGCTGGGCGTTGGACATCAGTTCCGGCAGGTAGGACACCGGGAAGGCGGTGTCCACTTGCACGGTGTATTTGTCCAGCGCCTTGACGCCGATGGCGGTCACCGGCTTCTTGCCGGCCACGATGGCCTCGCCGTTCAGGAAGAAGATGCCGAAGGTGCCGGCGTAGGGAGCGGCCAGCTTGGGGTCCACCAGGCGGCGGATGCCGTAGACGAAGTCGTCGGCGGTGACGCCGCTGCCGTCGGACCATTTGGCGTTCTTGCGCAGCTTGAACACCCAGGTGGTGGGCGCGGTCTGTTTCCAGGACTCGGCCACGCCGGGCTGCAGCCTGCCTTCGTTGTCGGTGGCGGTCAGGCCTTCGAACAAGTCGTGGGTGATGATGTTGGCGGGCACGCCCTCCACCACCATGGGATCCAGCGATTCCGGTTCGGAGCCGTTGGAGCGCACCAGTTCCTGCTTGGCGGCCAGCTTGGTGCCCGGCGGCACAATGGCGGCCAGGGCCGCGCCGGAAGTCAGGGCCAGCGCCACGGCGGCCGTGATTGTCTGTAGCGATTTTTTATCAGCCATCTCGCCTACTCTCCTAAGTATTGCCGCTCCCGTCGACTATCGCGGGGCGATCAGAATCTTCACTCGATTGTATCCAGAGTGGTTGGCGGCCATTATGCGCTGAGGATTTTGAATACTTCAAGTGCTAAGCACGGCGCGACGGCGGGCGATTTAACGTTTTTGTCGCAAATTGACTATCCTTGCCCGCATTAGCTGTCACAGCTTGCTGATTTCACATTGTTTTTCCACCATTATTTCGTTTCTCATTCTAAAAATTAATGCCTCTCATACGCATTGCTCATGGGATTGAAAATAAGCCTATACAATTACCCTGTTCAAATATTACAAAACGCTTATTTTTAATTTGCCGGCTTTTCTCTAAATCATTAACGCTTTTGCGCTTGGCGAAAACGGAAGGGCTTGAGTAAGCTCGATCCGACGCATGCCGCGCGCCAGCCCCGCCCCCCGGCCCCACGCTCCTGAGCCCAGGCCGCGCCGCCAACGCATCTTCCTGATCCGCAAGCCTTATTCGGCCCTATCATTCCAATATGCGGACAGAATCCGGCCCGGTTTTCCGGGCCGCGCGACCAGCGGCGGAGGGACGCCCTGGAAACGCGGCCCGCCGCCGGATGGATGTCCGCGGCAAGCGGCGACGCCGGCATGCGCCAGCAGGTATCGATGGGACGACGCCTGGCATCCACACGGCGGGCTAGGCGCCCGCCCCAAGAGCGAGAAGAAAAGATGAAGAAACGAGTCGTTGCAAGCGCTGCCGCGCTTGCTCTGGCTGCGGCCGGCCTGGCCGGCTGGTATGGCTCCAGGACGAGCGCCGCCGCGTCCAAAACCGCGGCGCGCCCGCCGATTGCCGTTGGCATCGCCAAAGTGGCGGCGGAGGATCTGCCGATAGAACTGAGCGCCACCGGCAATGTCACCGCCATTGAAAAGGTGGAGGTCAAGCCGCAGGTGTCCGGCGTGGTGGCCAAGGTCCACGTCAAGGAAGGCCAGAGCGTGAACCCGGGCCAATTGCTGTTCACGCTGGACGCGGCGGCGGAAACCGCACAGCTGAAAAAGGCTCAGGCGCAGACGCTCAGCGACCAGGCCCAGCTGAAAAACGCCGAACGCGACCTGGCGCGCAGCCGCGACCTGCTGGCGAAAAACTTCGTCTCGCAAAGCGTGGTGGACGCCAACCAGTCCAAGGCCGATGCGCTCAGCGCCACCGTGGCCGCGGACCGCGCCCAGGTGGAGGCGGCCCGCGTGGCGCTGGACTATAAAACGCTGCGCGCCTCCATCGGCGGACGCATCGGCGTGATCGGCGTCTATCCGGGCACCCTGGTGCAGCCGGGCATGGCCGCGGCGATGCTGACCATCACCCGCATTCATCCGATCAACGCCACCTTCACCCTGCCCGAGCGCGAACTGGGCGCGGTGCGCGCCGCCGAGGCCGCCGGCAAGCTGCTGGTGCGCGCCACGCTGCCGGACAGCGGCGACAGCGTGGACGGCAAACTGGTCTTCATCGACAGCGCGGTGGACAGCGCCAACGGCACGCTGACGCTGAAAGCCGAGTTTTCCAATCCGGACGGCAAGCTGTGGCCGGGCCAATTCGTCACCGTCTCGCTTAACGCCGGCCGCTACCGGCAGGCCACCACCATTCCGGTGGCGGCGCTGCTGACCGGGCCGGAAGGCAAATTCAGCTACGCGGTGCAGGCCGACGGCAGCGTCAAGCGCGTGCCGGTGGAACTGCTGGCCATCCATAAGGAAAAAGCCGTCGTCAAAGGGCTGAGCGTAGGCGAGGCCGTGGTGTCCAACGGCGGCCTCAACCTGCGCCCAGGCGACAAGGTGCGCGCGGCCGCGGCCGGCGGAGGCCAGTGATGCAAATCTCCGAGCTCTGCATCCGCCGTCCGGTGATGACGGTGCTGCTGTGCCTGTCCCTGGTGGTGGCCGGCCTGATCGCCTATCAGAAACTGCCCATCGCCGCGCTGCCCAGCTTCGACACCCCCACCATCAACGTTTCCGCCAGCCTGCCCGGCGCCAGCCCGGACAGCATGGCCTCCTCGGTGGCCGCGCCGCTGGAAAAGCAGTTTTCCACCATTCCCGGCATCGCGGTGATCAGTTCGTCCAGCACCCTGGGCAGCACCTCGATCACGCTGGAGTTCGACAACGACCGCAATATCGATCTGGCGGCGGTGGACGTGCAGGCGGCGCTGCTGCGCGCGCAGCGTTCTCTGCCGACGGAAATGACCTCGACGCCGTCCTACCGCAAGGTCAATCCGGCGGATTCGCCGGTGCTGCTGCTGGCGCTCAATTCACCGGCGATGTCGCTGTCCGACCTCAACGACTACGCCGAAAACTGGATATCGCCCAATATCTCCACCCTCAAGGGCGTGGCCCAGGTCAATATCTTCGGCCAGAAGCGCTACGCGGTGAGGATCAAGGCCGATCCGGGCAAGCTGGCCTCGCGCAATCTGACACTGGACGACGTGGCCGCCAGCATCCGCGCCGCCAACGTCAACACCCCGGTGGGCACGCTGGAAGGCAAATCGCAGCTGATGACGGTGGAAGCCAACCGCCAGCTGCAAAACGCCGCCCAGTTCGCCAATCTGGTCATCGCCAGCCGCAACGGCCTGCCGGTGAGGTTGTCCGACGTGGCCGCGGTGGAAGACAGCGTGGAAAACCTCAAAAGCGGCAGCTGGGTCAACGGCGAGCGCTCCATCGTGCTGGCGGTGATGCGGCAGAGCGACGCCAACACCGTGGCGGTGGTGGACGCCATCCGCAAGGAACTGCCGCAATTGCAGGCGCAGTTGCCCGGCTCGGTACGGCTGAACCTGCTGAACGACCGCTCGCAGTCCATCCGCGAAGCCATCCACGACGTCAAGCTGACCCTGCTGCTCACCATCGCGCTGGTGATCATGGTGATCTTCATGTTCCTGCAGCGCATGGCGGCCACGGTGATCCCGGCGCTGTCGCTGCCGATCTCGCTGATCGGCACCATCGCCCTGATGTACTGGCTGGGCTACAGCCTGGACAATATCTCGCTGCTGGGCATCACGCTGGCGGTGGGCCTGGTGGTGGACGACGCCATCGTGATGCTGGAAAACATCGTCCGCTACATCGAGGAAGGACTGTCGCCGATGGAGGCGGCGCTGAGGGGCTCGCGCGAGATCGCCTTCACCATCGTGTCGATCTCCTTGTCGCTGGTGGCCATCTTCATTCCCATCTTCTTCATGCAGGGCGTGATCGGCCTGCTGTTCCATGAGTTCGCCGTGGTGGTGTCGCTGGCGGTGCTGGTGTCGGCGGCGGTGTCGCTGACCCTGATCCCGCTGCTGTCCTCGCGCTTTCTCAGCGCCGACTCGATCGGACACCAGGCCCGGCGCGGCCGGCTGGCCGCCGCGCTGGAAGGCGGCTTCGACGCGGTGCTGGCCGGCTATCGCCGCACGCTGGACCTGGCGCTCAAGCATCGCCGCCTGACCCTGGCCGGCGCGCTGTCCACCTTCGTCCTGACCGCGCTGATGTTCAACGGCATTCCCAAGGGCTTCTTCCCCACCGAGGACACCGGCCAGATCATGGCCAGCACCGAGGCGGCGCAGGACATCTCCTACGAGGCCATGCTCAAGCTGCAGCAACGCGCCGCGGCCATCACCCAGGCCAATCCCAACGTCGCCTTCGCCACCTCCTCGCTGTCCGGCGGCAACACCGGCCGCATGTTCATCCAGCTCAAACCGCGCGGCGAGCGCGCCAAGCTGGACCCGACCATGGAAAGCCTGCGTCGCGACCTGCGCGCAGTGCCGGGGCTCAGCGTCTATCTGAACCCGACGCAGAACCTGCGCCTGGGCGGACGCCAGAGCAAGAGCCGCTACCAGTACACCTTGCAAGGCATTCAGGCAGAAAGCCTGAACACCTGGTCCGACAAGCTCTTGCAGCAGATGCAGGCCGATCCCATCTTCCGCGACGTGACCAGCGATTCCCAGCTCAAGGGGCTGCAAGCCAAGCTGAACATAGACCGCGACAAGGCCAATCTGCTGGGCGTGGACATCCAGAGCATACGCAGCGCGCTGTACAGCGCCTTCGGCGAACGGCAGATTTCCACCATCTACACCGCCAGCGACAACTATCAGGTCATCCTGCAGGCGGACGACCCGTTCAAGGTCAACGAGTTCGACTTCTCGCGGCTGCGCGTGCGTGCCGCCGACGGCCAGCTGGTGCCGCTGTCCAGCATCGCCTCGGTGGAGCGCACCGTCGGCCCGATCTCGGTCAACCACCAGGGCCAGTTGCAGGCGGTGACGCTGTCCTTCAACCTGGCGCCCGGCATCCCGCTGAGCCAGGCCGATCAACACCTGCGCCAGCTCAAGGACCGCATCTCGCTGCCGCCCTCCATCGCCACCAGCTATAGCGGCGACGCCGCCGCCTTCGAGGAAACCCAGGGCAGCCAGATCCTGTTGCTGGGCATCGCGGTGGCGGTGATCTACGTGCTGCTGGGGGTGCTGTACGAAAGCTATATCCACCCGCTGACGATTCTGTCCGGCCTGCCCTCCGCCGCCATCGGCGCGCTGGGTACGCTGATGCTGTTCGGCCAGGAACTGACCGTGATCGCCAGCATCGGCATCCTGATGCTGATCGGCATCGTCAAAAAGAACGCCATCATGATGATCGATTTCGCGCTGGAGGCGCAGCGCAAACAGGGCATGTCGCCGGAGCAGGCCATCCACGCCGCCTGCCTGCTGCGTTTCCGGCCCATCATGATGACCACGCTGGCGGCCTTGATGGGCGCTTTGCCCATCGCGCTGGGCCTGGGCGCCGGCGCCGAGTTGCGCCAGCCCTTGGGCCTGGCGGTGGTGGGCGGCCTGGTGTTCTCCCAGGTGGTCACGCTCTACATCACCCCGGTGCTCTATCTGTACTTCGACGCGCTGGCGCAACGCCACGCGGCCTGGCGGGAAAAACGGCGCGCGCTGCGCGCCTGACGCGACAAGGCCCGCGCCGGAGTCCGGCGCGGGCCTTGCTCTAAAAGTCTCACGAGCAAAAGCGAGACAAGGCGAATAAGCCGCGCCCTCCTTGCAATCCCCCTCTAGCCGGGCATAGTGCAATCATTGCTATCAAGTACGGGGAGGCAGACCATGGCCAATCTGATCGTGCGCAATATCGACGATGAAGTCGCCGCAGAGCTCAAACGTCGCGCGGCGGCCCACGGCGTCAGCGCCGAAGCCGAGCATCGTCGCATTCTGCGCAGCGCCTTGCTCGCTCAACCCAAACGCCGCAGCTTTGCCGAAGTCCTGGCCAATATGCCCGACGTGGGCGAAGACGCCGACTTCGAACGCAGCCGGGAATAGGCTGTGTATCTGGTGGACACCAATATCGTCAGCGAAGCTCGCAAAGGCGGCAAAGCCAATGCAGGCGTGCTCGCCTTCTGGCGATCGGCGGACACGGACAGCCTCTATCTGTCCGCCATCAGCGTGGGGGACATTCGCCGCGGCATCGAGAATCTCAAGCACCGCGGCGACCTCAAGCAGGCCGGCCTGCTGGAACAATGGCTGGACACCATCACCCAGGAATTTTCCCAACGCATTCTGAACTTCGATGCCGATTGCGCCCAGGTATGGGGCAAGTTGATGTCCCCTCATCCCCAGAACGCCGTCGACAAGCAAATCGCCGCCATCGCGCTGATCCACGACCTGACGATCGTGACCCGCAATAGCGGCGATTTTGCCGGCACCGGCGTCAAACTATTGAACCCGTTCGCTCCGATCTAAAAAGCTCAGCCCTGGCGCAAGCGCTTGATCGCCTCCTCGGCGTCGCGCGGCGCGCGCTTGTCCGGGCAGGCCAGATCGCGCAGCGAACGGCGCAGCTTGTCGTCGCGCTCTATCTTGCGCCACACCGCCTTGTTGGAACGGATCCAGTTTTTATCGATGCTGTTGCCAAAAGCGTAAGCGCGGTAGCTGCCCTCATTGCACAGCAGGCCCTCGAAACTCAGGTTCTCGCCGCCGGCCGGGCTTTTCACCCGCACGATCATCCGCACCACGCCGTCCTCGCCCGCGCTCAGGGTCTTGGCGTCGACGAAATACTGATTGACCTGCAGATTGTCGGTACTGACCGCGATCCAGTCCGGCTGCGCCGGATACGGCGGCAACTGGTAATCGCCCTCCTGCCACGGCACCTCCGGCGCAAAATCTATATTCTTCTTGATCTTGTTGTCGGCCAGCGCCGGCTGCGCGGCGCTGAGGGCCAGCACGATGATGGCGGCAAAGGTCTTCAAATCACTACTCCTCGTCAACGCGCCGGGGCCGCGCTTGGCTGGCCCGGACGCAAAGTGAAACGGCGGCGGCCGGTTTCCCTGCCGGCCAGGCCCCAACTCAATTCCGAAAACTGCATATCGCCGCGCGCCGACACCGTCAGCAGCATGGACGCGCGCGTGCCGTAGTCGCGGCCCTTGATGAAGATGGGCGACAGCACCCGCTCCAGCGCGGAACCGATGCGGGTGTTCGGCAACTGTCCCGGCGGCGCCGGCGTGCCGTCGGACAGGGCGATGAAAGCCTGATCCTCGGTGGGCACGCGCTGAAACTCGCGCAAATACTCCGCCAGCCGCTCGCTCTTGAACCACGGCGTGTCCAGCGTGGCGTTGGACAAGGTGTGAATGCCCGGCGTCACCCGGGCGATCTGGCCGCCGCGGCTGTGGAAATGAAACAGATCCGAGGTATAGCCGAACAACAGGTTAAACGGCGCATAGCGGCCTTGCTCGGCGCGCAGCCAGTCCGCGAAGGCGAACGGGTCCTCGTCGCCGGCGACGAAACGCTCCACCAGTTCGCCGCGCGAGCGCTCCGCCTTGACCGGATGGCCGTCGCGGATATTGGTCACCGCGGCGATGCGGCCGCGGCCGTCCACCATCAGCCAGCCGCCGCCGGATTCGGCGTCGCGGCCGCCCAGCGTATTCTGATATTGCGGCCACCAATCCAGCGGCTCAGTCGGACGCGCATAGTATTCGTCCCGGTTGGCCAGCAACACCAGCTGGCCCAGTCCGGGGGTCTTGTAGGCAAAAGCGATCACGCACATGATGAAGACCGATTTGAGGATGGCTTGGCGACTCGCGTAAACTTAGGGTTTAGGGAGCAGCCGCGGACAGTTCCGACCAGGCCTGTATTCCGCTCGATGTCCGCCTCGCGTCGGCGATGCGGCCTTGAACGGGTTCCAAGCGGCCGTGCTTCCCTCCATTGTAACTGATAAGGCTGAGGAAGCCGGACCATGAATTTCGACAAGACCATAGACCTCTCCGGCCTCAACTGCCCGCTGCCCATCCTGCGCGCCAAGAAGGCGCTGGCGGAAATGGACAGCGGCGCGGTGCTGGAGGTGATCGCCACCGATCCCGGCGCGCCCAAGGACTTCGAAGCCTTCTGCCGTCAGACCGGCAATGCGCTGTTGACCTCGGACACCACGGCGGAAGGCAAATTCCGCATGGTGCTGAAACGGAAATAATTTCGATGGCTCGAAGCCTGTTTACCCGCTCGCCAGCAAAGGCGAGACCAGGCGAAAGCGGCTGAAGAAGCGGAATGCACATAGCGTACATGAGCATTCTGAAGAGACTTTCAACGCCGTATCGCCGACGCGCAGCAGCTTGTAAACAGGTTCTTTTTGGCCGCCGCCTTTTTCACCGCTACCCGCAGGCAAGACCATGACGCAAACCCTGACCCTGATCCGCCCCGATGACTGGCATCTGCACGTGCGCGACGGCGCGGCGCTGGCCGCCGTATTGCCCGACACCTGTCGCCAGATGGGCCGCGCCATCATCATGCCCAATCTCAAGCCGCCGGTGACCACCGTGGACGCCGCCGCCGCCTACCGCGAGCGCATCCTGGCCGCGCGCCCGGCCGGCAGCCGCTTCGAGCCGCTGATGACGCTCTACCTGACCGACAACACCTCGCCGGCGGAAATCCGCAAGGCCAAGGCCAGCGGTTTCGTCCACGCGGTCAAGCTCTACCCGGCCGGCGCCACCACCAATTCCGATTTCGGCGTGTCCGACGTCAACAAGGCCATGCCGGCGCTGGAGGCCATGGCCGAGGCCGGGCTGCCGCTGCTGGTGCACGGCGAAGTCACTGATCCGGCCATCGACGTGTTCGACCGCGAAGCGGTGTTCATCGAGCAAGTGTTCCAACCGCTGCTGGCCAAGCTGCCCGCGCTGCGCGTGGTGTTCGAGCACATCACCACCCGCGACGCCGCCGAATACGTGGCCGCCGCGCCGGACAACGTCGCCGCCACCATCACCGCCCACCACCTGCTGATGAACCGCAACGCGCTGTTCGTCGGCGGCATCCGCCCGCATCATTACTGCCTGCCGGTGCTCAAGCGCGAGCTGCACCGCCAGGCGCTGCTCAAGGCCGCCACCAGCGGCTCCGCCAAGTTCTTCCTCGGCACCGACAGCGCGCCGCACGCGCGCCACGCCAAGGAGAGCAGCTGCGGCTGCGCCGGCATGTACACCGCCAACGCCGCCATCGAGCTGTACGCGGAGGCCTTCGAGGCCGCCGGCGCGCTGGACCAGCTGGAAGCCTTCGCCAGCCTCAACGGCCCGGCCTTCTATCGCCTGCCGGTCAACGAGGAGCGCGTGACCCTGGCCAAGCAGGCGTGGACCGTGCCGGACACGCTGCCCTACGACGGCGACGCGCTGGTGCCGCTGCGCGCCGGCGAGAGCATTGCCTGGAAGCTGCTGGACTAAGAAGCTGTTTACGATCTGCTGCGCGTCGGCGATACGGCGTTGAAAACAGACTCTTAAAGAGCAATGGCGAACAACACCCGGTCCCAGCACCGGTCTGTTGTCCGCCGCGCCGCCTCAATCGTCGCGGGTCAGCACTTCCAGCAGCTCGATCTCGAACAAGAGATTGGAATTGGGCTGGATGCGGGCGCCGATCTGGCGCTCGCCGTAGGCCAGATGCGCCGGCACGTACAGCCGGCGCTTGCCGCCCGCCTTCATGCCCATCAAGCCCTGATCCCAGCCCTTGATCACGCGGCCGGTGCCGATCACGCACTGGAACGGCCGTCCCTTCGCGTAGGACGAATCGAACTCGGTGCCGTCCTCCAGCCAGCCGGTGTACTGCGTGGTGATCAAGGCGCCCTTGACCACCTCCTTGCCCGTGCCCTCCACCAGATCGGTGATGTGCAGTTCATCGCTCATATGGCTTCCTCGCCTTCAATCTGCCGCGGATGATAGCGGACTCGTCCCGCCGCGGCGAGCCCGGCTCGCCGGCCGGCGCGGTAGTCGCGCGTAAAACTTTTTCTACAAATATATTAATCATTAAATGCAATTCAAATACTACAAGGACAAACTTTCCCATTTGACATACATCATGACAAATCAGTAGGATGCAAACACTTGAGAACGGCTGATCCCATACAAAATAGCCGTCGGAGAAATAGCAGGAGCCGTCAGGCCAACGCCCGGGAAAGTATTCCAAGCGTGGCAGGCAGGCCAGGAGAACCCCTATGTTGCTGGATTTGCCATGGCAGGACCTGAGCGCCATCTTTGCGGCGGTCACCATTGCTTACGTGATTTTCGGCGTGGCCGGTTTCGGCACCGCCCTGGTCGCCAGCCCGGTGCTGGCCATTTTCATCCCGGTGGCCAAGATCGTGCCGCTGCTGGCGCTGATGGATATGTTCGCCGCCTTCAGCAACATCCTGCGCGACGGCAGCAAGGCGGACCTGGGCGAACTGAAGCGGCTGATCCCGCTGATGGTGGCCGGCAGCCTGATCGGCGCCGCCATCCTGCTGAAAACCCGGCCTGACGCGCTGCTGCTGGCCTTGGGCGTGTTCGTGGTGGCCTACTCGCTGTATTCGCTCAGCGGCCTCAGCCCCAAGCGGCAATTCCAGCCCCGCGCGGCGGTGCCCTTCGGCCTGGTGGGCGGCGTGTTCAGCGCGCTGTTCGGCAGCGGCGGCTTCATCTACGCCATTTATCTGTCCGGCCGCATCGAGCAGAAAGAACATCTGCGCATCACCCAGACCACGCTGATCGGCCTAAGCACCCTGACCCGGGTGGTGCTGTTCGCGCTGGCCGGCGTTTATATGGACGCCTCCCTGCTGCTGCTGGCGCTGATCCTGGCGCCGGCCATGTTGTGCGGGGTGTTCGCCGGCCGACACATCACCCTGCGGCTGACCCGCGAACAATTCATCCGGGTGATCAATACCGTCGTCCTGTTTTCCGGCATCGTCCTGCTGGGCCGTTACTTCAGCCACTGAGCGGCCCCACTACTCAATACCCGCCGTAGCCATCCGCCGGCCGCGACCACGCGCGGCCGCGCCCATGGCGTCGATTCTCTCATCCCTGACGGGAGGGCGTCGTGTCGCCCGCAGTCCGGGAATGTGTTTGCTGCTCTTAAATGACGATGAGGAGTGCCAAGTGAATCATGCTGCATTGAACGAAATGATGACGCCGGAGGAGTACCTGGCCAGTCTCAACGATGGCCGCGAAGTCTACATCTACGGCCAGAAAGTGGCGGACGTCAGCCGGCACCCGGCTTTCCGCAACAGCGCTTACTCGATGTCGCGGCTGTACGAGGCGCTGCACCATCCGGACAGCCAGGAGCTGATGACCGACATCGATCCGGAAGGCTATCGCACCCACCGCTATTTCATGCCCAGCCGCTCCTGTGAGGACTTGCTCAAGGCCCGCGACGCCATCGCCCACTGGTCGCGGCTGACTTACGGCTTCATGGGCCGCACCCCGGACTACAAGGCCGGCTTCACCGCCACGCTGAAATCCGACCCCCATCTGTACGCGCCCTTCCACGACAACGCGCTGAACTGGTATCGCCAGAGCGCGCGCAAAGTGCTGTTCCTCAACCACGTGCTGGTGAACCCGCCGGCGGGCCGCGCCCGCGCCGCCTCGGAGATGCGCGATCTTTACCTGCACGTGGAGAGGGAAACCGACGCCGGCATCATCGTGCGCGGCGCCAAGATGGTGGCCACCAGCGCGGCCATCTCCAACGCCACCTTCGTCGCCCAGAACAGCGCCGCCCAATACCAGGCCGGCGGCGAGGAGGACTTCGCGCTGTGCTTCATCCTGCCGATGAACGCGCCCAATCTCAAGATCATCTGCCGCCGCTCTTACGAGGCCGCGGCGCTCAGCCCCTTCGACAACCCGCTGTCCAGCCGCTTCGACGAAAACGACTCGGTGCTGATCTTCGACGGCGTGTTCGTGCCCTGGGAAAACGTGCTGATCTACCGCGACATCGAGCGCGCGCGCAGCTTCTATTCCGCCTCCGGCTTCCTCAACCGCTATCCGCTGCAATCCGGCACCCGGCTGGCGGTGAAGATGGATTTCATCTGCGGCCTGCTGGCCAAGGTGCTGGAATCCAACGGCAGCGACGGCTTCCGCGGCGTGCGCGCCCGGCTGGCCGACATCGTGGCGCTGCGCAATCTGATGTGGTCGCTGACCGAATCGCTGTGCCACAACCCGGAACCGCGCCGCGACGGCTCGGTGGTGCCGCGGCTGGAAGCCGCCGCCACGGTGCGCTATTTCGGCACCCAGATGATGTCCCAGCTCAAACCGGTGTTCAACACCATACTCGGCGGCTCGCCCATCATGCAGGTGTCCAGCTGGCTGGACCTGGCCAATCCGGAACTCAAGGACCTGATCGGCTGCTACTTCCAGGGCACCGATCAAGAGGCGGTGGACCGGCTCAAGCTGATCAAGCTGCTGTGGGACGCGCTGGGCAGCGAGTTCGGCGGCCGCCACGAACTGTACGAGCACAACTACGCCGGCAACAACGAGCAGGTGCGGCTGGACATGCTGCGCCACTGCGAGAGCAGCGGCGTGCTGGAGCAATGCCGCGCGCTGGTGGACGACTGCATGGCCGACTACACGCCGGACGGCTGGGCGCGTCCGGGCTGGCAGTTCGACGGCGCTTGCCGCGACCGCGCGTGAACCGGACCGGAAAGGAGGCAAGCATGCTGTACGCAGGCAAATGGGACCGCGCCGGTCTGGACTACCAGGCCTTGAAAAACCAATGGCACGTGGTGGCGCGCGCCGACGAAGTCAGCGCAGAACGCCCCAAGGCGGTGCGGCTGCTGGGCGAGGAACTGGTGCTGTGGCGCGACGGCGCCGGCCAGATCCACGCCTGGAAGGACTATTGCGGCCACCGCGGCGCCAAGCTGTCGCTGGGCTGCGTCAAAAAGGGCGAGATCGAATGCCCGTACCACGGCTGGCGCTTTGACGCCGGCGGCCAATGCACGCGGGTGCCCGCCCACCCGGACCAAGCCACGCCCTCGTCGGCGCGGCTGATCTTCCGCCACCACGCGGCCGAACGCTACGGCCTGATCTGGGCCAGCCTGGACGCGCCGCAGCGGCCGCTGCCGGTGTTCCCGGAATGGGAGGACGACAGCTTCCGCAAGGTCTTCGCCGGCCCCTATCGCTATATGGGCAACGCCTTGCGCTCGGTGGAAAACTTCCTCGACGCCTCGCACTTCCCCTTCGTCCACGCCAATCTCAACGGCGACCCGGACGCGCCGGAGCCCTTGCCGGACTACCAGGTGTTCAAGGACGAACACGGGCTGCGCACCTCGGAAATCTCGGTGTTCCAGCCCTACGGCGACCACCGCGGCATCCCGGTCACCGCACGCTACACCTACTCGGTGTTCAACCCCACCACCGCCTACTTCGTCAAGAAGACCGGCGACACCGAGCGCTTCTGCACCTTCCTCAACGCCACCCCGGTGGACGAGGCCGAGTGCGTGATCTGGCTGATCGTCGCCATCAACTTCGGCGCCGACTTGAGCGAGGAAAAAATCCTCTATCGCCAGGACATGGTGTTCGAGCAAGACCGGCTGATCGTGGAGTCGCAGCGCCCGGCGCGGCTGCCGCTGGACCTCCAGCAGGAAATGCATGTGCGCAGCGACCGCTTGGGCATCGAATACCGGCGCTGGATTAAGGAACTGGGTCAGCGCGCCGACGCGCAGGACCACGCCGAGCCGCGCGCCGCGGCCTTGCTGAACTGACAGGGAGCAAACGATGGACGCCTTTGAACCCCGCCGCCTGCAACTGGCCGAGCGCGAATCCAACGCCCGCACCTACGCGCGCGGCATAGACCGCGTGATCAGCCGCGGCGAACTGGCCCGAGTCTACGACAGCGAGGGCCGCGAATACCTGGACTGCTTGGCCTGCGCCGGCGCGCTGCCGCTGGGCCACAACCACCCCTTCGTCCAACAGCGGGTGGCCGATTTTCTGCAATCCGGCCAGCTGCAGCAGGCGCTGGACATCGCCACCCCGGCCAAGCTCGCCTTCGTGGAACAGCTGTACCAAGCGCTGCCGGCCGCCTTCGCCGAACACGCCAAAGTGCAGTTCTGCGGCCCGTCCGGCTCCGACGCGGTGGAAGCCGCGCTCAAATTGTTCAAGACCGCCACCGGCCGCCGCCCGGTGCTGGCCTTCCAGGGCGCCTACCACGGCATGACCATGGGCGCGCTGGGCATGATGGGCAATCTGGGGCCGAAACAGGCGGTCAGCGGCTACCCGGCGGAAATCCAGTTCCTGCCGTTTCCCTACGCCTACCGCAGCCCCTTCGGCGCCGACGCCGCCGACACCGAGCGCCTGTCGCTGGCCTATCTGGAAAACCTGCTGTCCGACCCGGAAAGCGGCGTAGGCAAGCCGGCCATGCTGCTGGTGGAACCCATCCAGGGCGAAGGCGGCTGCATTCCGGCCAGCGCGGAATGGCTGCGCGGCCTGCGCGAGATCACCGCGCGCCACGACGTGCCGCTGGTGATGGACGAGGTGCAGACCGGCTTCGGCCGCAGCGGCGACATGTTCGCCCATGAGTGGGCCGGCATCGTGCCGGACGCCGTCATCCTGTCCAAGGCGGTGGGCGGCGGCTACCCGCTGGCCTTGGTGGCCTACCACCGGAAATACGACCGCTGGGCGCCCGGCGCCCACGCCGGCACCTTCCGCGGCAACCAGATCGCCCTGGTCAGCGGCGCGGCCACGCTGGAATACCTGCGCCGGCCCGGCGTGCTGGAGCAGGTGCGGGAAGTGGGCCAGCTGCTGCGCCGGCGCTTGCAGGCGCTGCAAACGCGCTTCTCCTGCATCGGCGAGGTGCGCGGCCGCGGCCTGATGCTGGGCGTGGAACTGATAGACCCCAACGGCGCGCCGGACGCGCTGGGCCACCCGCCGGCCAACGGCCTGCTGGCCAAGGCGCTGAAACGCGCCTGTCTGGAACACGGCCTGATCCTGGAGAGCGGCGGCCGCCACGGCGCGGTGATGCGGCTGCTGCCGCCGCTGATCATCAGCGCCGACGACGCGGAGGACATCGTCCGCCGTTTTGAAACCGCGCTGGCCAGCCTGTGGCCCGCCGCCCCGGCCGCCGCGCACGCCCCGGCCGCAATGGCATTCTGAACCCTGGAGCGACAGCATGACGCACACCGTACACGACATCATCGGCATCGGCTTCGGCCCCGCCAACATCGCGCTGGCCATCGCGCTGGAAGAACTGGCGCCGCAGCTGTCCGTGCGCTTCCTCGAGCGGCGGCCTTCCGCCGCCTGGCAGCCCGGCATGCTGCTGGAAGGCTCGGACATCCAGAACCACCCGCTGCGCGACCTGGTCACCCCGCGCAACCCGCGCAGCCGCTACACCTTCACCAACTTCCTGCACGAGCACAACCGGCTCTACGAGCACCTGAACCTGCCGCTGCACTACCCGCTGCGGCTGGAGTACGCGCAATACGTCAGCTGGGCCGCCGGCTGCTTCCAGCACCTGGTGGAATACCAGCGCGAAGTCATCGACATCCTGCCGGTCAGCGACAGCGACGGCGCGCTCAGCCATTACCGCGTGCTCTGCGCCGACGGCCGCGAATACCTGGCGCTGAGCGTGGTGCTGGCGCCGGGCCGCACCCCCAACATCCCGGAACCGTTCCAGCGCGCGCCGGACCCGCGCGTGGTCCACCTCAACCACTACCTGCCGGCGCTGGAACGATTGAAAGCCAAGGGCGGCGGCCGGGTGGCGGTGATAGGCGGCAGCCAGAGCGCGGTGGAAATCCTGCTGCACGCCAGCGCCGAGCCGGCGCTGACGCGGGTAGTCGGCGTCACCCGCAACTTCGGCTACCGTCAGAAAGACACCAGCCCCTTCTCCGACGAGGTGTATTTCCCCGCCTTCGTCGACGCCTTCTTCGCCGCCAGCCCGGAACACAAGACCCGGCTGCGCCAGGAACTGGTGTTCACCAATTATTCGGCCGCCGACATCGACGTGCTCAACCAGCTCTACGTCAAGCAATACGCCAACCGGCTGCAAGACAAGGACAGCCTGGCCCTGCTCACCTGCATGGACACCGAGGCCTGCGAACCCGGCGCCGACGGCGTCACCCTGCGGCTGCGCCACTTCCTGGGCGGAGAAATCGTCAGCGAAACCGTGGACCTGGTGATCTTGGCCACCGGCTTCCTGGACCTGGGGCGCGGCCCCAAGCGTGAACCCTGGCCGCGCGTATTGGAAACGCTGGCGCCGCAGCTGTGCGCCGAGCGCGACACCGTGGACATCGCGCTGGACTACCGCGTGCGCCTGCAGGGCGAGGCCGACCGCGGCGCGCCGCTCTACCTGAACGGCCTGTGCGAATCCTCGCACGGCATGGGCGACGCCGGCTCCTTCAGCCTGCTGGCGCTGCGCTCGCAGGCCATCGTGCAATCGCTGACGGCGCGGCTGGAACAAGGATCGCGGCATGACGGCGCCCGCGCTTGAGGCCTTGCTGAGCGCCGCCAGCGGCTGGCAGGCGCGCGCGCCGCGGCTGCTGGCGGCCAAGGCCGACGCGCTGCCGGTCAGTTGCGAACTGGCGGTGATAGGCGCCGGCCTCACCGGGCTGTCGGCGGCGCTGGCCGCCGCCGAGGCCGGCTGCTCGGTGGTGGTGCTGGAGGCCGACGCCGTCGGCGGCGGCGCCACCGGCCGCAACTCCGGCTTCGTGGTGCCGGTGCCCGCGCGCTGCGGTCCGCCGGAACTGCGCGCCTGGCTGGGGCCGCAGGCCGACGGCTATCTGGCCGGCCTGAGCGAGGCCGCGGCCGAACTGCTGGCGCTGCCCGAAGCCAGCCCGGTGCGCAAAGGCTGGATGCAACTGTTCGCCGCCCCCGGCTCCGCGTCGGCCGCCGCCCTGGCCTGGCGCAGGCTGGGCGTGCGCGCCCGCGCGCTGGACGCCGAGCAGGCGCAAGCCCTGACCGCCGCCGCCGGCTACCACGGCGGTCTGCTGTTCGAAGACGGCGGCCAGATCGACCCGCTGGCGCTGGCGCGCGGCCTGGCCGAACGCTGCCGCCGGCGCGGCGTGGTGCTGCTGGAGCGCTGCCCGGCCAAGCTGGTGGAAGCCAGCCCGCGCGACGGCATGCACGTGATCCGCACCCCGCGCGGCAGCCTGCGCGCCGGCCGCGTGCTGATGGCGGGCAACGCCTACAGCCGCGACGGCGTCGCCGAAGTCGCCCGCCACAGCGTGCCGCTGACGCTGGCGCTCGGACAGTTCGAACTGAGCCCGGAACAACAGGCGCGGGTGCTGCCCGCCGACATCCCCTTCTCCGACAACCGCCGCGACATGTGGTTTTTCCGCAAAATGCCGGAAGGCCAATTGCTGACCGGCCTGTTCGCGCTGCGCGCCGACGCCGAAGCGGAGCAATACGCCGCCGCCTTGCGCCAGCGCGTCCGCGCCGTCTTCGGGCTGGAGCTCGACGCCGCGCCGCGGCTATGGGCCGGTCAGGTCGGCCTCACCCCGTCCGGCCTGCCCAGCCTGCGCCGCGTCGGCGACGGCGTGCTGGCCTGGACCGGCTGCAACGGCCGCGGCCTGGCGCTGTCCTTCATGCTGGGCCGAACCCTGGCGCGCCAGCTGATAGGCGCCGGCCCGGCCCTCTTGCCCTTCAACTCGCGACCGCTGCGCGGCCGCGCGCTGCTAAAGTGGATGGCCGAAACAGCCATCGCCCACGACCGCCGCCGGCGCGCCCGGCTCGCGCAGACCGAAGCGCCTACGCAAAAGGACACCCTCCAGTGAGTTCATGCGCCTTCCATTATCAGGAATACTGCTGTAGCCGCCCCGAGCTGATAGACCGGATGATCGCCCGCTACCCGCTGGCGCTGATCAGCAGCGAACACCAGGGCCGGCTGCACGCCAGCCACATCCCGCTGTTCCGCGTCGCGGACCGCAGCCTGTTCGGCCACGTCGACCGCCGCAACCCCCAATTCCAGGGCCGCGGCCGCTTTCCCGCGCATCTGGTGTTCATGGGCCCGCAAAGCTATATCCCGCCGGAAGCCTACCGCAGCCGGCTGCTGCCCACCTGGAACTACGTCGCCGTGCATATGGACGTCGAAATCGAAGTGCTGGACGACCTGGAATCCGCCCGCCGCGCGCTGAGCGACACCTGCGAGCGGCTGCAGCCGCCGCAAGCGCCGTTCCAGTACGAGGCCGCCGATCCCCGGGTGATCGCCAACGCGCCGCACATCCTCGGCCTGCGCGTCCATGTGCTGCGCGAGGAAGGCCGCTTCAAGCTATCGCAGGATAAAAAACCGGAAGACCAGCAGGCGGCGCTGGACCATCTGCTGCGCCGCGACGAAGCCGGCGAGCGCGCGCTGCTGGACGCCTTGCTGCGCTTCGCCGAAACCGCGGAGCCGGCGCATGGCTGAACCCTCCGCCCTGAGCCGACGCTTCATCGATCAGGGCGTCGTGCTGGACCCCGGCCAGCGCCGCGCCGCCGACGCGCTGGACGCGCTGCGCCTCCAGGCGCGGCCCGGCCCCGCCTGGCCGCTGCGCCGGCCGGCGCCGCAAACCGGCGCCTATCTATGGGGCGAGCCCGGCCGCGGCAAGACCATGCTGATGGACGGCCTGTTCGCCTTGTCCGCCGAGCCGGCGCAGCGCATTCATTACCACCAGTTCCTGCGCGATCTGCACCGCGGCCTGGCCCAGGCCGGCGGCGAACAAGCCAACTACCTGCCGGCGCTGGCGCGGCGCGTCGCCGCGCAAAGCCGTTTGTTCTGCCTGGACGAATTCCATCTGCACGACATCGCCGACGCCATCCTGATGGAGCGCTTCCTGACCGTGCTGCTGGAAGAGCGGGTGCGGGTGATCCTGACCTCCAACTACGCGCCGGAACAACTGCTGCCGGACCCGCAGCTGCACCGTTACGCGCTGCGGGTGATCGCGCTGATCCAGCGCCATATGCAAGTGCTGCACCTGGACGGCGAGCGCGACTACCGCTACCGCGAAGCCGCCGCCGGCGAACACTATCTGCACCCCTGCGGCGCGGACACGGAACAACACCTGCGCCGGCTGCTGCAAGAACAGGGCCGGACCGTCGGCCCCGCCGCCGCCGTCTCCCTGTCCGGCCGGCCGCTGCCCGCGCGGGCGCATAGCCCGGACTGCGTCTGGTTCGATTTCGAAACCCTCTGCCTGGGCCCGCGCTCGCATCTGGATTACCTGGAAATGTCGGAACGCTGGCACACCGTGGTCGTCTCCGACATCGTCCAGGCGCAGCTGAACAAGGCGGACGGCCTGCGCCGCTTCATCTGGCTGGTGGACGTGCTCTACGACCGCCGCCAGCGCCTGCTGCTGATCTCGGAACGCCCGATCGAAACCATGTTGCGCGAAATCACGCTGTCGGCGGACACCCACCGCACGCTGAGCCGGCTCGCCGAAATGCAATCCGCCTCCTTCGCCGCCGCCACCGCCATCGAAATGAGCCCCCTATGCCAATAGTCAGAATCGAAGACGCCGCCGCGCGCACGCCGGCCCAACGCCAAGCCATCGTCCACTGCGTCTACGACGCGCTGCGCGCCGTGTTCGGCGTCAGCGACGAAGAGCTGCAAGCGCGCTACCAGCGCTACGCGCCGGAAGACCTGCTGCCGCCGGGCGGCGATCCGGACTACCTGCACATCGAAATCACCGTCTTCGCCGGCCGCAAGCCGGAAACCAAGAAAAAGCTCTACGCCAGGCTGGCCGCGGATCTGGCCGCGCTGCTGAACATCGCGCCCGCCTCGGTGCTGATCCTGCTGCGTGAAGAAGCCGCCGACAACTGGGGCATGCGCGGCGGCCAGGCCGCCAGCGAAATCGATTTCGGCTACGCCATCGCCGTCTGACGATGGGCCAAGACCAGCAGGCCCTGCGCCAAACCCTGGGCAGCTTCGCCACCGGCGTCGCCGTCGCCTCCGTCCTGGACCCCGAGCGCGGCCCGCTGGGGCTGACCATCAACGCCTTCAGCGCGCTGTCCCTGGAGCCGCCGCTGATCCTGTGGTGCCTGCGCCGGCAATCGCGCGCCGCCGCCAGCTTTCTCTCCGCCGATCGCTTCGGCATCCAGGTGCTGAGCCGGCAACAACTGGACCTGTGCCGACTGTTCGCCGGCCCCGATCTCGACGAGCGCAAGCGCGCCCAGTTCACGCTGCGGCGCCACGGCGCGCCGCTGATCGACGGCGCCGCCGCCTGGCTGGCCTGCCGCCGCAAAAGCCATTACGAAGAAGGCGACCACCTGATCTTCATCGGCGAGGTGCTGGAAACCCATCACGACCCCGCGCGCCAGCCGCTGGTCTACTGGCGCGGCCGCTACCATCAAACCCATCCCCTAGCCCCTCTGGAACCGCAAACATGACGCAAAACAGCAAACACGTCCTGCGCAGCCTGATAGCAAGCCGCTCCGGCCTGCTGGTGCCCGGCGCCTACAACGCCCTCAGCGCGCGCCTCGTCGAAGACCTCGGCTTCGGCGCCCTCTATCTGACCGGCGCCGGACTGACCAATATGCAGCTGGGTCTGCCCGACCTGGGCTTCGTCGGCCTGAAGGAAGTGGCGGACCAGACCGCCGCCATCCGCGACGCGGTGTCCATCCCCATCATCGTCGACGCCGACACCGGCTTCGGCAACGCGCTCAATGTGCGCCGCGCCGTGCGCGTGCTGGAACGCGCCGGCGCCGACGCCATCCAGCTGGAAGACCAGGTCCTGCCCAAGAAATGCGGCCATTTCGCCGGCCAGAGCCTGATCAGCGCCGCCGAAATGTGCGGCAAGCTTCAGGCGGCGGCGGACGCGCGCCAGGATGAGAACCTGCTGATCATCGCCCGCACCGACGCCTGCGCGGTGGACGGCATAGACGCCGCCATCGAACGCGCCGGCCGCTACGCCGAGGCCGGCGCCGACGTGCTGTTCATCGAAGCGGTGCGCGAGCTGGACGACATCCGCCGGCTGCCGGCGCTGTTCGAGCGCCCCTTGCTGATGAATATCGTCATCGGCGGCAAGACCCCGGCGCTCAGCGCCGCCGATCTGAAAGAACTGGGCTACGGTCTGGTGCTGTACGCCAACGCCGCGCTGCAAGGCGCGGTGCTCGGCATGCAGCGGGCGCTGGGCGCGCTGTCCCGCGACGGCATTCTGCAAGAAGACCCGCAACTGGTGGCCCCGTTCGCCGAACGTCAGCGCCTGGTCAACAAGCCGCTCTACGACGAACTGGACGCGCGCTACGGCGCGGCCGGGCGGGAGTGAGCGCGGCCGGGCCGCGACGAAGGGCGGGCGCCCAGCCCGCCCGTCTATTGGATTTCGTCCTTGATGAAATACAGCTCGTGGTCCGACTTCAGACCCAGCTTCTTGATCGCGGCCTGTTTCTGGCCGCTGATGGTCTTGATACTCTTGGAGAACTTGTCCGCGATTTCGCTGACCGTCATGCCTTCCAGAAAACAGCGCAGCACCTCCAGCTCCCGCGGCGACAAGGCGGACAGGCGGACCACCCGGTCCATCGCGTCCGGCGCATGCGTGGAACTGTCGGCGGGCACGCTGTCCGCCTGCTGGGCCTGCGCCAATTCCAGCGCCATTTCCGCGGTCAGATACACGCGCCCGGACGCCGCCACCCGGACCGCCCGCACCAGCTCGTCCAGATCCTGCTGTTTGCCGACGAAGCCGCGCGCGCCGGCCCTCAAAGCCAGGGACACCGTGGCCGTGTTGTAATAAGAGGACATGATCAGGATCACCACCTCGGGAAAACGCGCGCGGATGGCGCGGATCAGGTTCAAACCGTCCATGTCCTGAGGCTGCAGCGCGTAATCCAGCACCAGCACGTCCGGCCGCTCATGATTCAAGGCCGCCAGAAAAGAGCGGCTGTCGCCGAAGCTGCCCGCCAAGACGATATCGCCCTCCTGCGACAATCTAAAGCCCAAGCCCTGTCTGACCACCTCGTGGTCGTCCAATAACATCACTTTGATTTTTCTTTTCTTCATTCCTCCTCCATGGCGATAAAAATCACTTCAGCATCAATTCAAACTCCCGCTCTTTGAAAAGCACGTCCCAATATAGCATGCGCCGTCAGCGCGCCGCAGCCGGCCCCTCTCTCTTTCAAAACCCGCCGCAATATTTCAAGCGCCAACTTTGACCCATGATAAAACAAGGTAAAACAATAAGACGCCGGACACCAATATCATGCAATAAAATCAAGCAAAATAAATATTTCTCAAAAGATCAAAATACAAAAACATACTCTGCGCGCGCAAACGCGCTTGCGCGCCGGATTGATAAAAAATGCTAAATGCCCGGACAAATCGGCGTCAACAAGACCATTCTCAAAGCCGGGCGTTCGCTAAGCGCTTATTTCCCAGGTAAAATAAGCCGCATGCAATTAACCGCCTTCCAGAACGCCGCATCGCCAAAACGGCCGGACCGACTATAATGCCCAAGAAAACACAGAAAAGACGGCGGCCGCATGGCAAACAATACAGCTAAGCAATCTATTACCCCCTTTGCCGCCCCGCCCCTGCGCCCGCTCCTTAATACCGCGTTTCACGCCCTGCTCTGGTCCGCGCTGTTTATTATCTGGCTGGGCGCGTCCAGCGCGGCCAGCCAGGCGGAGCCGCCGTCCTATACCGCGGAAGAAATCGCCTGGATCAAACAGCACCCCACCATCTACTATTCCATCGATCCCTACTGGCCGCTGGAATATATTGAAAACGGCAGCCACAAGGGGCTGAGCTGCGCCTACCTGAAAGCCATTGCCCAAAAGAGCGGCCTGCGGTTTCAATTAGTCGCCGCGGCGAACACCCAGGACATGATAGGCAAGTTGAAAAGCGGGCAGATCTATCTGGCCACCATGGGCGCGACGCAGCTGATTCCCAAGGAATATGGCATACCGCTGCTGAATAGCCAGCCCTACGCCTCCACCGCCACCATCATCATCACCAAGGCCGGCGCCGAAGGCTTGTTCAACCCGTCCCAACTGGAACGCAAGGCCGTCGCGGTCAAGGGCGGGGGCGGTTATGAGCAGTATCTGCGCGCGCACTACCCTTATCTGCAACTGGTGTTGATCAACGACCCGGTGGCGGCCTTGAAGGCCGTCGCCGACGGCAAGGTGTTCGCCGCCATCGGCGCGGAAATCGTGTTCCGCCCGGTGTTGCAGGGACGCTTCCCCAAAACCCTGCAAATCTCCGGCACCATGCCGGAAATGTTCACCGGCCTGAACATCAAGGTGGCGCAGCAATATCCGGAGCTGCGCTCCATCATCGACAAGTCCCTGCTCCAGCTCAGCCCGTCCGAGACCGACGAGATTTTTGACGATTGGGTCGCCGACATCGACTTCGGCAAACCGTCAATGCATCAGATCAGCCGCTACTACCTGCCGGAAATCCTGCTGGTGATCTGCGTGCTGTCGGTGATGGTCTTCCTGTTCACGCAGGCCCGCTGGGCCAAACGCCGGGCGGTGGCCAGCGAGGAGGCGAAGTCGAAATTCATCGCCATGATGAGCCACGAAATCAGAACGCCGATGAATGCGATACTCGCCGCCATCGAACTCCTGCAGCAAACCCGGCAAAGCAAGCAGCAGCAGGAGCTCGCCGCGCTGGCCGGCTCCTCCGCCCTCAATCTGCTGGAGTTGCTGGACGATGTGCTGGACACCGCCAAGCTGGAAGCGCGGCATCTGGCGCTGGAAACACTGCCCACCGATCTGCTGGAGCTGGCCAGAGGGATCAGCGACAGCCAGCGCCTGAGCGCCAGCCGCAAAGGACTGGAACTGACCCTGGCCGCGGACGGGCTGGAAAACCGCCTGTTGATCCTGGACCCGTTGCGCATGCGTCAGATCATGACCAATCTGCTGTCCAACGCCATCAAATTCACCGATCGCGGCGAGGTGGCGCTCTTGATGCAGTTCAATCTGCAAAGCGCCAAATCCGGGAAGCTTCTGGTCACGGTGCGCGACACCGGCGTCGGCATCGCCAAGGCGCAACAGGAAAAACTCTTCCGCGCCTACAGCCAGGCGGAACGCTCCACCAGCCGCCGCTACGGCGGCAGCGGCCTGGGCCTGAGCATCTGCAAGCAATTGATCGAGCTGATGGGCGGCAGCATTCTGCTGGAGAGCGCCGAGGGCAAGGGCACCGCCGTCAGCTTTGTCCTGCATGTCGATGTCGCCGAACCCTCCGCCGCCGACGCGCAGGCCCCCGTCTCCGGACCCGCGCCCGACGCCCTGCCGCCGCAACGCCTGCTGGTGGTGGAAGACATGGAGGTGAACCAGCAGGCCATCCGCCGGCAGCTCGCGCAGCTGGGCTGCGACGCCGTCATCGCGGAAGACGGCCAGACCGCCTTGCGGCTGCTGCGGCAAGGCGAAGCCTTCGCGATGATCCTGATGGACTGCAATCTGCCCGGCATCGACGGCTACGAAACCGCCAGGCGCATCCGCCAGTTGGAGGCGGAACGGAATCTGACCTTCACCCCCGTCATCGCCATCTCCGCGATCACCGATCTGGCGCACAAAAACCGCTGCATCGCCAGCGGCATGGACGGCATGCTGTCCAAGCCGCTCAGCCTGCGGGATATCGAGGACATATTGCGTTTGTGGTTGACGACGGAAGGCGCCGCGCCGCCGCCGCTCGCCCTGCCCGCCTCGGCGCTGGACCTGGCCCGGCTGTACAGCCGCAGCGCGCGGCAGGACCTGCTCCAGTTCCGGCAAGCCGCCGCCGACCAGCTGCCGGACATCATGCTCCACCATGTGCACCGGCTCAAAGGCGGCGCGCTGACGGTGGGCGCGGAGCCCCTGGCGCGGCTGGCCGCCCGGATGGAGCACGCGCTGCGGACGGAAGGCGAGCGCCCGGAGGAGGAAGCGCTGCTGGCCTGGCATCGGGAGTTCGAGCAGGCCCTGGCGCAATGGCGGCGGCAAGAAGCGCCCGAGGACGACGCCTAAAGCCGTTCAAAGCCTCGCAAGCAAGGACGAGACAAGGCCTTGCGGCGGAAGAAGCGGAATGGCCGGACGGCGCATGGGCGTTTCGAAGCGGTTTTCAAGGCCGTATCGCCGACGCGCGGCAGATCGTAAACAGGCTCTTAGCCCTGCTCGCCCGCGCACTGATCCACCACCACCCGGATCTCGTCGCCCAGGCCCACCCGCACCAGCGAGCGCCCCGTCAGCGGCGCCAATCGCGCCGCGCTGCCGGGCGCCTGTATCTTGGTGCTGCCGGTTTTGCCGCCGCAGGCCTCGTCCTGCAGCAGCCAGAAGGCCGCGTTGCCGGTATTGCGCAAAACACCGTGATCCAGATGGAAGTCCAGATAGGCCGCGCGCGGCCGGACAATCAACACGCTGCCCAGCGCCAGCGGATAATCCGCCCAAGCCCCGGCCCGGCGCGCGCCCTGCGCGCCGGCCGCCGCCTCCTCCACCACTTGCAAACGATAGTAGCGCTCCCGCCCCTCCATCGCCGCGCCGCGGTAACGCAGCTTGATCGCGCCGCTGGCGCCGGCCTTCAAGCTCAAACGCGTCGGCGCCGCGTCCACCGTGGCCGGTTCGGCGTCCTCGCCCGCGCCGGCCTCCAGGCCGGCCAAGGGCCGCAGAACGATGCGGTAGCTGTGCGGCTGCCGGGAATCGTTTTTCAACTCCACCCGCATCTCGCTCCGGTCGGCGTCCAACTCGATCACCGGGGCCATCTGCAAGGACCAGGCCGACATCGCCGGCAAGGCGCACAGCAGCGCCGGCAAGGCCTTTCGCATATTCATGAACATCTTCGTTTCCTTCCGCCGACGCGCGGACCGAGACGGCCGCGCGCATCCGCCTGCTTATTGGGCGAGCTCCAGGCTCATGTCCACCCGCACCGCGCCCGAGCCCAGCGCGCGGCCATACCACGGCGCGCCCTCGGTGGTCAGCAGCGACACCGGATCGTCCAGCTGGAACCACAGGCTGAACGGCAGCTTTCGTTTCTCCAGCCCTTGGGCGGGATCGCTGCCCTCGTCCAGCCAGGCGCCGGCGCTCAAATCGTGGCTTACCGTACCGGAACAATTGTCCGGCTCGCGCCGGCCGCCGCCGTCGGCGTCGAAGGTGAGCCAGGCCGGGAACAGCACCCCTTGCCGCGCATCGCTTTGCAGCGCGAAACGGCACATGCCCTCCCGCTGACTCGCGCCGTGCTTGCCGTCCAGCGACAAGCTCGCCTTGACCGCGCCCAGGCCGCGCTGACTCAGGTAGCGCCGCGTCGCGCCGCGCTCCGGCCCGCCCGCCGGCGGCAGATTGGCCATTTGCGCGCGGATCAGGTAATCCAGCCGAATCCGGCCGTCCGGCGCGCCCACCCAGCCGCTGCCGCGATTCGAACCCTCGCTGGCCGGCAATACCGAAACACTGGGCTTGGGCTGATAAATCCGCCCGATGGCGTATTTGGCGGCGGACGGTTCCGCCTCCGGCTTGTCTTCGCTCAAGGCCGCGCCCAGCTCAAGCGCGCGCGTGTTGCGGACGCCATCGTCAAAGCTTCGCGTCGGCACCTCCACCACCATGCTCTCGCTGCCCTGCGGCAGAGTCACCGCGCCCCAATCGCCGGTGTTCAGCGCGGCGGCCAGCACCTTGTCCCCGTCCTTCACCGTCACCCGGCCGCCCTCGTAGCCATCGTCCACGGCCTGGCCGTCCTGGGGCCGGGTCCGCAGCCACAAAGTCAGCGCCTGGGCCGCCGGCGCGTTCAAGCGCAGCCGGTAACGCAGCGGCGCGCCGGCCGCCACATCGCCGCTGGACACCAGCGACTCCAGCGCCCAGTTCGGCACAATGTAGAAATCCTTGTCCAAGGTCTTGTCCTCCTGCAGGCTGACCGCGATATGGTAGGCGTCGCGGCGGCCGCTGACCGATTTGGCCTTGATGCCCAGCTGAAGCGTCCCCTTATTGCCCTCGGCGGGCTTGAAAGTGAATACGCAATCCTTGCCGCATTGCGGCTTGATCTCGGTCTCGTCGAAATGGAGCGTGGGGATGTCCAGCCCCCAGGGCACGCCCTTGCCCGCCACGGTAACGGTCAGATTGCGCTCTCCAAGGGAGACCCCGTCGGTGAAGATCCGGTATTCCAAATCCTCCCCAACCCAGCCCTCGGCCGGCCCCTCGATCGAGGCCAGACTCAGGTCTTCCTTAACGGCCTTCACCGAGGGATAGGACCAGCCGGAATAGTTGTACTCGCAAGACAGTCTAACAAGGCCTGGTTTTTCCCCAGCCTTGGTGCGCAAGGAGAACTTCACCGGGAACGGATGTTGGCTGGGCAAAACTTCCAGTGTTTGGCGGCCCTTCAAGGGCAAGTCGCCGATACGATCTCCATTCTTATCCTTGAGCTCGACAAAGTCGGGATCGCCAAACAAATCCTTGGCGGTGCCCAGATCGCACTCCAGCTTGTGGTCATTCGTCCACGCGCCAGGCCCATCGGCGATATCGATGGCGAACTCGACGTTGGTCCCCACAGCGGTGTTGACCCTATCCGGGCTGACGCTAACGTTATTGATTCTCGCCGCGGGCTCCTCAAACCAGCGGAACCATGGCGGTTGAGCGACTTCCCGGCCGTTGAAGATCACCCCGACCTCCTTGGTCCCGGAACCCTTATCGATTGTGCACTCCTTCTTTTCATTCTTTTCAAAGCAGGCATGCTTAAAGTCGAAACTCAGCGCCTCGGTGCCTACCGGCAGTTTCAGCGTCTCGAGCAGTGAAATGTCTTGGTCGCCGAGAATCGCCGGCGAAAACTTCACATGCGCTTTTTTATCCAATACCGAGTCGCTGACGCCGGCAAACCGGATCTCGTTCGGCCCGTCCGCCACTACCGACTCATTCAGCATCAGAGTGATGGATGCCGGCACCGTTTTCATCATGCCCTCGTGACTGGAGCCGAAGACGAAGTCCACCTCGCCGCCCGCCGCCTCTGGCTTGGGCGCGTCTAGCGGCAAGACCAGAACATCGTCGCGCTCCCCGGAATAAAACACGGCCTCCATCCCCTGCGCCTGGCGGCCGCGCCCGGCCGGCGGCAGAAACAGCTCCACCGCCTTGGCGCCGGCAAACTCCGCCGCTTCCACGCTCTCGCCCAGCCGGCGCCAAGGCTGCGTCCCCACCCGGAAACGCGCCTTGGCCGCGATCTGCGGCCCGCGGACGCTGAAGCGGACGCCGCCGCCGCTCTGCGCCTGGGACTCGCCCGCGACCGAGCGCAGCGCACAGACCCGTCCCGCCATCCCGTCCACCGTCTCCGGACGGCAAGCGGCCTGCGGCGGGCCCAGGCGCAACATCGCGCTTTTTTCCGCCTGCGCCCGCACCGTCACCGGCTGGCCGCCGCGCTCCGCCTCCAGCGTCAGCAACTGGCGGCCGCCCAGAGGCAGACGCAGCCATTCCGCAAAGGCGCGCTCATTGAATACCGGATGGATTTGCCCCGGCTGCCGCATGGCGCGGCCGACGCTGACCCGCCCTTGGCGGTCGGAGAAACCGGCGATCAAGGCCGCGGGCAACGCCTGTCTGGCTTGCAGCTCGCCGCTTCGCCCGCTGGCCGTCTCCGCCTCCACATACCAGGTGGCGGCGCGCTGGCCCGCCCGCGGTCGCCGCGCGCCGTACAGGCTTTGCCCCGGCTCGGCTTGCAAGGTGGTGATGTAGTGTTGCTGGCTGGGTTCGTCCTCTATCGTCAGCAGCTTGAGCGCGCCGGCCTTGGCCTGCGGCGCCGGCAAATAGCCGTCCCTCAAGCTCAGCGCGAAGCGGTCCCCCTGGTGCTGGCGGCCGCTGGAATAGAAATAGGCCTCCACCAGCGAGGACAGCGCCTGCCCGCCCGCCGGCGCCGACGGCCCGCGCAGCAAGCCGGACGCGGCCGGCAGGAACAGCTCCAGCTCACGGGCGCCGCTCAATTCGGCAACGGCCGCGTTCTCGCCCAGCCGGCGCCACTCCCGGCCCGCGCGGAAGCGCCCTCCGGGCAAGGGGCGCTTGGCGCGGATCAAGAGGCGGATGTCGCCGCCCGCGCGGCTCTCCGCCGCCAGCCGCCGCAACACGCAGCGCTGGCCGGCCACGCCGTCCACCGTGTCCGGCCGGCAAGCCGGCCCCTCCGGCGCGGCCAGGGTCAGCCTGGCCTGCTGGCTGGCGTTCAATTGGTAGCTGACCGCCTCCCCGCCGCTGCGCAAGCCCTCCACCGTCAAGCGCTGTTGCCCGCCCAAGGGCTGGTGCAGCAGCGCGGCGAACGCGGCCTCGCTGAACACCGGATTGAGATAGGGCGCGGCGGCGCTGAGGCCGCCCCGCACCTGGCCCTGAGCGTCGGCAAAACCGGCGAAACCGCCGGCGGGGCTGGCGCGGCCCAGCTGCTGCAGCGCGAACAAGGGCGGTCTCGCGCCGGCCTCCAGATACCAGGCGGCGGCGCGGCTGCCGTCTTGCGGATGGCGCTCGCCGTAAATGGCCTGGTCCCGGCTGCCGCTGACCGTGGTCACGTACTGGCGGCCGCTGGACTGATCGTCGATCAACAACAGACCCAGCCGCGAATAGCGCCGCTGGACCGGCGGCTTGCCCCCGCCCATGGCGGGCAATTGCAGATTGAAGCGGTCGCCGCGGAACAAGCGCGAGCGCGAGTAAAAACCGGCCTCCACCAAGCTATCCAGCCGGATCTTGGGATGGGCGGTCATAAAGGCTTGCAACTGCTCCGCCGGCGGCGGCACAAAGAAGACCTCCACCGCCCTGGCGCGGGCGAAGGCGGCAATGGGCACGCTGTCGTTGATATGCCGCCATTCCCCGCCCACCCGGAAGCGGGCCTTGGGCGTTGCCAGCATCTTGGCGCGCACCGTGAACATCAGATCGCCGCCGCTGCCGGCATTGCTTTGGCCGGCAATGGTCCGCAACACGCACAGCTTGCCGGCGACGCCGTCCACCGTTTCATTGCGGCAGCTATTGGCCGGCGCGGGATTGAGGATCAGATGGGCGCGCTTGCTGAGCTGGGTCACAAAGCGGCGTTCGCCGCCGCCGGCCAGGGTTTCCACGAAGGACAGCTCGCGCGACGCGCCCGGCGCCGCTTTGGCGATGGTGTCGAAAGCCAGTTCGCTCAACACCGGGTTGACCTGGCGGCCCTGCGCCGGCCTGAAGCCGTCGCCGCTCAGGCCCATGGCCGCGCCGTGTGCGTCCGCCATGCCGCGGAAAGCCTGCAGCGGCTGCAACTGGCGGATCTCCCGCACCTGGGCGTCCGGCTGATGGGTATACCAGATGGCCACTTTCTTGGCGCCGCCGCGCGGCGCGCGCGCGCCGAAAACGGCCTGGGCCTGGCTGCCGGGCAGGATGCCGCCGCTGCTGCCCAGGGTGCTCAGATACTGAGTGCCGGCCAGCCGGTCTTCAATCAGGATCAAGTCCTGCTGGCTGCGCCACTCCTGCCGGCCCAAAGGTTCCGGCGGCTTGGCCGGCGCCGGAAGGGGCCGCACCGGGAGAAAGCCCGCGCCGGGCGCGGCCTGCGAAACGCCGGCCGGCGCCGCTTGCGCCAGCCCCGCGCCGAGGCCGGCCATGAAGATCAGAGTTGAGATCCAGTATTTCATTTCAGTCCGTCTGTCCTGCTGGGATGGGGTGATGAGGGGATTGCGCACGCCGGCTCAGCCTTCGTCTTCGCGCAAGGGCGCGTAAATCCGGTCCGCGTCCCGGCCATAGACGATCTTGCCCAGCCAGGCCGTGGCGCCGGCGTCCTTCAAATCCAGATTGACCCGGAAGCGTTCCGCCGCGCCGGGTTCGACGCTGACCTCCGGATAACGCTGATCCACGTCGATGGCGAAGTTGCCCTGCTCGTCGGTCCGGGCCTGGCCGATATGGTTGCGCACCATGACATGCCGCAGCGGCGCGCCGTCGACGCCGGTCAGCTGACCGAACACCGTCACCATCCGTTTGATCTTGGGCGTCACCCGCACCACATTGCCCGGGTACAGCGTGTACTCATGGTCGGTGTCGGACACCTCGTAGCTGGCCTGCCCGCTTTCCGCGTCGCGCACATAGAAGTGATAAGTGTTGTAGGCCGGCGCCGCGATCCAATTGCGCCCCTGGCGCAAGCTGTGGCTTTGCTCGTTCAGCACCGCCTCCAGCGCGCCGTCCGGCGCTCCCGGCACATCGACGACGATGCCGGCCTCGTCCTGCCCGCCGCCGGCGGCGACCGCGCCGCCGCCCCAGGCCAGGCCGCCCTGCATATTGACGCTGGCGCTGCGGCTGTCCCGCTCCGCGTCCACCGACACATTGCCCTGGCCGTAGCGGCCGTTGAAGCCGACGTAAGCGCCGAAGCTGGAAGACTGGCCGCCTGCGCCTTCGCGGCTGATGCTGGCATTGGCGCCCACATCGTCGATCACGCTGTTTTCAAACGACTTGCTGGCCGACAGGTCCAGCGTGTCGCCGCCGTCTCGATGCGACATGCCCACGCTGAAATTGCCGTCCATGGCCAGGTTGAAAGTCAGCATCGCGTAATACTGCTGATCCACCGAGCCGCCGTTGAGATTGCGGCTGCTGCCGAGCTGCAACTGAGCGCCGCCCCATTTGCCGTTGTACATCTGCCGCGAATAATCGGCGCGCATATAGCGATAACCGCTGCTCCGGTCCCGGTCGTAACTGAGGTTGATCGACCCGGCGTCCACGCCCCAGCCGTGCAAATTGAAATTGGCGCCCAGCGAATCGTAATCCCGGGCGTAGAAATTCAGACGCCGGCCCTTGGCGCCGCGCTCCCCGGTCAGCCACAGGCTGCCGATGCCGCGAGGCAGCGCCAGATTGAGCGTGCCCACCCGGCGCCGGGCGCCGTCGCTGGCCAACAGATTTTGCACGCTGGCGCGCAGCGCGCTGGACAGCTGCCAAGAGGCGAAACCTTCCTGCACCGTGGTCTTGTCGTTTTGATACAGGGTCAGATTCCAGTCCACCTCATGCCACAGCGCCCCCACCGACACACCGAACAAGGGCCGGTAAGCCCCGCCCTCGTCCTCCGGCGCGCCCTGATCGCCGTAGCGGGCCATCGCCTCCCCGGCGCCGCCCCACAGCTGCCAGTTCAAGCCGTCGCGCAGACTGGAGCCGCCCACCGGCTTGTTGATCCGGTACACGCGGCGGCTCTGCACCTGGCCGGCCACCAGTATCTCCACCTCCACGTCGTAGACGCCGGCCTGCAAGGCCGAGGTGTCCAGCCGGTGATTGCCCATGCCCAGCCGTTGCGTGCTCAACAAGCGGCCTTCGCGCTTGACGCGCACCTCCCCGGTGGCCGGCAGATAGACATCGATGGGATTCAAGGACTGGCCGGGGTCCAGCTTCAGAGTCTGGCTGACGTTGCCGTAGGAGAACCCGTACATCCGGCTGCCGTTCAAGGTGGACACATTGCCCAGGCTTTGCAGGTTCCAGCCGTCCACCATGCCCAGCGCCAGCCGCTTGCCGTCGATATCGCGCTCATACATGACGCGGTCCAGCGTTACGGACTGATCCGCCGCCGAATCGTCCAGATAGGCGGAGCCCATCACATTGACGTGGTCCACACCCAAGGACGTGGTGTCGTCGAAAGTGAGATAGCCGGAAGAATGGCCGCGCCCCTGATTGCGCGAGCTATAGCCGTTGAACGCGTACTTGAGCACGCTGGACAGCCCGCCCGAGGACGGCGCCTGCAACACGGACTCCCGCAGATGCGCGTCGTCGGCGGCGAAACCGGCCGGCTCCAGAAACAGGTCCACCCGCATCGCCATCATGTCCAGCTGCAAGCGCTCGGCATCGCCCAGACTCAAGGCCCCGCCCGGCGAAAACGTCCGCCCCGTCGCCTGCCGCAAGGCCTGGACCGCGGACGGGCTCAACACGCTCTTGTTGTTGGCCAGCAGCGGTTTGACCTTGTCCAGCCGCATTGAGCCGTCGGCCTGCAGCCTCACCGTCAGCGTGGCCGACACCACGCCCTCGTCCGAGGCTTGCCGCGCCGAACGCGCCACCAGCGGCATGGACACGCCTTCGCGCAGCAGGTCCTTGATCTCCGCCGACAAGGCAAGCTTGTTTAACTGCACTTGCTGCGCCAAGGGCCGCCGCTCGGCATCCGCCGCCGCGGCCAGCGCCGTCTCCGCCAACAGCAGCGCACTTAAAAAAGCCATCCCGTTTTTAAGAACGATATCCCGCGCACGCTTCATCTCGCCTCACCCACCGTCGTCGCCGTCATGCGTCGTCAAGCGGCGCATCTTTCTCCGCGTCCAAGAATTTTCCATCCCGCTGCAACATCACTTTGTCCTGGCCCTGGCTACTGTCTATCGTCTTGAAATTCACCGCGTAGCCCGGCCCAATCCAATAGCGCTCCTTGCAGACCTCGCCCAGCCGCTTTTGCTTGCACGGCCCGTAGGCAATCGCCTGAAACGACACATTGCCCCGGTTTTCCAGATGGCCGCGCCGATAGGCGTAGTCAAAACGCGGCTGCTTCGGCAGCACCAGCAGATTGGTTCTGATGCCGGTCAAAAACTCGACGTCGCCGCTTTTCTCGGAATCCGCGCCCTCGTCCGCCAAGCCCAGCAAGGCGTTCTTCCAGGTCACCTTGTAATAGCGCTCCCTGTCGTCCTTGGGGCCGCTGTAGATGAAGCGGACCGCCTGATCCTGCCCCGCCGCCAGCAACACCCGCGCCGGCGTGAATTGCAGGCTGGCGCCGTCCGTATTCAGCTCGCGCGCGCCCTCGTACGGAGAGTCCACCTGCGTCACGCTCACCGACAGCAAAGACGCCTGCTGCTCGGTGTTTCTGGCGTGGATCGTGACCGCCTCTTTATTCGACGGCATCGCCGCCGTCATATCGGAAACCTGAATCGCCCCGGCCCATGCCGGCAGCAGCAAACAGGCCAAAGCGTGAAATCTGAAGCACCCTGGCATAAGCTGAAACTCCTCAAAATAAAAAGGGAGCTAGGCTCCCTTTTTTGGCGCTACCCTTTGAAATCAGCGAACGGAGAATTGCGTATTCTCTTCTTCGGTTTTGACTGTTTTCTGCCAGGACGCGTCCAGGATCAAATCGAATTTGCCCACGTATTGGCCATCGCTCAATTTAGACGCTTCGGTCACCATGACGCCGCTGGAATCCTTGCCGCCAGCAAACTCCGCTTTCAGCTGAGAAGTGCCTTTATTCTCTCCGGCGATGGAAGCCACTTTCGCGAATTCGCCAAACCCGGACAGGCCGTCCAGATCCTTCGGTTCGGCCGACAGTTTCACCTGCTTGCCGGCATGGTCCGTCACGCTGAGGTCAAAATCCATTTCCCCGATGGACGCGGTATGGCTCAGCTGATGCTGGACCGAGGAGGCTTTTACCTTATAGCCGCTGATGGTGTATTCATCCGAATTCAGCATGCGGATATCGAAATCCAGGTTTTTGGATTCAATGGTTTTGGAAATCGGGCTGTACACGAAATGCACATTCGGCTTTTTAGCCGTGATTTCGATAGCGTGCGAGCTATCCTTATCCGCGGTCACATCCCATTCGGCGGAAGCGCGAGTGGAACCAGGAATGGGGTCGGCGGCATGGGCGCCGACGCTGAATACCGCAGCCAGCAATGCAGGCAGCACGACTTTATTCATCATTTCGCTTTCAAGAGAGGTCTATAAAATAAAACCTGCAAATACGGCCTTAAGCTGTACTTGGCACGTCATTATCGAAAAGCCGCCGATCAAACTCTATAAGAGCACTCTCAAAACACCCGGCGGACGAGAACGCGCGGATGCCATCCGCCCCTCTCGACTCAGAGCGAATTGACCCGCCGGGGCGCAAAACTAAGGGGAAAAACACGAAGAAAGCCGGATGAAAGCGGAATGAAAATAGGATGAAAGCGGAATGCGGGAGCGGGATAAAAGCCTGTCCAAGAGGGCACTCACAGCCAGTCCCGCAGGGCCGGCAGCGCCCTCCCCGGCTTAGCGCCTCTTCTTCCGCCCCAGCTTGCGCGGCAAGGCGTCCAACTCGTCCAGGCTCAGGTAGAGCTGCTGCACCGCCGCCACATGCCGCGGCAGATCAATCTGCGCCACACCCAGGCTCAACAACATCTCCAGATAATTGAAGAAGCTCTTGCACATGCTGCGGCGGTGGCTGTGGTCGCGGAAATCCATATCGCAAGCGATGCGGAACAACAGCCCGCGCGCGGCGTGTTGGCGGTTGAGTTTCAGCAGCTGCGCCAGATGGGCGGCGTATTGACGGCCCAAGGCGCTGGCCTCGAACGCATTCTCCGCCTCGGCCGGCTGCCAGTAATGCGGATAAGTGCGGCCTTTGACGCGGCGGACAAAGGGCAGACTAAGGTCTTTGGCTTCGCTGCCGACAAAACGGTAGCGCGAGCGCGGCCCTAGCGGCGGGAGTGGGGATGCGACGTCCTGACGGATGTCTTGAGTTTCAGCAGGGGACGAAGAGAGATCGATGCCAAGCACCGGACGGACAAGCTTTACCATTTGCAACCTCCTGAGCAGAAGGGCCATGCCGCAAGGCGGCAGGGCGGGCACATGACAAGAGTTAGTCTACCGGTGGACTTCTACTAAAACCGGCGCGCCCGCGAGGGCGCCACTTGCCACGGCCCGCCCGAATAGGCAAAGCAATGGCAACGGATACGCTGTGGAAACAGCGCATCCGCGGTAGAAGTCCAAGTCGGGAGACTAAACCCGAGCGCCGCGATTGCTGCGGCGCGGGGGCTATTGTTGGGGAGGAGCGGGAGAGCGTCAAGCCGGCGGCACCCAGCAGCACAAGAAAGCCGCGCCTGGCGCACCGCGCGCGGCGGAGGCAAGCCATCGCTTGGGCGCTGAAGCCGATCTGAATAGCGTTAAGAGCCGCTCACAAAACTCAGACGGCTAAGAACCTGTTTACGATCTCGCGAGCAAGGGCGAGACAAGGCGTTGCGGCTGAAAAAGCGGAGTGTACATCCGGTACATGAGCATTTTGAAGATGTTTTCAACGCGGTATCGCCAACGCGCAGCGGATCGTAAACAGGTTCGCTCAACACAGCATCAGGGGTTTGGTTAGCGACCCTAAACAGACTGCTTCGCAAAATGCTGGCGCACCCACTGCTCGCATACAAACCAAAGCTGCGGCGCGCCCTTTTGGATCACCGGACCGTAACGGGACAGCACCTGCTCCAGCGAGACATCGTTCTGCGTCCAGGTCCCGCCGCCGGTGAAGACATTGATCAACAAAGGCTGGAAACGGTCCAGCGCCTTGGCGAAACAGGCGTCGGCGCTTTCCGCGCGCTCAAACTCGCGCCACAGCGCCAGCAGCTCAGCGCCCTGCTCCGCCGGCAGCAAGCCAAACAAACGCTCCGCCGCCCTCGCCTCCGCTTCCGCCTGCGCCCCAGACACAGCCTGGCCGTGGATGGGGAAATCCCCGGCGTCCACCTCCACCACATCGTGCAGCAGCAGCATCTTGATCACCCGCTCGGTGTTGACCGGACCGCTGGCGTAATCGCCCAGCAGCAAGGCGTACATCGCCAGATGCCAGGAATGCTCGGCCGAGTTCTCCCGGCGGCTCTGGTCCAGCAACGGCGATTGCCGCAGCACCGACTTCAAGCGGTCTATCTCTCTCAGAAAATTCAGTTGCCGTTCCAAGGCCGATACTTGCATCGCTTATCCCGCATTCAAATCTGTTTCACCACGGAGGGGGATTATAGCTGTGGTCTGGGCCTTCGGCCCGGCTCAGAGCCTGCCCAAAGTCCCTCGAGCAAGGACGAGACAAGGCAAAAACGAATGAAAAAGCAGAGTGTACGAGTGGTGTGAGCTTACTTTTTAACGCCCTTGCCTAGCAATCCCACCGGCCCTCAGCAAATCAGACCCCGCCCTCCCACACCGGAATAGAAGGAACGGCCTACAAAAACCAGGGCAGTCCACGACTCTACCTGCGCCCCAAGAACGCCAAAAGTCAGGCCGACTCTGACCTGCCGTTCAATGATCAATTACAGCAACTCAAGATAGATAGATATTATTCAAATTTTAAGCTTATATACTTTATTCGCCGTGCCAAAAAACAAAGCGTCCCTCTCACAAGTCGACATACTGTGAGTAAGCTTTTTAAATGCATTCCAACAATTCACATAACTATAAGAACCTTTGTCGACAGGAAAATTGCTTTCGAACATCGCCCTCTCTGGCCCGAATGCATCAATACAGGTTTCAACCCATGGCCGCCAGGCCTGCGCCAACATTTTTGACGAAGGCGCTTCTTCCAGTCTATCAAAATTGAAGCCATTTATTCTCATGCCGAGCCCGCCAATTTTAATATATACATTAGGCAGAGAGCTAATATTATAAATATACTTTTTCCATGTAGAGAAGACTTCATCTTGGCAATCCGCGTAAACACCTACGCGGACGCACCCTCCACAATGATCGATAATAACCGGTATTTCAGGATAAACTTTCGCAAGCTCAAAAAGCTCTGGAAGCTGAGGAAAGAATAGCCATGCATCATAGCTCAAACCAAACACAGCAAGCCGCGAAAAACCATCACGATAGCATTTATCTTGGAGCAAACCTTTTGACGCTGCAGACAAAGGATTAGCCAAAGAGCTATCGGCATCCCAGGCAACAAGATGGCGCACCCCCTTTACTCTACCTCCTCCTGCCTCAATATGTGCTTGTAAAACCCTATCAACCTCCCTTCCTATCCTCAAGTCGGCATAGCTTACGATGCCTCGAGCAATCTCTACTTGCTCACCTGCGTTGCGCTCAGCAAGCTCACGAACATACTCGGTCTCGCCAATTGGCATCAACAACTCATCACCCTCTGTTCTGTATCGTGTTAATGCCTGCATATAAACGGAGGCAACGATGTTATGCCCCATAGTAAGATCGGAGAGATATTCTTTTTCTTTGTAGTTCCAATCAGGCCTCTCATAGAAGTGGTGATGAGCATCCACTATCGGCAGCATAGGTTCAATGACTGCCTCCACTCCTTTTGATAACCAATCTTCACGTACAGGCAAGTAGTTACCCGCCATTCCCCCTCCTAACAGACTCCGCCAACTATTTTTTGCGTTTAGTTTTTGAGAAACTCATTGCCACAACACGCATCAACCATTAATTACACCGGCATTCCGCATGACAGCCACGTCTTTAGCGGAATAGCCCAGTTCCTTCAGTAGTGCTTCAGAATGGCTACCAGGCAAAGGAACATCCAATCTAGAACCAAAACGTCGACCGTCCATCTCAAATGGCAGCATGGGTACCTTGACTGTGCGACCATCTGGCAAGGTCACATCCGTTAACCCTTGAGACTCCACCAAGTGCTTATCATCAAAGAGATCTTGCGGCCTTTGGATCGGAGCAAATGGCAATCCAGCGCGCTCGCAGATCAACATCAACTCCTGTTTGCTCATTTGACCAAAGTGTTTACGCACTACAGGCAGAAAACGATCACGCGCTTGCACTCGTTGGTTGTTCACAACCAATGACTCGTCAGCCGCTAGCTTGCGGAAGCCAAAAGCCTCACAGAACACCCTCCATTGGGAATCGCTCACCACTCCTACAAATACCTGCTCACCATCCCCCGTAATAAACACATCGTAAATGGCCCAGGCAGAGATACGGCTGGGCATGGGTGCCGCCGGTTTGCCAGTCACGGCATACTGCATCATATGTTGAGCCACTAAAAATACTGAGTTTTCATAAAGGCCGGACTGCACAAACTGCCCCTTTCCAGTACTTCTTCTCTCATGCAATGCAGCCAGGATGGCGATAGCTCCAAACATGCCGCCCATGATATCGTTGACGGAGGCACCAGCCCGGAGTGGACGTCCTTCCGGGCCCGTCATATAAGCCACTCCCGTCATCATCTGCACGACCTCGTCAAGAGCCGTTCGATGATCATACGGACCAGGCAAAAAACCTTTCATTGAGCAGTAAATCACTTCAGGATTGATAGCCTTTACCCCGTCATATCCAATGCCCAGCTTGTCCATTGAGCCGGGACGGAAGTTCTCGGTGACAATATCCGCAGTTGCCAATAATCTTTTGACTGCAGCCATCCCCTCTTCCGATTTGAGGTCAACTGCAAAGCTCTTTTTATTACGGTTATAAGTCATCCAATATCCAGCCCCCGACCCACCTAGGCGGCGGGTATTATCCCCTTCGGGAGCAGGCTCCACTTTGATGACTTCCGCCCCCAAGTCGGCTAGCACTAGCCCACAGGTTGGCCCCATAACCATGTGGACAAATTCCACGACACGTACACCGGTTAGCGGCAATGGCTTAGCGTCTTGATTCATACAAGCTCCTTGGCATAGCGAAAACTTTTATGCAAGCCCGCTACTGGCACGTAGCCATAGAGCGGCTCACCTAGCAAACCACTGGCAAGAATCTCTCGCGCGGCAATGAGCCGATCTATATCCACGCCTGTACGCAAACCCATTGATTCAAGCAAAAACACCAGATCCTCAGTAACGATATTGCCGGTAGCGCCTGGCGCATAAGGGCAGCCGCCAATTCCACCCTGCGACGAATCAAAGGTCGTCACCCCCACATCAAGGGCGGCCACCACATTTGCCAGGCCCTGCCCATACGTATTGTGCAAATGCGCGCTACCCGTTTTATCAACACCGATCTCCGAGCGCAGACGCGGAAACATATGACGAATTTGACTGGGATTAGCCATTCCAGATGTATCAGACAAACCCACTTCATCCACTCCGCACTCGACCATCAGCGAAGCTAACCGGATCACGTCATCTTCAGGCACAACGCCTTGGATGCTGCATCCAAATGCCGTCGACAAACCCGCTTCGATCTGAATAGCTGGATACTGCTCATTACGAAGTGCCACCACCGCTTTGACTTCATCAATCATTTGCGCATGGCTTTTACGCACATTGGCAAGAGAATGAGACTCACTCACCGACACCGGTAAGGTGATTTTGTGAACACCTGCAACAAAAGCAGCTTGAGCTCCACGCAAATTGGGGCTTAGCGCCGTAACAGACAAATCAGACAATGTCAGGGCATACGCCACCACCTCTGCCACGTCGGCCATTTGTGGCAACAGCTTGGCCGGAACAAACGAACCAACTTCGATCTCACGGAGCCCTGCCTCAGCTAATGCTGAAATCCAGTGGAATTTATGTTTTGTCGGCATGGTGGCTTTTACACTTTGCAAGCCATCACGCGGCCCTACTTCGCTAACCAGCACATCAACCTCTACCAAGCCTCTCATCGCTTGCTTCTCCTTCACAGATCTTGGGTATCCACTTCGTTAGGGACGGCTTTCATGCGCTCACCTAAGCAGGGATTGAAGCCCCTAAGTTTGTTCTACCTGGCAGAACACAATTCTGCCAGACGGTACAATATAGAAACTACTGATTTCAGTGTCAAGGGCGTTAGGAGCGCGCCAAAAGCCAGGAAGACATGCTGAATAGCTATTTTGAAGATCAAAAATTCACTTTTATTTCAATCTGTTAAAAAAAGCAGAGTGGCATGACGAGATTTCGTTAAAGCCTGTTCCCTGACATGCAGCTCAGTTCTCTCCTCCATCTATCTCGCTCAGACGTACAGCTCAAAAGGCGAACTGTTCCGCAGGAGAAGAAGTAGGTGTTGGCAAAATTACGACAGCTCCTTCCCCTACTTCAGCGCCCATCCCGACAGGCAATGTCGCCTCGTCAATCCCTTGTCAATTCATGCTTTGCACCGCTCTACCTTCCATCTCTCCCCTCTATCGGGTTTTCGTAAAACCGCGAGTCACCACATGTGCAGCATGTTCGTGGCGTTGACAGTACCCACATGCAGTTCTATCTTACAGAACATCGTTCCGTCAAATAGAACAACAATATTGACCGAATCAGGTATTCACCAAAGGAGACAAAGGATGAATCTAGACAATCTTTCCGAACCGTCCATATCACTGAAAGATGTAGCCGTGCAGTTCGGTCAATTCACTGCTGTGCGAGAGGTCAACCTTGATGTCAGGGAAGGCGAGTTCGTCGCAGTGGTGGGGCCAACGGGCTGTGGCAAAAGCACGCTACTCAACGTGATCACTGGCTTGTTGCCGCATGTCCTAGGCAAGGTAATGGTGTATGGCAAGCCGCTGCAGGGCTTGAATCCAGTGGCTGGCTACATGCTGCAACAGGACGCGCTCCTTCCGTGGAAGACGGCGCTGGATAATGTCGCCATTGGCCTAGTATTTCAGGGCGTACCACAGGGCGAAGCGCGTGAGCGTGCGCGTCGGTGGATGCAGAAAGTAGGCCTATCTGGTTTCGAGGCCCGATATCCACACCAGTTATCGGGAGGGCAGAAGAAACGAGTCAGCATGGCGCAGATGCTCATCCTAGCCCCCAAGATCGTCCTGATGGACGAGCCCTTCTCAGCGCTCGATGTACATACCCGCCACCTGATGCAGAACGAATTGCTTCGCCTCTGGCAGGAAGATCGCAAGTCCTTGATTTTCATCACTCACGACTTGGAAGAGGCCATTGCTTTAGCGGACCGCGTGGTGGTCATTTCCGCAGGCCCAGCGGCTCGTCCCATCGCTGAGATCGAGATCAATCTACCGCGTCCACGCATCGTCGAAGAAATAAACATGACGGATGACTACATAAGACTTTACCGGGAAATCTGGAGCATCCTCGGTGCCGAAGTGGAGAAGAGTCATGCTACGAGTTTCTAAGATTCGACGGATTCAACTGATCATCCTGCTTGGGAGTCTCTGCCTTTGGCAACTCGGTACGCATAATGCTTGGGTTGATCCGTTTTTTTTCTCTTCGCCCGTCAGCATTGCTGACCGCGTGTGGGTCTGGTTTACCTCTGGTGAGATTTATCGACACCTGTACATTACTCTGCTCGAGACTATTCTCTCCTTCATCTTCGGCACACTGATCGGTGTTGGATTGGGGGTATGGCTTGGACTGTCGCCAACCGCCTCCGAGGTTCTCGATCCATTCCTCAAGCTCCTCAACGCCATTCCTCGCATCCTTTTCGCCCCGATCTTCGTAATGTGGTTCGGCCTCGGAATGACCTCCAAAGTGGCACTGGGTGTGACCATCGTATTTTTCCTCGCCTTCTTCAATACCTATCAGGGAGTGCGTGAAGTGAACCCCGTGGTACTGGCTAACGCTCGCTTGCTCAGGGCGCGCAAGACAGCCTTGCTGCGGCACGTCTACCTACCCTCTGCAGCCTCCTGGATCCTATCCAGCCTGCGTGCCTCAGTTGGCTTTGCCGTAATGGGCGCGGTGGTGGCCGAGTACTTGGGTTCGTCCTCCGGTCTGGGACACCTAATTGCACAAGCCGAAGGCGTATTCGATGCCACTGGGGTGTTTTCCGGAATTCTCGTGCTGTCGTTGTTCGTTATCGCGCTTGATCGTGTCGTCGACTTCATCGAGAACCACGTAATGGCATGGAAAAAAGCTGCACACTAAGGAGAGGACATCATGATCAATTTTAAGAAACTATACGGTCTGACAATTATTGCTCTGGGTTTGACGACACAACCGATTCAAGCCGCAGCGCCAGAAAAGACCGAGCTCTCCATTTCGGTCGGTTCACAAATTCTGAATTACTTGCCCTTGTCTCTCACCGTATCCTTGGGTCATTTCAAGGAGCAGGGCTTGAACGTTCGCACCGAGAACTTCCAGGCGGGAGGCAGCAAGGCGCTGCAAGCCCTGGTCGCCGGCTCAACCGATGCTGTGGTTGGATTTTACGATCACACCATTTCGATGCAGTCTAAGGGCAAGGATATCGTGTCCGTTGTCCTGCTCAACGACATGCCAGGCATAGTGCTAGCCGCCCGAAACGAAACCGGTCTCAAAAAAGGCAGCGATCTCAAGGGACATACGGTGGGGATTACCGCTCCCGGATCTTCTTCGGACATGATCGCCCGCTACTACGTCAAACGTAATGGCCTTTCTCAGAAGGATGTAAGCTTCATCGCTGTTGGTTCGGGAGCGCCTGGCATGGCGGCTTTGGAACGCAAGGAGGTCGATAGTCTGGTCAATTTCGATCCAGTCGCGACCTTGCTTCAGCAGCGGAGTACCACACATTTTCTGTTCGACACACGAACAGCAGCCGGTTCCAAAGCCTTATTCGACGGCAACTATCCGACAGCCTGCCTGTATGTAACGCGCCAATTCATGCGGCGTCACCCTGAAACTGTTCAGCGCCTAGTCAATGCCTTTGTTAAAACACTGAAATGGATCTACCGCAATACAGCAGAAACTATTGCTGACAAGACTCCGAAAGAGGCCATCACCGGCGACAAGGGAAGCTTCATCCGGGCCCTAAAAGGCTCCAAGGCGATCTTCTCCAGCAATGGCATGATGCGGCCTCAGGATGCCTTGACCGTTCAGAAGGTGCTAAGCGATTACGACGAGAATGTCGCGCGCGCCAAGATTGACCTGAGCAAAACCTTCACCAATCAGTTTGTGGCAAAAGCCAAGTAACACACTCGTGTCCGGCGGCGGGATCCCGATGAGACAATGGTAATATCACATCAAAGGCTCAACTGAATAAGGGATCTAGTCATGAGTGCCGAGAAAGTTTCGGAATCAAAAGAACAAACGGGTGGCGTTGCCGCAGTAGACAGAGCGCTACTGTTGCTAACGGTATTTCACCTAGGCGAAGCTGAATTGTCTCTGGCTGATCTCGCCCGCCGCACGGGGCTTTACAAGAGCACTATCCTGCGATTGACAGAGTCGCTGCAGCGCTATGGTTTTTTGTGCCGCTTGGAAAGCGGCGCCTATGCGCTCGGACCGGAGTTGTTCCGGCTCGGCACGCAGTATCAGCGCTCGTTTCACCTCGAAGAACTGGTTCGTCCACGGCTAGCCATGCTGGCCAAAACACTGGGAGAAACCAGTTCCTTTTATATCAGGGAGGGCGAATGGCGGACCTGCTTAATGCGAGTGGAGCCCGACTCCGCTATCCGCTTGGTGCTGCATGAAGGAGATCGCCTACCCATTGCTCGGGGGGCGGCAGGTAAGGTGCTGCTGGCTTTTGGCGAGTCTATGGCCCCAGAGCTCGCTGCTATACATGAGCAGGGTTGGGCCGCGTCATTTGGAGAGCGTGATCCCGAGGCAGCCTCAGTGGCGACACCCGTGTTCGGCGCTCAAGGCATCCTTCTCGGCGCACTGGCTGTCTCCGGCGTGCGAAGCCGTTACGATGACAAACGGGTTCAACAACTCAAATCCGTGCTGCTAGAAACCTCCACGGAGTTGTCCCACTTACTTGGTTACAAACCCTGATTGGCTTTGTTACACAAACCGGTTGCAAGGCCAAACTTGAGGCTCCCCCAGAATACGGATCGGTAGATAGTGGGTCCTTCCGATTCTGGGGATTTATGAAACGTAGAAGTTCAGACCTGATCTGACAATCTCCCATTTTGACGGTACTCGACTGTCAGATCATCGGCCTGACAACCCCGCCTCACTCCACCGTCACGCTCTTGGCCAGATTGCGCGGCTTGTCGACATCGGTGCCGCGCGCCAGCGCCACGTGGTAGGCCAGCATCTGCACCGGGATGGCGTGCACCACCGGGCTGAGCACGCCGACATGGCGCGGGGTGCGGATCACATGCACGCCGTCGGATTCGCTGAAATGGCTGTCCAGATCGGCGAACACAAACAGCTCGCCGCCGCGCGCGCGCACTTCCTGCATATTGGATTTCACCTTTTCCAGCAGCGCGTCGTTGGGGGCGATCACCACCACCGGCATGTCTTCGTCCACCAGCGCCAGCGGGCCGTGCTTGAGCTCGCCGGCCGGGTAGGCTTCGGCGTGGATGTAGGAGATTTCCTTCAGCTTGAGCGCGCCTTCCAGCGCGATGGGGAAATGCAGGCCGCGGCCCAGGAACAGCGCGTTGTCCTTGGCGGCGAACTTGTCGGCCCAGGCCTTGATCTGCGGCTCCAGGTTCAGCGCGTGCTGCACGCTGCCCGGCAGATGGCGCAGTTCGTCCAGGTAGCGCGCCTCGTCGGCCGCGCTGACCTTGCCGCGCATCTTGCCCAGGGTCACCGCCAGCGCGAACAGGCCCACCAATTGGGTGGTGAAGGCCTTGGTGGAAGCCACGCCGATTTCGGCGCCGGCGCGGGTGAAGAACACCAGTTCGCTGGCGCGCGGAATCGCGGATTCGCGCACATTGCAGATAGACAACGCGTAGCGGTGGCCCAGTTCCTTGGCGTATTTCAGCGCTTCCATGGTGTCCAGCGTCTCGCCGGATTGGGAGATGGTGGTCACCAGGTAGTTGGGGTTGGCCCAGGCGCTGCGGTAGCGGTATTCGCTGGCGATTTCCACATCGCACTGCACGCCGGCGATGGTTTCGATCCAGTATTTGGCGGTCAGGCCGGCGTAGTAGCTGGTGCCGCAGGCCAGGATCTTGACGCCTTCCAGCTGCGGCAGCACTTCGCCGGCGCGCTCGCCGAACAGCTCGGGATTGAAGCCGTAGTCCTGCACCGCGTCTATGGTGTCGGACAGCGCCTTCGGCTGTTCGTGGATTTCCTTCTGCATGAAGTGGCTGTACGGGCCCAGTTCCAGCGAGGCCAGCGACACGTCGGACACGTGCACCGGGCGCTGCGCCGGCTGGTCGTCCTTGTCCAGCAGTTCCACGCCGTCGCGGGTCAGCCGGCCGATGTCGCCCTCTTCCAGGAAGATCACGCGGCGGGTGGCGGACACGATGGCGGAGACGTCGGAGGCGATGAAGTTCTCGCCGTCGCCCAGACCCACCAGCAGCGGGCAGCCCATGCGCGCGCACACCAGTTCGTCCGGGCGGTCCACCGCGATCACGCCGATGGCGTAAGCGCCGGTCAGCTCGCGGCTGGCGCGCTTGACCGCGTCGAACAGGCTGTCGCCGGCCTGGTAGTAGTGATGCACCAGGTGAGCGATGACTTCGGTGTCGGTCTGGGATTCAAAGGCGTAGCCCAGGCCTTTCAGGCGTTCGCGCTGCTCTTCGTGGTTTTCGATGATGCCGTTGTGCACCACGGCGATCTTGCCGAAGGATACGTGCGGGTGGGCGTTGGGTTCGGTGACGCCGCCATGGGTGGCCCAGCGGGTGTGGCCGATGCCCACCTGACCTTGCAGGCTTTCTTCCGCCGCGGCGTTTTCCATCTCCGCAACGCGGCCGACGCGGCGCACGCGACGGATGACGTCGCCGGCCAAGACCGCCACGCCGGCGGAGTCGTAGCCGCGGTATTCCAGCCGCTTCAGGCCGTCCACCAATACCGGAACCACATTACGCGCCGCGATGGCGCCGACAATGCCGCACATTACTTTCTCCTTGGACTATCAGCGGGCGAGGACGCGCAGATCAGCGCAATGCCCTTCGCCTGAATTTGGGTTCTGGCCTCCGCCGACAAGGCGTCGTCGGTCACCAGGGTATGAATGCGCTCCCACGGCAATTCCAGATTGGGGATGCGCCGGCCTATCTTTTCCGACTCCACCATCACGATGACTTCGCGCGCCACTTCGGCCATCACGCGCGACAGGCCCACCAGTTCGTTGAAGGTGGTGGTGCCGCGCTCCAGGTCGATGCCGTCCGCGCCGATGAACAGCTGATCGAAATCATAGGAACGCAGCACTTGTTCCGCCACCTGGCCCTGGAAGGATTCGGAATGCGGGTCCCAGGTGCCGCCGGTCATCAGCAACGTGGGTTCGTTCTCCAGTTCGCGCAGCGCGCCGGCCACGTTCAGGGAGTTGGTCATCACCACCAGGCCGCGCTTATTGCCCAGCAGCGGGATCATCGCGCTGGTGGTGGTGCCGCTGTCTATGATCACGCGGTTGTGGTCGCGCAGCCGCTCGGCGGCGGCGCGGGCGATGGCGATCTTTCGTTTTGAAACCTGCTCCGCGTCTTCTTCGACCACCATCTCCGACGGCAAGGACACCGCGCCGCCGTAGCGGCGCAGCAGCAGGCCGCCGGTTTCCAGCAGGGCCAGGTCTTTGCGTATGGTCACTTCGGAGGTGGAGAAGCGCTTGGTCAGCTCGTCCACGCTGACCTCGCCGCGTTCCTGCACCAGGGCGGCGATGGCGTGACGGCGTTGCTGAGTGTTTCGCTTGGTCATTTTATGTTTCGTTTCGAAAGTTTCGCGATCATAGCAGCGCCGCTTCGGCTTTGACAAGCGCCGGCCGCGGAAGCGTCGCGCCGCGGCAAGGGGCTGTCGCAAGAATGCCCCATGAAAAACGGCGCCCATCCTCCAAATCAGGAGAATGGGCGCCGCATGGCGACGGAAGGGAATCAGTCGGTTTTTTTCTGCGGCCGCTTCCAGCCCGGCACCGTGACCTGGCGCGCGCGCGCCACCGTCAGTTCGCCGGCCGGCGCGGTCCGGCTGATCACCGAGCCGGCGCCTATGGTGCTGTAAGATTCCAGCGTCACCGGCGCCACCATCAGGGTGCCGGAGCCGACGAAGACGTTGTCGCCGATCACGGTCTTGAACTTGTTGATGCCGTCGTAATTGCAGGTCACCGAGCCGGCGCCCACATTCACCTTGCCGCCGATCTCGGCGTCGCCGATATAGCTCAGGTGGTTGACCTTGGAGCCTTCGCCGATCACGCTTTTCTTCACTTCGACGAAGTTGCCGATATGCACGTGGCCGGCCAGTTTCGCGCCGGGGCGCAGCCGGGCGTAAGGCCCGATCCGGCATCCCTCGCCCACCACCGCGTCTTCCAGATGCGAGAACGGGGCGATCTTGGTGCCGGCGGCCACTTTGACGTTTTTCAGCACGCAGTGCGCGCCGATGTCCACTTGCTCGCCCAGCTCCACCACGCCTTCGAACACGCAGCCCACGTCTATGCTCACGTCCATGCCGTGGCTAAGTTCGCCGCGGATGTCGATGCGCGCCGGGTCCGCCAGCGTGACGCCGGCTTCCAGCAAGGCTTGCGCCTGGTTGCGCTGCAGGATGCGCTCCAGCTCGGCCAGCTGCACCTTGTTGTTGACGCCGGCCGCTTCCCAGCTGGCGTCCACGCTGGCGCTGTCCACGCTCACGCCGTCCGCCACCGCCAGGGCCAGCACGTCGGTCAGATAGTATTCGCCCTGGGCGTTGCCGTTATTGAGCGCGGCGAGCCAGCCGGACAGCCGCGCATTGGGCAGGGCCATCATGCCGGTGTTGATTTCACGGATCGCCAGTTGCGCCGGCGTACAGTCCTTGTGCTCGACGATGGCTTGGAGCTTGCCGTCCGCGCCGCGCACCATGCGGCCGTAGCCGCTGGCGTCGTCCAGCACGTCGGTCAGCACCGCCATGCCGGCGCCGGCGGCGCCGGACAAGCGATGCAGCGTATCCGCCTTGGTCAGCGGCACGTCGCCGTACAACACCATGGTCTTGCCGTCCTTCGGCAGGTGCGGCAGGGCCATCTTCAGCGCGTGGCCGGTGCCCAGCTGCTCGGCCTGCTCGGCCCAGATCAGGTCCGCGTCCGGGATGGCCGCTCGCACCTGTTCGCCGCCGTGGCCGTACACCACGATCAGACGCGCAGGCTTCAAGGCGCGCGCGGTGCGGATCACCCGCGCCAGCATCGGCTCGCCGCCTATGGGGTGCAATACCTTGGGTTTGGAGGAGTACATGCGCTTGCCCTTGCCGGCAGCGAGAATGACGATGCTGAGACTGTCCATGGTTTTTTCACGACTCGAAAACGGAAAAAGGCTGCCACTTGCGTGGCAGCCTACTATACACGATTACATCTCTTATCAGTGGGCGCGCTTCTTGAGGAAATCCAGCGCCTTCAACTCCGCGATGGCCACTGCCAGAGCAGCGTGCGCCTTCGCGGTGGAGAGGTCGTCGGTGGCGCGCTTGAGAGAATCCTCCGCAGCGCGTTTTGCCTCATTGGCGCGGGCCTCGTCGAGATCCTCGCCGCGAATCGCCGTATCGGCCAGCACGGTGATCAGGCTGGGCTGCACTTCCATCATGCCGCCAGACACTGCCACCAGTACTTCTTCGCTGCTGCCCGGCACTTTCAGACGCAGCACGCCGGGCTTGATACGGGTCAGGAGCGGCACGTGTTGGGGATACACACCGATCTCGCCTTCGGTAGCCGGCGCAACCACGAACTCAGCTTCGCCGGAGAAGATCATTTGCTCGGTGCTGACCACTTCCACACGCATCTTGGACATCAGCCCTCTCCTTAGTTAAGGGTCTTGGCTTTCTCGGCAGCTTCTTCAATGGAGCCAACCATGTAGAACGCTTGTTCCGGCAGATGGTCGTACTCGCCAGCGAGAATGGCCTTGAAACCCTTGATGGTTTCGCGCAGCGGCACGTATTTGCCCGGCGAGCCGGTAAATACTTCAGCCACGTGGAACGGCTGGGACAGGAAGCGCTGGATCTTACGGGCGCGAGCCACGACCAGTTTGTCTTCCTCGGACAGTTCGTCCATACCCAGAATCGCGATGATGTCGCGCAGTTCCTTGTAACGCTGCAGCGTGGACTGCACGCCACGGGCTACCGTGTAGTGCTCGTCGCCTACCACCAGCGGATCCAGCTGACGCGAGGTGGAGTCGAGCGGATCCACCGCCGGGTAGATACCCAGCGAAGCGATGTCGCGCGACAGAACCACGGTGGCGTCCAAGTGGGCGAAGGTGGTCGCCGGGGACGGGTCGGTCAAGTCATCCGCAGGCACGTATACGGCCTGGATGGAGGTGATCGAGCCATCGCGGGTCGAAGTAATGCGCTCTTGCAGACGGCCCATTTCTTCCGCCAGCGTCGGCTGATAGCCCACGGCGGAAGGCATACGGCCCAGCAGAGCGGATACTTCAGTACCGGCCAGGGTGTAGCGGTAGATGTTGTCCACGAAGAACAGCACGTCGCGGCCCTTGCCGCTTTCGTCTTTCTCGTCGCGGAAGTGCTCGGCCATGGTCAGACCGGTCAGGGCCACGCGCAGACGGTTGCCCGGCGGCTCGTTCATCTGGCCGTACACCATCGCCACTTTGTCCAGTACGTTGGAGTCCTTCATCTCGTGGTAGAAGTCGTTGCCTTCACGAGTGCGCTCACCAACGCCGGCAAACACGGACAAACCGGAGTGTGCCTTGGCGATGTTGTTGATCAGTTCCATCATGTTCACGGTCTTGCCCACGCCGGCGCCGCCGAACAGGCCCACTTTGCCGCCTTTGGCGAACGGGCACAGCAGGTCGATCACCTTGATGCCGGTTTCCAGCAGGTCGGTGGCGGGGGACAGTTCGTCGAACTTCGGAGCGGGCTGGTGGATGGCGCGGCGAACATCGGTCGCCACCGCGCCGGCTTCGTCCACCGGGTTGCCCAAGACATCCATGATGCGGCCCAGGGTGGCGCTGCCCACCGGCACCGAGATCGGTGCGCCGGTGTTGACTACGCTCATGCCACGCTTCAGGCCGTCAGAGCTGCCCATGGCGATGGTGCGCGCTACGCCGTCGCCCAGCTGCTGCTGGACTTCGAGCGTCAGGTCGGCATCAACCAGCTTCAGGGCATCATAAACCTTTGGCATGGCGTCGCGCGGAAACTCCACGTCGATCACCGCGCCAATGATTTGTACGATTTTACCTTGGCTCATTATCGGTTCCTAAACATTAAACTTTTTCAGTCTGCGACGGCTTACACCGCTGCGGCGCCTGCCACGATTTCAGACAATTCGGTAGTGATCGCCGCCTGACGAGCCTTGTTGTACACAAGTCGCAGTTGCTTGATCGTGTTACCGGCGTTGTCCGTGGCGGATTTCATCGCCACCATGCGGGCAGCTTGCTCGGAGGCCATGTTCTCGGCCATCGCCTCGAACACAACCGACTCGATATAGCGTTTGACCAGGAACTCCATCACGGCAAGGGCGCTCGGCTCGTACAGGTAATCCCACGAGTGCGAGTGCTCCACCACCATGTGTTCCGAGGTCAACGGCAGCAGCTGTTCAGTCGCCGGCTCCTGCTTCATCGTGTTGATGAAACGGGAGTAAACGATGTAGAGCGCGTCCAGTTCGCCTTCGGCGTACTGCTTGAACAGCACCGTAAGCGGGCCAATCAGTTTTTCCATCTTCGGCACATCGCCGAGCTGGGTTGCGCTGGCCACAACGTTGAGGCGCGCGCGCTGGCATGCGGCCAGGCCTTTTTGACCCAGGCAGCAGACATCCACTTCGATGCCCTGGTCCTGCAGATCCTTGACTTGGGCGAAGAAGCGCTTGAGCGTGTTCACGTTCAAGCCGCCGCACAGGCCCTTGTCGGAGGTCATCAGGATGATGCCGGCGCGTTTGACTACGTCGCGGCTTTGCAACAGCGGGTGCTCAAGATCCGTGTTCGCCTGAGCAAGGTGCGCCATGACTGTGCGCACCTTCTCGGCGTAAGGACGGGCAGCGCGCATACGCTCTTGCGTTTTGCGCATCTTGGAGGTCGCCACCATTTGCATTGCGCGAGTGATCTTCTGCGTGTTTTGCACGCTTCGGATCTTGGTGAGAATCTCTTTGCCGACTGCCATTCCTGAACCTTTCCTAGTAACTGTTTGCGTTAACCGAAAAGACTCAGTTGTAGCTGAAGCCAGCCTTGAACGATTCCATCGCCTTGGCCAGGATTTTCTCGTTGTCGCCGGACAGATCGCCGGAAGCGTTCACCGCGGCCAACACGTCGTGGTGGTTCGCGCGCACATAGGCGAGGAACGCCGCTTCGAAAGCCAGGGCTTTCTTCACCGGAACGTCTTCGTAGCTGCCCTTGTTCACCGCCCACAGGGTCAACGCCATTTCGGCGGTGGCCAGCGGCAGGAACTGCTTCTGCTTCATCAGCTCGGTCACCACTTCGCCGTGTTGCAGTTGCTTGCGGGTAGCCTCGTCCAGATCGGAAGCGAACTGCGAGAACGCAGCCAGTTCACGGTACTGGGCCAGGGCCAGACGGATACCGCCGCCCAGCTTCTTGATCACCTTGGTCTGCGCGGCGCCGCCAACGCGGGATACCGAGATACCGGCGTTGATGGCCGGGCGGATGCCTGCGTTGAAGAGGTCGGTTTCCAGGAAGATCTGACCGTCGGTGATCGAGATCACGTTGGTCGGCACGAAGGCGGAAACGTCGCCGGCCTGGGTTTCGATGATAGGCAGCGCGGTCAGGGAACCGGTCTTGCCTTTCACTTCGCCGTTGGTCAGCTTGGCCACTTCGTCTTCATTGATGCGGGAAGCGCGTTCCAGCAGACGGGAGTGCAGATAGAACACGTCGCCAGGGTAGGCTTCGCGGCCCGGCGGACGGCGCAGCAGCAGCGAAATCTGACGGTAGGCGACGGCTTGCTTGGACAAGTCGTCGTACACGATCAGCGCGTCTTCGCCGATGTCGCGGAAGTATTCGCCCATCGCGCAGCCGGAGTACGGGGCGATGAACTGCAGCGCGGCGGCTTCGGAAGCGGTCGCGGCCACCACGATGGTGTGGCCCAGCGCGCCGTGTTCTTCCAGCTTGCGCACCACGTTGGCGATGGAGGAGGCCTTTTGGCCAATCGCCACGTAGATGCACACTACGCCGGTGCCTTTTTGGTTGATGATCGCATCCAGCGCCACCGCGGTCTTGCCGGTCTGGCGGTCGCCGATGATCAGCTCGCGCTGACCGCGGCCAACCGGAACCATCGAGTCGATGGCCTTCAGGCCGGTCTGCATCGGCTGGGATACCGATTGACGCGCAATCACGCCCGGCGCGATCTTTTCGATCGGGCTGGACAGCTTGGCGTTAACCGGGCCCTTGCCGTCGATCGGCTGACCCAGGGCGTTGACCACGCGGCCAATCAGTTCCGGACCTACCGGAACTTCCAGAATGCGACCGGTACAAGTAACTTCGTCGCCTTCCGAGATGTGCTCGTACTCGCCCAGAACCACGGCGCCGACAGAGTCGCGCTCCAGGTTCATCGCGAGGCCGAAGGTGTTGCCCGGGAATTCGAGCATTTCACCCTGCATCACGTCTGCCAGGCCATGGATACGAACGATGCCGTCGGTCACGGAAATCACGGTACCTTTGGTACGGGTTTCTGCGCCTTCGGCCAGGTTCTGAATCTTCGCCTTGATCAGATCGCTGATTTCAGAGGGGTTCAACTGCATGATCTCTCCTAATTCTTGAGGCTTACTGCCATGGCTTGCAGTTTGCCGCGCACGGAAGCGTCGATGACATCGTCGCCTACCAACACACGAACCCCGCCGATCAGGTCAGGGTTGTCACGCACATCAATCCGTACGGATTTGCCGTACTTCTTGGAAAGCGTGTCGGTCAGTTCGGCTTGCTGTGCATCGTTCATTGCAAACGCCGTTTCCACCACGGCATCCACAACGCCTTCCGCTTGCGCCTTGAACACTTCAAACTGTTCGGCGATTTGCGGCAGCAGCGTCAAACGGTTGTTCTCGATCAGCGCGGCCAGAAAACGTTTTACGTCTTCGTTGCCGCGCGCGCCCAGAACATCCAGCATCAGCGCCTCAAGCTCTTGTGCGGTATGTTTCGGATTGGTGATGACGGCTTCCAAATCCGGGTTCTTCACCATGGCAGCCAGCCACGACAGCGATTCCGACCATTGCTGGGTGGCGTGCTGCTCGGTGGCGAGGCTGTATACCGCTTCGGCATAGGGCCTAGCTACGGTAATGAGTTCTGCCATGAGTTAATTAAAACTCCGCTTTGATGGAGGCAAGCAGATCAGCGTGCTTGGCCGAGTCGATCTCTTTGCGCAGGATCTTCTCTGCGCCCGCAACCGCCAGGTCGGCCACTTGCGCGCGCAGGGTTTCCTTGGCGCGCAGGACTTCCTGATCGATCTCAGACTTGGCGTCGGCCACAATGCGCGCGCCTTCAACGCGTGCGGCATCCTTGGCTTCGTCCACGATCTGGCTGGCGCGCTTTTCAGCGGCCATCACGATTTCGGTCGCTTGCTGTTTGGCCTTGCGGAGTTCGTCCGCAACGCGTTTTTCAGCGGCTTCCAGATCTTGCTTGCCACGCTCGCCGGCGGCCAGGCCGTCTGCGATGCGCTTGGCGCGCTCATCCATCATGTTGGTAAGCGGAGGCCAAACAAACTTCATGGTGAACCATACCAGGATGGCGAACGTGATCGCCTGGCCCAGTAGTGTTACGTTGAATTCCACGCTTGTTTTCCTCCAGTAGTATTACTGCAACAACCAATTCCGCTTAAAAATTAAGCGCCGGCTTTCAGAGCGGCCAGAGCGGCGGACAGGAACGGGTTATTGAAGGTGTACAGCATGGCGATACCAACACCGATCATGGAGATGGCGTCAAGCAGACCGGCCAGAATGAACAGTTTGGTTTGCAGAACCGGGATCATTTCCGGTTGACGGGCGGAGGACTCGAGGAATTTGCCACCCAGGATGGCAAAACCCAGAGCAGTACCGATGGCGCCCAGGCCAATGATCAGGGCAGCGGCCAGTACGGTCATGGACTGGATCTGAGAAACGAGTGCTTCCATTGTGTATCTCCTAAGACTTAATCAAGGATGGTTGGTAAAAAAGCTAAAAAAACAAAGGTAAAACAAAGAAACCGGTATTAGTGCGCTTCCACCGCCAGGCTCAGGTACACGATGGTCAGCATCATGAACACGAAGGCCTGCAGGGTGATGATCAGGATATGGAAGATCGCCCACGGCGCGCCCAGCAGCCATTGCAGGCCCCAGGGCAGCAGCGCGATCAGGATGAAGATCATTTCGCCGGCGTACATATTGCCGAACAAACGCAGGGACAGCGAAATCGGCTTGGCCAGCAGTTCCACCATCTGCAACAGGAAGTTGGCCGGAGCCAGCAGGATCTTGCCCACGGTGCCTTCCGCATGGAAAGGCGCGGTGAACAGTTCTTTGGTGTAACCGCCCACGCCCTTGGCGCTGATGGAGAAGCCGATGATGCAGAACATCACGGACAAGGACATCGCGAAGGTGGCGTTGACGTCGGCGGACGGCACGACGCGGAAGTAAACATGATGCGGCTCGGCGCCGAAGAAGGTGTAACCCACCCACTGGGCCAGCGTCGGCAGCAGGTCAACCGGCAGCAGGTCCATGAAGTTCATCAGGAAGATCCAGCAGAAAATGGTCAGCGCCAGCGGAGCGATCACCTTGCTCTGGCCGTGGAATACGTCGCGCACCTGCTTGTCCACCATCTCCACGATGCTTTCCACAAACAGCTGCAGCCGGCCCGGATTCTCCAGCTTGGCCTTGCGCGCCACGACGGCGAACACGCCGGCGAAGATGAAGGCGAGAACCAGCGAAATGGAGAAGGTATCAAGGTGCAGGCTCCAGAAGCCGGCGGAAGGATCCGAATTCCAGAAGGTGAGGTGGTGCTTGATGTAGTCAGTTGCGTTGCTTGCCATCGCTCATTTTCTCAATTTTTGATTAAAAGCCCGAACCAGTAGCCGGATACGGCGGCAAAAAATCCGCCAAAAAGACCGACTATCGATAAATCCTTGAAAAATACCAAAGTCGCACCAAATATCAGGATGGTGAGGACGTATTTGACGGCCTCTGCCCTGAAATGCGCTTTCATCAGTTCCGCGGGAGCGACATGGCGCTTGGCGTAGGCGATTCTGGCGTACACCAGAGCCGGCACCAAGGCCGACAATCCGCCAAGCAAGACAGAAACCGGAACGGCCAGGTTTCCTCCCCCTGCAACCATTCCGATCAGCAGCGCGACCCCCACCAGGGTGCACTGCAGGCGCAGTATACGCTTAACTTCTGGATTAACCATGTTTACCCAGCAAAAAAACCGCCGAATTATAGGCTTCACGCTTGATTTGCGTCAACTTGCCTGTCATTGACATGCTGCGTTGCAACAGTCTCATTTGCTTGAAGTTTTCTGCAGCTTTTCCAACAAGCCTTCCAGCTCGTCCAGCGTTGCATATTCTATGACCAGCCTGCCGTTGCCGCGGTTTGCGTGACGGATGCTGACGCGCGCGCCTATGCGTTCCGACACCTGTTCCGCCAGCCGGCTCACGTCCGGGTCTGTCTGTTTTTGCTGCGGTGCAACTGTGGTTTTTTCCACAGCTTTCTGCTGTACCCTGCGCTCCACCTCGCGCACGGACAGGCCTTTCTCGCCCACCTCCTGCGCCAGACCCAGCTGCTCAACCACCGGCAGCGCCAGCAAGGCGCGCGCATGGCCCATCTCCAGCCGCCCCTGATGCAGCATGGTCTGCACCGGCTCCGGCAGGGCCAGCAGGCGCAATAGATTGCTGACCGCGCTGCGCGAACGGCCCACCGCGTCGGCGGCGGCCTCGTGGGTCAGGCCGAATTCGTCGATCAGGCGCTTGAGGCCCTGGGCCTCCTCGATGGGGTCCAGTTCCTGGCGCTGAATGTTTTCGATCAGCGCCATCGCCAGCGCCGCTTCGTCCGGCACGCTCTTGATCACCGCGGGCACTTCGGACAAGCCGGCCTTGCGCGAGGCGCGCCAGCGCCGCTCGCCGGCGATCAGCTCGTAATCGCCAAAGCCGATTTCGCGCACCACCAGCGGCTGGATCACGCCCTGGGAGCGAATGGACGCGGCCAGTTCGTCCAGCGCGCCCTCGTCCATGAAGCTGCGCGGCTGGTATTTGCCGGGACGGATGCTGTCGATGGGGAGGGAAGTCAATCTGTCGTCCACTGTCTCGGCAGTGGACAGGAGCGCGTCCAGGCCGCGCCCCAATCCTTTTAATTTGGCCATATCGCTTAGACGGAGGGGGTTGTGGTTGCGGGCTCTAGCCTGTCCGCCAGCTCTTGCGCCAGCGCAAGATAGGCTTGCGCGCCGCGCGAGGCGCGATCGTAGACCAGGCCGGGCAAGCCGTGGCTGGGCGCTTCCGCCAGCCGCACATTGCGCGGTATCACAGTGTCGAACACCTTGGCGCCGAAATGGCGGGCCAGTTGTTCGGACACCTGCTGCGACAAATTATTGCGCGCGTCGAACATGGTGCGCAGCAGGCCCATGATCTCGATCTTGGGATTCACCGCCACCCGCACCTTGCGCAAGGTCGCCACCAGGTCGGACAGGCCTTCCAGCGCGTAGTATTCGCACACCATCGGGATCAGCACGCTGTGCGCCGCCACCAGCCCGTTCAGGGTCAGCAGGTTCAGCGAGGGCGGGCAGTCTATCAGCACGTAGTCGTACTGCTCCTCCACCGCCTGCAGCGCGTTCTTCAGCCGCGCCTCGCGCGCCAGCTCGTTGACCAGCTCCAGCTCCGCGCCGCCCAGATCGCGGTTGGCGGGCAGCACATCGTAACCGCCCTCCTTCGCCGGCTGGCGCGCGTCTTCGATCGAAGCCTCGCCCAGCAGCACGTCGTAGCCGGACAGTTTCAGGGATTGCTTGGCGATGCCGCTACCCATGGTGGCATTGCCCTGCGGGTCGAGATCGACAATCAGCACGCGCCGGCCCAAGTCGGCCAGGCCCGCCGCCAGATTCACCACAGTCGTGGTCTTGCCGACCCCGCCCTTCTGGTTGGCGACCGCGATCACCCTTGAATTCATTGCGCACCCACCCCTTCCAGGCGCATTCTCACCAGGTGCCGTTCGGCATCCAGGCCCGGCACTGTCACCGGCAATACTTCGGAAACCACCGTACCCTGCGGCAACAAGGCGATTTCCTCGTAAGGATAGACACCCTTCATTGCTACATATTGACCGTGATCCGCCAGCAGATGGCGGGTCAGCTTGACGAACTCGGCCAGCTCGGAAAACGCCCGGCTGGTGATGCGGTCGAACTTCTGTTCCGGCTGGTAGGCCTCCACCCGCTCGGTCATCACCTGCACATTGGGCAGGCCCAGTTCCACCACCACCTGACGCAGGAAGGTGGTTTTCTTATGGTTGGAATCCAGCAGCACCACTTGCAGATCCGGGCGGGCGATCGCCGCCGGGATGCCGGGCATGCCGCCGCCGGAGCCGACGTCCAGCAGGCGGCTGCCGCCGTCCAGATGCGGCACCAGGCTCAGGCTGTCCAGCAGATGGTAGCTGACCATGCGCTTTTCCTCGCGCACCGCGGTCAGGTTATAGGTCTGGTTCCACTTGGCCAGCAGCGCCAGATAGCGGTCCAGCAAATCGATTTGCGCGTCGCTCAGTTCCAGTTTCAGCTGCGACAGGCCTTGTTGTAGTTCTGCGTTATGTGTCATGCGGTTTTCGTTGCGTCGGCAAAGCCGCGTTTCAGGTGGACCATCAAAAGAGCAACCGCCGCCGGGGTAATGCCCTGGATGCGCGAAGCCTGCCCCAGGGTTTCCGGGCGTTGCTGGTTCAGTTTCTGCTGCACTTCCTTGGACAGGCCCTTGACCAGACCGTAGTCGATGTCGGCCGGCAGGCGCACGTCTTCAAGGTTGTCGCGGCGCGCCAGTTCTTCGTTCTGGCGGTTGATATAGCCTTGGTATTTGACCTGAATTTCCACCTGCTCGGCAACCGCCTCGTCCGCCACCGCGCCGCCGGCCTCCGGCAGCGTCATCAAATCGGCGTAGGCGACATTGGGCCGCTTCAGCAAATCGTACAGGCTGTACTCGCGCTCTATCGCCTTGCCCAGCAACGCTTGCAGCGCGGCGGCGTCGCTCAGCCGCGCCGGATGCAGCCAGGTGGCCTTCAGGCGAGCCTTCTCCGCCTCCACCGCGTCGCGCTTGCGGCAGAAGCTGTCCCATTGGGCATCGCCGATCAGGCCGTGTTGGCGGGCAATCTCGGTCAGGCGCAGGTCGGCGTTGTCTTCGCGCAACTGCAGGCGGAATTCGGCGCGGCTGGTGAACATGCGGTAAGGCTCGGCCACGCCCTTGGTGATCAGATCGTCCACCAATACGCCCAGATAGGCTTCATCGCGGCGCGGACACCAGCTAGCCTGGTCCCGAGCGAACAGAGCGGCGTTCATGCCGGCCAGCAGGCCCTGGGCGGCGGCTTCTTCATAGCCGGTGGTGCCGTTGATCTGGCCGGCGAAGAACAGGCCCTGGATCGCCTTGGTCTCCAGCGAGGCCTTCAGGCCGCGCGGGTCGAAGTAGTCGTATTCGATCGCGTAGCCGGGCCGCAGGATGTGGGCGTTCTCCATGCCACGGATCGAACGCACCGCCGCCAGCTGGATGTCGAAGGGCAGGCTGGTGGAAATCCCGTTGGGGTAGAACTCGTGCGTGGTCAGGCCTTCCGGCTCCAGGAAGACCTGGTGGCTGTCCTTGTCGGCGAAGCGGTTGATCTTGTCTTCGATGGACGGGCAGTAACGCGGGCCGACGCCTTCGATCACCCCGGTGAACATCGGGCTGCGGTCGAAGCCGGAGCGGATGATCTCGTGGGTGCGTTCATTGGTGTGGGTGATCCAGCACGGCAGTTGCTTGGGATGCAACGCGCGGCTGCCGCGGTAGGAGAACACCGGCTCCGGCGTGTCGCCCGGCTGCTCTTCCATCACAGAGAAGTCGACGCTGCGGCCGTCGATGCGCGGCGGCGTGCCGGTTTTCAGCCGTCCCACCGGCAGGGCCAGTTCGCGCAAGCGCGCGCCCAGCGTGGACGCGGCCTGATCGCCGGCGCGGCCGCCGGTGTAGTTCTCCATGCCGACGTGGATCTTGCCGGACAGGAAGGTGCCGGCGGTCAACACCACGGTCTTGGCGCGGAAGGTGATGCCGATGGCGGTGATGGCCCCGGCGACGCGGTCGCCCTCTATCAGCAGATCGTCCACCGGCTGCTGAAACAGGGTCAGATTGGGCTGGTTCTCCAGCATCTCGCGGATCGCCGCCTTGTACAGGATGCGGTCGGCCTGGGCGCGGGTGGCGCGCACGGCCGGACCCTTAGAGGCGTTGAGGGTGCGGAATTGGATGCCGCCGATGTCGGTGGCCAGCGCCATCGCGCCGCCCAGGGCATCCACTTCCTTGACCAGATGGCCCTTGCCGATGCCGCCGATCGACGGATTGCACGACATCTGGCCCAAGGTCTCGATGTTGTGCGTCAAAAGAAGGGTGTCGCAGCCCATGCGCGCGGCCGCCAGCGCGGCCTCGGTGCCGGCATGGCCGCCGCCCACCACTATCACGTCGAAGTTTGTCGGATAAATCATGGCTTTGTCGGAAAGAGCAAATCGAACGGAAAAACGGCCTATTCTACGCCAAATCCTGAACCAGCGTAAGTCGTTGATTTCAATAAATCCAGCCGGTAACGACGGCGTCAAGCGCCGGTCACCCGATAGTCATATTAAAGACATCGCCGCGTCAAACAAGCTGCCTAGCATGGGACTCACCACAAAAGGGAGCAAAACATGCTGCTAAATGAACAGCTTGCCGTGAGCGCCAAACCGCGCCTAAGCGTGCGCGTGGCCAGTGAAGCGCGGGATATCCGCCGCGCGCAGAAGCTGCGCTTCGATGTGTTCGCCGGGGAAATGGGCGCGGAGCTCGGCTCCCGCGACCTGGGCATCGATTGCGACGAATACGACGAGTTGTGCGATCACCTGATCGTGGAAGACGCCGCCAGCGGCCTGGTGGTGGGCACTTACCGCATGCTGTCCCCGGCCATGGCGCGCCGCGCGCCCAGCCTGTATTCCGAACACGAATTCGATCTGACCCGGCTGGCCCACCTGCGCGCCGGCCTGATCGAAGTGGGCCGTTCCTGCGTGCACCGCGACTTCCGCTCCGGCGCGGTGATCGCCCTGCTCTGGTCCGGCCTCGCCGATTACGTGCAACAGCACGGCGGCCAATACCTGGCCGGCTGCGCCAGCGTGTCGCTGAGCGACGGCGGCCACCAGGCGGTCAGCCTGTACCGCCAACTGGAGGCCAAGCATCTGTCGCCGCCGGAATGGCGGGTGTTCCCCCACCTGCCGCTGCCGCTGGACCGGGTCCGCGACGACGCCCCCTCCGCGCCGCTGCCGGCGCTGATCAAGGGCTATCTGCGCGCCGGCGCCTATATCTGCGGCGAACCGGCCTGGGACCCGGACTTCAACTGCGCGGATTTCTTCATGCTGCTGCCCATGGGCCGGCTGAGCAGCCGCTACAACAAGCACTTCGTCGGCTAGCCGCCGCAGATCGCGCCCCTGGCCGGATGCTACAATCCGGCCATGAGCTACACCTTCGACACGGTGGGCGTGATCCGCTCGCCCTACCGCGAAAAATTCGGCATCCCGCGCCAGCCCTCGCTGGTCAACGCCGCCCGCATCACGCTGGAGCTGCTGCCGCCCTACGACCACCCCGACATGGTGCGCGGGCTGGACGCGTTTTCCCACGTCTGGATCAGCTTCGTGTTCCATCAAACCGCCGAGCGCGGCTGGCAACCGCTGGTGCGGCCGCCGCGGCTGGGCGGCAACGCCAAGGTCGGCGTGTTCGCCAGCCGCGCCACCCATCGCCCCAATCCGCTGGGCCTGTCCCTGGTGCGGCTGCTGCGCGTGGACACCCAGCCCAAGGTGGTGCTGACGCTGGAGGGCGCCGATCTGCTGGACGGCACCCCGGTGCTGGACATCAAGCCCTATATTCCCTTCGTCGAAGCCCGGCCAGAAGCCCGCGGCGGCTTTGTCGACGGCCCCCCGCCGCAATTGAGCGTGGGCTGGGACCCCGCCGCGCGCGCGCAGCTGGCCGCCGAAGCCGGCCTGCCCGGCGATTTCGCCGCGTTGGTGGAACAGGTGCTGACCCAGGACCCGCGCCCGGCCTATCAAGACGACCCGCAGCGGGTCTACGGCGTGGCGCTGCACCACTGGAATGTGCGTTTCCGCGTGGAAAAAAACCATGCGCAAGTCATTGAAATTCAGCCGTTGACCCCGAACTAATCTTTTGCGCCCCAGTCATACCGGGGCGATACCAACCACTCAGGAAAAAAGCAAATATGACCACCCGCGCGAAGACGATCATGCTCGCCTTCACCATGGTTTCCATGTTGGCCGCTCCGTTCGCGGAAGCGGCCCGCCTAGGTAAAGGCAAGAGCGCCGGCATGCAGCGCTCGGCCCCCACCCGTTCTTACCAACAACAAGCGCCGGCGCGCCCGGTTGCGCCGCCCGCGCAAGCGCCCGCTCCGGTTCAAGCTCAACCCAAATCCGGCCCCGGCATCGGCACCGCCGTAGCCGCAGGCGCCGCGGGCGCGGCCGCCGGCTATATGCTGGGCTCCGCCATGAGCGACAAAGGCGGCCAGCAACAAGCGCCGGCCGCGGCCAACGGCAACGCCGATCCGGCGCTGGCGGCGCAAGCCCAAGGTCAGCAGCCGCAGAAGAGCGGCGGCATGCCCTGGGGCACGCTGGCCCTGCTGGGCCTGGTGCTGGCAGGCGGCTACATGTTCTTCCGCCGCAAGGCCGGCGCGGCGCGTCCGGCCATGGCTGCGCCGCAAGCAGCGGGCATGCCGCAGAATATGGGCGGCTATCAAGAACCGGCCCGTTTCGACTCCATCCCGAAAATCGGCTCCGGCCTGGGCGGCGCGCAAGCCGGCTTTGGCGGCGGCGCGATCAGCGAGGCGCCCGCGCGCCTGCCGGACGGCACCGAGACCCCGCACTTCCTGCGTCAGGCCAAGGCCACCTTCTTGCACCTGCAAAACCTGAACAGCACGGAAAGCCTGGAAGAAGTGCGCAAGTACATGACGCCGGACCTGTTCAACGCGCTGCGCGAAGACATCGCCGCCAACACCGAGGTGGCCGATTTCCCGCAACTGGACTGCCAGCTGTCCGAAGCCAGCATGGAAGGCGGCCGCTACATCGCCAGCGTGCGCTTCTCCGGCACGGTCAGCGAGGCCGTGGGCGCGTCGGCGGAGCCGTTCTCCGAATACTGGCACTACATCAAGGACGACAGCACCAACGGCAAGTGGTTGGTGGCGGGCATCCAACAGTAGCAAGCTACTTAACATCTTTATCCAAACGGGCCTCATGGCCCGTTTTTTATTTTTAATGGCGATGCACTAAACTGGAATGCCGATTGCTTCAGGCAAAAAAACAATACCGGCCGTAGAGTCCGCGCCACGGAGGGCAGCTATTCCATGAAAGAATTCGAGCATGCCGGCTTGAAACTCGGCAGTCACTTCCAGCCTATCTACAGTCTGGCGCATCGCCGCACGATAGGCATGGAAGCTTTGCTGCGCGCCAGACAGGACACGTCCCCGCTGACGCCGGCGGAGGCTTTTTATTCCGTCGTCTCGCCCGAACGCCGCCACCAGCTGGATCTGGCGGTGAGCGAAGCCCATGCCGTCCGTTTCAGCCAGATGCAAAGCGATCATCCCTGCTGGCTGTTTCTCAATATCGACGCCGCGTCCTTGTCGCGGCCGGAACGCGCGATGGCGCTTGCCAACGGCATCAAGGCCGCCGGGCTGGACCCCAGCCAGGTGGTGCTGGAAGTGCTGGAACATGTGCTGGAAGTGGACGAGGCCTTGATCGAAGGCGTCAATGTGCTGAAAAGCAGCGGCTTCCTGATCGCCATCGACGACTTCGGCGTCGGCCATTCCAATCTGGACCGGGTCTGCCAGCTGGAGCCGGACCTGGTCAAATTCGACCGCCACCTGCTGCGCGCCGCCGTCCACCAGCCGCGCACCCGCAACTTGCTGGCCAAGCTGGTGCGGCTGATGCACGAAATTGGTGCCTTGGTGGTGGAGGAAGGGATAGAAACCGATCAGGACGTGCTGATCGCGCTGGAATCGGGCTGCGATTTGGTGCAAGGCTATTTCGTCGCCCACCCCAGCGATCAGCCGGATCAGGACCACGTAATCACGCCGCGCATCGACGAACGCTGGGACGAGCTGATGGCGCGCGAGCTGCTCAAGCGCAAACTGACGCGACGCCAGATCGAGCTGGCGCGGCAATCCTTCGTGCAAAGCGCCATCTCGCTGATGCAGGGCACACCGTTCGATCTGGCCGCCAAGCCCATGCTGGCGCTGCCCGACGTGGTGCGTTGCTTCCTGCTGGACAGCGCCGGACGCCAGATCGGCCGCAACCTGAACAGCCGCCAGCCGCGGGCCGCCGCCAATCCCAAGTTCGCGCCGCTGGTGGACACCACCGGCGCGGTCTGGTCGCGGCGCAGCTACTTTCAACACGCGGTGGATCAGCCCGGCGTGCTGTATATGAGCGAGCCTTATCTGTCCATGACCGACACCCGCTCCTGCGTCACCATCTCGATGGCGATAGAAATCGACGAGATCATGCACGTGCTGTGCGCCGACGTGCTGATTCCCCAGCACTGACGCCAGCCGCGCCAGGATCAGCGAAACTTCAGGATGTCCTCGGCCGCGGGCTGCGGCGTGTAGGCGGCCTTCAAGGATTCGTCCTCCTCGCCGGCCTCCGGCGCGGCGCCCGGCTTGGGCGACATCTTGATCCGGGCCACTTCCGCCTTCATCGCGGCGCTGGCGCTGGATTGCAGCAATTCGCCGCGCAGTTTGGCCAGCGCCGTTTCCGCCGCCTGGCCGTCGGCGGCGCTCAGGCGCAACTCGTTCTGAGACCGCAACAACAGGCTTTTCGCCTCGGACAGCTCCCGCTCCAGTTCGCCGACCCGGACCTCGGCCTTGTCCATGCGCTCCCGAAACGCCTCCGCCTGCGGCTGCGCCACCGCCAGGTCCTGCGCCTGCTGCGCGGTCAAGGCCAGGGAGGCCGACAACTGGCGGCGCGTGGCGTCCAGCTCCGCCGCCTGGCGTTCGAAAGCGCCGGCGAGTTCGGCGCGCAGATGATCCAGTTCGGCCCGCTCGCGCTCCCAGGCCGCCTGGGCGGCGCTCAGGCTGTCGTTGGCCAGCGCCTTGGCCTGGGTCCAGATCGCCTCCAGCGCGGCCATCCCCGCCTGGCTGACGCCTTCCGGCACCTCGCCGTCCAGGGCCGCCGCCGTCGCCGGCTGCACCCGTCGCCAGTCTTTCAGCACCACGCTGGCGGCGTCCATGTCCACCCCCGCCAGCTGGCGGACCTGGTCGACGGCAGGGTGCCGCTGGCGGCCGGACTTCTCGTATAGTTCCGTCGCCGCCGCGATGATGCGCTCCCGCGCCTCCGCCGATATCTTGCCCGCCTGGTTCATAAAGCCGCGTCCTCGCCCATCTTTGCCAACTGCGTTGCCGGTACCGCCCGGCCAAAACCGGGCGTCAGAAATTGCGCCGAAACGCGAGGTTTCGGCAGCAAGGCAGATTGCAGCAGAAGCGCCGGCGAGCGGACATAGGATTTTTCCTAAAAAACCCAGGAATTCTCCGCCGCCCCGCCGCCGAACAATGAAAAAGCCCGGCCTAAGCCGGGCTTGTGATCGCGGGACATTCGCCTTACTGCGCGATGTCGTTGATGTATTCGAACAAGGTCACCACTTTCTGCACGCCGGAGGTCTCGCTGACCACCTTGGCCGCCGCCGCGCCTTCCGCCTGGGTCACCATGCCCAGCATGTAGACCACGCCGCGCTCGGTCACCACTTTGACGTTGTTCGGGTTATAGCCCTTGCCATCCAGCAGACGGGTGCGCGCCTTGCTGGTCACCCAGGTGTCGCTGCTGCGCTCGGAGAAGCCGGACGCCGGCGCCACCACGGTGTAGTTGAACACGCGGCGCACATTGGGGATACCGCGCGCAGTCAGCTCCGCCTGCTGGCGCGCCTGCTCGCTGGGCACTTCGCCGGTCAGCAACACCGCGCGGTTGAAGCTGGTGGTGTTGACGTGGGCAGACGGCAACAGCTTGCCGATCTGGTCGGCGGCTTTCAATTCTATGCCCTGGTCGTCCACATAGGCGCCGCTGGTGCGGCGATCCGTGGCCACCAAGGCGCCGCCGGCCGCGCCCGCCGCCACTACGCCGAAACAACCGCTCAGAGCGCTGCTGAAGCCAGCAGCCAGCAATACCGCGAATACGCGACGCTTCATCATTCACCTCCCAACAACATGTAATCGATGGTGTCGCACAGGGCGTGGACCATCAGGGTGTGCACTTCCTGAATCCGGCAGCGACGCAGCGCCGGCACAATCAGCTGTATGTCTTCCGGCGACAGGATTTCGGCCACCTTGCCGCCGTCCATGCCGGTCAGGGCGATCACGCTCATGCCGCGCTCATGCGCCGCGTAGATGGCCTCGATCACATTGGCGGCGTTGCCGGACGCGGAAATCGCCAGCAGCAGGTCGTTGGTGTGGCCCAAGGCCCTGACCTGTTTGGAAAACACCATGTCGAAATCGTAATCGTTGCCGATCGCGCTCAGGACCGAGCTGTCGGTGGCCAATGAAATCGCCGCCAGGCCCGGACGTTCCTTCTCGAAGCGCCCGACCATTTCCGCGGCGAAGTTCTGCGCATCCGCCGCCGAACCGCCGTTGCCGCAGGTCAAAATCTTGCCTTCGTTCATCAGGCAAGCCACCATCTGTTCCGCCGCCGCGGCTATCGCCGGCGACAACAACTCCATCGCCTCTTGCTTGACGGCGATGCTTTCCAGGAAATGCCCGCTGACGCGGTCAATCAAATCCATGGGACATCCTTATCTTTTAGGGTCGGTCGACCCATCGCACTACATGAAAATATTCTGCAACCACTGCGGCTCCGCCTCGCCCACGGTCAATACCGCGTCAAAACGGCATGGCGCGTCTATTCCCTTTTGGGACAGATAGACCTCGGCGGCCAGCATGAGTTTCCTTTGCTTGGCCGCCCCGATGCTGGCGGCCGCGCCGCCGAAGGCCGCGCTGGCGCGATGGCGCACCTCGATAAACACCCAGTAGCGCCCATCGCGCATGATCAGATCGATTTCGCCGCCGCGGCAGGACCAGTTGCGCTCCACCAGCGTCAGGCCCCGCCTCAGCAGCCAGGCCAGCGCCTTGTCCTCGGCAAGCCGGCCTTGAAGATTCACTACGGCTGCTCCACGCTCAGCACCGCCATCGGCAGCTGGCGCTCGAACAGGCGGTCGCGCCCCAGCCTCAAATCGCCGGTGACGCCGTCCAACCTCAGGCCCAGCGGCTGCCGCGCGCCCGCCAGCAGCACCGCCAGCCGCCAGGCGTCCACGCCCAGCGCGTACAGACGCTCGGTCTGCATCGTCAACGCCGCCGCCGGCCGCGGATAGCGTTTCACCGCCGGATGCTCCGGCATCAGGAACCAGGGCATGTCTATCACCCTCACCCCGGCCAGCGCCACCGCGCTGCCGCGGCCGTTGAGCTGGGAGGTGCCGTACACCGGCAGTTCCGGCGCCAGCGCGGCCTTGACGATGCCGGCCTCGTGCGCGTCCAGCGCCATGAACACGGCGTCGGCGCCGGCCGCCGCCTGCAGAATCGCCGGCAGGCTGTCCGGCTTGGCTTCCAGCGCCATCGGGGATTTGCCGCGGCTCAGGCTTCGCCATTCGTCGATGAAGGCCTGGCGCAGCCGCTGCGACAGGCTGTCCGCGCCGAACAGCAGCAAGGGGTTGGCGCGGCCGTCTTCGTACATCAGGCGCGCCACCTGGCGCGCCTCGCCCTCGACGATCAGCGACAGCGAGAACAGCTTGGGATTGGCCGGCACTTCGCGGCCTATCGAGTTCAAAGCCAGCGTAGGCACCGTGGCCGCGGGCGCCACCGCGGCGATGGCCCCGCGCGACAGCGGGCCGATCACCACATTGACCCCGCTGGCCAAGGCCTGTTTGTAGCCGGCCACGGCGGTGTCCTCGGACGCCTCTATGGGCACCAGCTCGGCGTTCTGATCCACGCGCGCCGCCGCCTCCACGCCGCTGCGCACCACCGCGGCGGCCTCGCCCAGGGTGGCGGAGCCGGTGGGCAGCAGCAGGCCGACGCGCAGGCGGCCGCCGGCCGGCTGCGGTTTCGCCGCCGTCGCGCTGGCGTCCCGCGGCGCGGTCGCCGGCACGGCCGGTTTCGGCGCCTGCTGGCCCAACAACTTGAGCGGCGCGGTATTGCTTTGGATGATATAGTCCGGGGTTTGCGCCATTGTCGGCGTCAACCAAGTCATCAAGACGCCAACCAACAGCGGAGTCAGTCTTTGCATACTTCGTTCGCTCATCTGCTTGAATCAGCCAGGGAAAGTTTCTGTCGCGGCACATTATATGTGGTGGCCACGCCCATTGGAAATCTGGCCGACATCAGCGCCCGCGCCTTGGCCGCTTTCAGCGCCGCCGACGTGGTCTGCGCCGAGGACACCCGCGTGACCGGACAGCTGTTGTCCGCCTACGGCATTCACGCCAAACGCCTGGTCAGCCTGCGCGAGCACAATGAGCGCGGCATGTCGGAACAAGTGGTGCGCTGGCTGTCCGAAGACCAGATCGTGGTGCAGGTGTCCGACGCAGGCACGCCGGCGGTGTCCGATCCCGGCGCGCGGCTGGCGGAGGCGGTGCGCGCCGCCGGCCTGCCGGTGCGGCCGGTGCCCGGCTCCAGCGCGGTGATCGCCGCCTTGTCCGCCAGCGGCCTGACCGCGCCGTCCTTCCTGTTCCACGGTTTCTTGCCGCCCAAGAGCGGCGAGCGCCGCAAGACGCTGCGCCAATGGCTGTCCGCGCCGCATCTGACCGTGTGCTACGAGGCGCCGCACCGCATCGTCGACACCTTGCGCGACATCGTAGCGGAGCTGGGCGCGGAGCGCCGGCTGCTGCTGGCGCGCGAGTTGACCAAGACTTTCGAAACCTTCCGCAATCTGCCGGCCCAGGACATGCTGGAGTGGGTGGAGTCCGACTCCAATCAGCAGCGCGGCGAGATCGTGCTGATTCTGGACGCCGCGCCGGCGCGCGTGGACGCCGACGACGCGGTGCCGGAAGACACCGTGCGCGTGCTCAAGCTGCTGGCGGCGGAACTGCCCACCAAGCAGGCGGCGTCGCTGACCGCGCAGATCTGCGACGGCAACCGCAAACAGCTCTACGACTTGGCGCTTAAATTGAAGCAGGAGTGAACCGCGGCCAAGCGCCGGGGAAAAAAGGATTTACAAAGCGATTTGCTATCGCTATTATTCTCCTTCTCGGAATGCCGAAGACGCCCGGATGGCGAAATTGGTAGACGCAGGGGATTCAAAATCCCCCGCCGCAAGGTGTGTCGGTTCGAGTCCGACTCTGGGCACCAGCGATTTTGGCAGGCCGAAACATCAAAAACCCCGCACAGCGCGAGCTCTGCGGGTTTTTTGTTGTCTCAAGCAGCCATTCTTATTCCGGCAGGCGCACCGCCGACAGTTTCCAGCCCAACCAGCCGTCGCGCTTGAACACCAGACCCAGCGACTGTTCGGCTTTGTCTTTCTGCTTGACCGTCACCACGAAACGATCGATGTCTTCATAGCCCATGGCCGTGTCGACGCCGGCGCGCGGCTCCGTCGACGCTGCGCCGCCTCCGCCGGCCGCCGGCTCATCCGCGCCGCCTTGCGGCAGGCCCGGCTTGGGCTTGATCCCTCGCATCATCAAAGCCAGGCTTTCCGGCGTCACCATGGCGTCCACCACCGGGGCGACCACCGCGTCGGCAATGGCCGCGCCCATCGCCGCCAGCGGGTTCTTGTCCTTGGATTGGTTCAGGTCCAGCACCGATTTGGGCACGACGGACTCTTTCAGGCTGTTGCGCAAGGCCGGGTAGTCCACATAGCCGGACAGTTTGGCCGCGTCGCGCGCGTCCAAGGCCTGCTGCATGCCCCGCACCGCCAAATACGGCGTCGCGTAGAACCACGCCCCCAGGGCCACGACCGCCGCGCCCAGCGTCAACTTCATTTTCATGCTCATGTTTATCCCCCTGAATCAAGCGGCCGCCTCATGCGGCTCATAAAGTCTACAGACCGTCAGCCGGCGCGCAGATTCCCGCCGGCCGCGGCAAAAAACGCGCGGCCGGCGTCAAACCGTGTCAGAAGCGCGATTCCATCCCCACCCTTAATTCAAGCCCAGCGCCAAGTTCCGCGAACGTTCCGGCCGCAAGGGGTTGTTGCTGAACACCTAGGAGGAGGAGGTCGTTTCATACAGGCTGGGAGTGCGATAGGCGCGGCCGTCCTTGGCGTAGACATCCAGCCACTTGGCCAGGTGCACGTCGACCTGGCCGGTCAAATCCAGTTTGGGCGCGTAATCCGCTGCCAGATTTGGTCGCATAGTCGCACGTGGTCGAACCGTGTAGATTCGCGCCCAGGGAGAAGCTGGTCCAGCGATGGAACAGCACGGCGTTGCCGAACAGGCTGCGCTCGTTGCGCACGCCGTTTCGCGACGCCACCAGCGTCCGCGGCTGCTCGGTGTAGCGGCTGGTGGGCTGGGTGCGCGCCTGCTGGAAGGCCAGGCCGTAGCTCAGGCTCAAGGGCAGCGCCCCCAGTTCCGAGCGGTTGAGCAAATTGAAACCATGGCGCTTGTTGTTGTAGGCATGCATGTACTGATCGCCGTAGGAAGCGCCGGGACGGCCGGCACCACCACCGGCGAGGGGCTATTTACCGTCCAGCGGCACTTGCCAGCGCTGATCCTTGAGCGTGCGCATCACAATATAGGAGCAGATGTCGCGCATGCCGGGAATGCGGTTCAGCCGCTCCACGATGAAGCCGCTGAAGGCGGCCAGATTGCGGCAACGGACATGCAGCACGTAGTTGCTGGGACCGGCGACGATGTAGGCGGCGGCGATTTCCTCAAACTGCCGGATGCGCTCCATGAAGTCTTCATGCCAGTCTTCGCGCGCCCGATCCAGCGTCACGTGGACGATGGCTTCCAGCTCATAGCCGAGCAGGGCCGGATCCAGTTGGGCGTGATAGCCGCGGATCAGTCCCTGGCTTTCCAGCGCGCGCACCCGCCGCAGACAGGCGGACGGAGACAGGGCCACCTGGTCGGCCAGATCCTGATTGCTGAGCCTGGCGTTGTGCTGCAATGCGGAAAGAATCCGGCAATCTATCGCGTCAAGCTGCATTTGCAATTTCCCATCGTTATCTGTCTGCTCCGCTGCAGTTCCTGCGAAAAGCATGCCATTAGCAAGACCAACTTGCAATTTCTGGTGGATGCCTTGGTGCTAGCATGATTCCAGGCTTCTTACCGCTCAGGAACCGTTCCATGTTGCTCGATATCAGCCCCCCGCTGCGCGCCGGCCTGCCGGTCTGGCCCGGCGACACCGCCTTCGACGCCAGCCCCGCCTGGCAGCTGGGCGCCCACTGTCCGGTCAATGTGGCGCGGCTGACGCTGTCGCCTCACAGCGGCGCGCACGCCGACGCGCCGGCTCACTTCCAGGCCGCCGGCCAGGGCATAGGCCAGGTGGCGCTGGACGCCTATCTGGGGCCGTGCCGGCTGATCCATTGCCTGTCCCCCGGCCCGCTGATCCGGCTGGAGCAGATCCGCGCGCGGCTTGAGGCCCGGCCCGGCCCGCTGCCCCCGCGGCTGCTGATCCGCAGTTACGCGCGCTATCCGCTGGAGACCTGGGACGCGGACTTCCCCGGCGTGGAGGCCGCCGCCATCGACTGGCTGGGCGGCCAGGGCGTGCGGCTGATAGGCGTGGACACCGCCTCGCTGGACCCGATGGACAGCAAGACCATGGACGCCCATCACGCCACCGCCCGCCAGCGCATGGCCATCCTGGAACAGCTGCTGCTGGATCACGCGCCGGAGGGCGATTACGAGTTGATCGCGTTGCCGCTGAAGTTGATGAACCTGGACGCCAGCCCGGTGCGCGCCGTGCTGCGGCCCTTGCCCGTTTCCACCCCTCTCGTGTAGGACCCGCCATGAAACACACTCGCGAAGCTTGTCTCATCGCCGATCAGCAAGACCCGCTGGCCGGCTTCCGCCAGCGGTTCGACCTGCCGGCCAACACTTTCTATCTGGACGGCAACTCGCTGGGCGTGCTGCCCAAGGGCGCGCTGGAGCGCAGCCGGCAGGTGATCACCGGCGAATGGGGCCATGATCTGATCCGCAGCTGGAACACCGCCGGCTGGTTCGACATGCCGACGCGTCTGGGCGACAAGCTGGCGCCGCTCTTGGGCGCCGGTCCCGGTGAAACCGTGGTCACCGACACCACCTCGCTGAATCTGTTCAAGGCGCTGGCGGCGGCCCTGCGCATCCAGCGGCAAGCTCATCCGGAGCGCAAGGTGATCCTGTCCGAGCGCGACAACTTCCCCACCGATCTCTACATGATCCAGGGCATGATCGAATTCCTGCAGCAGGGCTATGAATTGCGTCTGATCGACGAGGCGCTGCCGCTGGAACAGGCGCTGGACGAGGACGTGGCGGTGCTGCTGCTGTCCCACGTCAATTACCGCACCGGTTATTTGTACGATATGGCCGCGGTCACCCGCAGCGCCCATCAGCGCGGCGCGCTGGCGATCTGGGACCTGGCGCACTCGGCCGGCGCGCTGCAAGTGGACCTGAACGGCGCGGACGCCGATTTCGCCGTGGGCTGCACCTACAAATACCTGAACGGCGGACCGGGCTCGCCCGCCTTCATCTGGGTGGCCCCGCGCCATCAGAACGCTTTCTGGCAGCCCTTGTCCGGCTGGTGGGGCCACGCCAAGCCCTTCGAGATGGCGGCCGACTACGCGCCGGCCCAGGGCATACGCCGCTTCCTGTGCGGCACCCAGCCCATCGTGTCGCTGGCCTTGGTGGAATGCGGTCTGGACGTGGCGCGCCAGGTGGATGCCCAGCAGCTGCGCGCCAAATCGCTGGCGCTGACCGATCTCTTCATCGAGCTGGTGGAACAGCGCTGCGGCGGCCACCCGCTGACCCTGATCACCCCGCGCGAGCACGCGCGCCGCGGCAGCCACATCAGCTTCCGCCATCCGCAAGGCTTCGCGGTGATGCAGGCCTTGATCGCCAACGGCGTCATCGGCGATTACCGCGAGCCGGAAGTGCTGCGCTTCGGCATCACTCCGCTCTACCTGAGCCATGCCGACATTTGGGACGCGGTGGAAATCCTGCGCGAGATTCTGGACAGCGGTAGCTGGGACAAGCCTGAGTTCCACCGCCGCGGCGCGGTGACCTGAGAACCTGTTTACGATCTGCTGCGCTTCGTGGAGCGTTGCACGGTGAGTACAAGCTCAAAATGCTCATGTACCCCTCGTACATTCCGCTTTTTCGCTCGTTTTCGCCTTGTCTCGCCCTAGCTCGCGAGATCGTCAGCACGTTCTGAGAGCTGTTCAAAACCTGCATGGCGCGCGGCTTGGCCGCGCGCCGCATCAAACCGCCGCCGGCAGCCCCGCGCGGCGGCGCCATAGCGCAAGGGACGTCAGATCCCGCCAGACCGCGCCGCATAGACAGAGGAGAACATCATGAGCAGTTTCCAGGACATCAAGGATAGGGAACAGGGCCTGCAGCGCCGGCTCAGCGCCGGACAGATGAGCATGATCGCCATCGGCGGCGCCATCGGCACCGGTCTGTTCCTAGGCAGCAAGTTCGCCATCGGCTTCGCCGGCCCCAGCGTGGTGCTCAGTTACGCCATAGGCGGCCTGATCACCCTGTTGCTGATGGGCTGCCTGGCGGAGATGACGGTGGCGCACGCCACTTCCGGCTCCTTCGGCGCCTACGCCGAGCACTACGTCAGCCCGCTGGCCGGCTTCCTGGTGCGCTACAGCTATTGGGCCTGCGTGGTGCTAGCGGTGGGCACCGAAATCACCGCCGTGGCCGAATACATGCGCTACTGGTTTCCCGACACCCCGCCCTGGATCTGGATTCTGCTGTTCTCCAGCGCGCTGATCGGCGTCAACGCCACCAGCGTCAAGGCCTTCGGCACGGTGGAGTACTGGTTCTCCACCATCAAGATCTTCGCCATCGTCGCCTTCATCCTGATGGGCTGCTATGTGGTGTGGGGCAGCGGCAACCCCGCTTACGGCGCACGCAACTTCAGCGCCGACGGCGGCTTCTTCCCCAACGGGGTCTGGGGCATGTGGGTGGCGGTGGTGATTTCCATCTTCAGTTATCTGAGCGTGGAGATGATCGCGGTGGCCGCCGGCGAGGCGGAAAACCCGGAACAGGCGGTGCGCCAGGCGTTCCGCGCCACCATCGCGCGGCTGGTGGTGTTCTATCTGCTGTCCTTGAGCCTGATCATCGCCATCGTGCCCTGGGGCCGGATCGGCGCCGGCAACAGCCCCTTCGTCACCGTGATGCAGGTGCTGAACATCCCCTACGCCGCCGGCATTCTCAACTTCGTGGTGGTGGTGGCCGCGCTGTCGGCGATGAACAGCCAGCTCTACATCACCACCCGCATGATGTTCAGCCTGTCCCGCGCCGGCGACGCGCCGATCGGGCTGGGCAAACTGAACCAGCGCGGCATCCCGGTCAACGCGCTCCTGCTGTCCACCAGCGGCATCGCGCTGGCGGCGGTGCTGTACGTCTTGTTTCCGCAACAGGCGTTCACGCTGATGATCGCGCTGTCGATGTTCGGCGCGCTGTTCACCTGGCTGATGATTTTCTACACCCATCTGCGCTTCCGCCGCCATCACGATCAGGCCGGCGGCCTGGATCTGCCGTTCAAGATGCGCCTGTTTCCCTACACCACGCTGGCCGGCCTGGTGTTGATGCTGGCGATCATGATCACCACCGCCTTCACCGAGGTGTTCCGGCTGACCCTGGTCTTCGGCCTGCCCTTCCTGCTGCTGCTGGTCGTGCTGTTCCACACCGTGCGCAAGCCGCGGCCGAAGCCGGCGGCGCAACAGGGCTAGACCGTCATACGAGGGCCCGCCCGAGAGCCGCTTCAGGATCCGCCGCGCTTCGCGCGATACGGGCTTGAAGCGGTTCTGACACCGCGATCGGATTCGGCATAGAATATTCGGCTCGCACCCAATCCGGATAATCCGCCCCCGCCATGTCACGCCCGTCCGCTCTCGCCCCCGGCGCCAGCCTGTCCGCGCTGCTGCGCGACTTCGTCCTCCGTCATTGGCCTTACTATCTGCGCGCGGCGCTGATGCTGGCCGCCGTGGCGGTGCTCACCGTGCTGATTCCGCGCCAGATCGGAGAAATCGTCGACCTGCTGGCCAAGGGCCAGCTCGGCGCCCCGCAACTCATGCGCGAGCTGGGCTGGCTGCTGCTCTTCGGCGTGGTGATCTATCTGCTGCGCGCCGGCTGGCGGCTGCAGCTCTTCGCCGCCGCCTACCAACTGGGCGTGGAATTGCGCACCCGGCTGTATCAGCGGCTGAGCCGCCAGGGACCGGGCTTCTACCATCACCAGCGCACCGGCGATCTGATGGCGCGCGCCACCAACGATATCGACGCGGTGGAAATGGCCGCCGGCGAGGCGATGCTGGCCGGCTTCGACGGCAGCCTGACCCTGGTGATGGTGCTGGCGATGATGACCTTGGGCATAGACTGGCGGCTGGCCGCCGCCGCGCTGCTGCCCTTCCCGCTGATGGCCTTCGCCTTCTGGCGCATCACCCGCCGCGTGCACCAGGCCTGGGCCGGCTCGCTGCAAAGCTTCAGCCGGCTCAACGACCACGTGCAGGAAACGCTGAGCGGAGTGCGCACGCTGCGCACCCTGGGCCTGGAGGAACGCAATAGCCGCGAGCTGGCCGGCCTGGCCGCCAGCGCCGCCGACAACAGCCTGGAGGCGCAACGCTGGGAGGCGGCGTTCGAACCGGTGGTGGGGCTGACCCTGAGCACCGCGGCGGCGGCCACGCTGGGCATCGGCGGCTATCTGGTGTGGCAGCAGCAGCTGACCATAGGCGCGCTGACCAGCTTCAGCATGTATCTGGGCCAGCTGATCTGGCCGATGTTCGCCGCCGGCTGGGTGCTGTCGCTGCTGGAACGCGGCCGCGCCGGCTGGAACCGGCTGGAGCCGGTGCTGAGCGCGCCCGAGTCCGTGGACGACAGCGGCATCAACGCCATGGAGCCGGCCGGCGAACTGCGCTGGCGCGACCTGAACTTCACTTATCCGGGGCAAAGCGCGCCGGCCTTGCGCGCGATCGATCTGCGCCTGGGCCGCGGCCAGACCCTGGGCATCGTCGGCCCCACCGGCAGCGGCAAGTCCACGCTGCTGCGCCTGCTGCTGCGCCAGTACCCGCTGCCGGCCGGCAGCGTCAGCTGGAACGGCGTGCCGCTGGAGGAATACAAGATGGACGCCTTGCGCGCGGCGATCAGCTGGGTGCCGCAGGAGTCCTTTCTGTTCTCCGCCTCGGTGGCCGACAATATCGCGCTGACGCGCCCGGACGCCGCCGAACGCGAGATCGAACGCGTGGCGCGGCTGGCGGCGGTGCACGAGGACATCCTGCGCCTGGCCCAGGGCTACGCCACCCCGGTGGGCGAAAAAGGCGTGGCCTTGTCCGGCGGCCAGCGCCAACGGCTGGCCATCGCCCGCGCCTTGCTGGCGGACGCGCCGCTGCTGCTGCTGGACGACGCCTTGTCCGCGGTGGACACCCAGACCGAAACCCAGATTCTGCAACATCTGCGCGAAGCGCGCCGCGGCCGCAGCGTGATCATCGCCAGCCACCGGCTGTCCGCGGTGGCGGACGCCGACCACATCGTCGTGCTGCAGCACGGCGGCATCGCCGAAGCCGGCAGCCACGAGGCGCTGCTGCAATTGAACGGCTGGTACGCCAGCCAGTGGCGCTATCAACAACTGGAGGCCAGCCTGGATGAAATCTGATCAATCCGCGATCAACCGCAGCCGGGCAGTGGCCCTGCTGCGTCACTCCGCCGCGCCGGAAAAGCGCCATGTGCTGTGGGGCACGCTGTGGCTGATCGCCGCCGCGCTGATGGAGGCGCTGTCGCCGCTGCTGGGCAAGGTGTTCATCGACCGCTATCTGCTGCCGCGCGCGCCGCAATGGCTGGAAATGGGCCTGCTGCTGCTCGCCTGTCTGATGGCCGGCTACGCCGCGTCCAGCCTGCGCTATCTGCAGCTGGTGCGCCTGTCCGGCGTGGCGATGCGCTCGGTGCAAAGACTGCGCGAACAGGTTTACCGCCACGTGATCCGGCTGCCGATGGCCTTTTTCGACAAGGCGATCACCGGCCAGCTGGTCAGCCGCGTCACCAACGACACCGAATCGGTGAAGGCCTTGTACGTGCAGGTGCTGTTCGTGATGCTGGACAGCAGCATCGTGGTCATCGGCGTGATGGCGGCGATGGCCTGGCTGGACTGGCGGCTGATGCTGCTGGCGGCGCTGCTGCTGCCGGCGATGCTGGCCATCGTCTGGCTCTACCAGCGCTGGAGCGCGCCGTCTGTGACGCGCGCCCGCGCGCTGCGCAGCGACATCAACGCCCAGATGGCCGAGTCCATCTCCGGCATGAGCGTGTTGCAGGCCGCCAACGCCACCGGCCGCTTCGCCGCGCGTTTCGATCAGGCCAACCACAATTACTACCGGGCGCGGATCGCGGAGTTGAGCGCCAACGCCTGGCTACTGCGTCCGGCGCTGGACCTGCTGAAAGTGCTGTTGCTGGCCGGGGTGATCTACAGCTTCAGCCAGCGGCCGCTGGGCGCGCTGCAGATCGGCGTGCTCTACGCCTTCATCAGCTATATCGGCCGCATGGTGGATCCGCTGATCCAGATCACCATGCAGTTCAGCCAGCTGCAGCAGGCGGTGGTGGCGGCGGCGCGGGTGGACGCGCTGCTGCAGGAGCCGGCGGCGGCGGCCGGCCACGGCCAGGGCCGCATCGAGCGGGGCGCGGTCAGCTTCCGCCGGGTGAGCTTCGGCTATCAGCCTGAGCGGCCGGTATTGCCCGATCTTTCGCTGGAGATTCCGGCCGGCGGCTTCATCGGCATCGTCGGCCACACCGGCAGCGGCAAATCCACGCTGCTGTCGCTGCTGCTGCGCTTCTACGCGCCGCAAGGCGGTGAGATCCTGATCGACGAGCAGCCGCTGGCCGCCTTCGACGACGCCGCCTTCCGCGACGGCGTCGGCCTGGTGCCGCAGGAGCCCTTTCTGCTGGCCGCCAGCGCGCGCGACAATATCGCCATGGGCCGGCCGTTGACGCAGCAGCAGATCGAGGACGCCGCGCGCGCGGCCGGCGCGCACGATCTGATCCTTGCCCTGGAGCAAGGCTACGACACCGATATGGGCGAGAGCGGCTCGCGGCTGTCCAGCGGACAGAAGCAGCTGATCGCCATCGCCCGCGCGCTGGCGGGCAAGCCGCGCATCCTGCTGCTGGACGAGGCCACCTCCCACATCGACAGCGAAACCGAGCAACTGGTGCAAGGAGCGCTGGAACAGCTGCGCGGCCAGATCACCCTGATCTCCATCGCCCACCGGCTGTCCACCATCCGCGACGCCGACCGCATCATCGTGCTCAACCACGGCCAGATCGCCGAAACCGGCAATCACGAGGCCTTGATGACCGAGGGCGGCATCTACCAACGGCTATACTTGCTGCAGCAATTGCAGCCGGAAGCCGGCTGAACGAACGACGAATCCGCCATGCACCGTTTCCCCGCCCTGCCCGCGCCCTGCGCGCTGATCGACACCCACTGCCATCTGGACGCGCCGGAATTGGCGCCCATGCTGTCCGCCGTGCTGGAGCGCGCGCGCGCCGCCGGCGTCGGCCAGATCCTGGTGCCGGCGGTGCGCGCCGACACCTTCGACGCCGCCGCCGCCATGCGCCGCGATCACGGCTGCTGGATAGGCTTCGGCCTGCATCCCATCTATCTGGAACGGCACCTGGACGAGCATCTGGAGCAGCTGGAGCGCGCGCTGCGCGAACAGCGGCCGGAGGCGGTGGGAGAGATAGGCCTGGACTTCTATCTGCCGGAGCTGGATCCGGCGCGGCAGGAGGCCTTGTTCGTCGAACAGCTGAAGCTGGCGCGCAAATACGCGCTGCCGGTGGTGCTGCACGTGCGCCGATCGGTGGACCGCGTGCTCAAGCATCTGCGCGAGCAGCGCGTCGAGCGGGGCATCGCCCACGCCTTCAACGGCAGCCCGCAGCAAGCGGACGCGATGCTGCGCCAGGGCATGAAGCTGGGCTTCGGCGGCGCGATGACCTACTCCGGCTCCCAGCGCATCCGCCGGCTGGCGGCCACGCTGCCGCTGTCCGGCCTGGTGCTGGAAACCGACGCGCCGGACATCCGCCCCGAGTTCGCCCAGGACCGGCCCAACGAGCCGGCCCATCTGGCCGCCTTCAGCGCGCAGCTAGCCGAGCTGCGCGGCCTGCCGGAGACGGCGCTGCGCCAGGCCTTGTACCGCAATAGCCTGGAGGCGCTGGGCATCGCCGGCTGAGATGAAGCCCCTTCCCTCAGGTGCGGAAGCGCCTGAGATTGGAGTCCAAATCCACCGACAACTGCTGCAGCTCCTGCGATAGCTGGCTGGCCTGGCCAGAGGCCTTGGCGGTGCTCTCGTTCATCTGCGCCATCTGCTCCACATTGCCCGCCACCAGCTGGCTGGCGTGGCTTTGCTCCTTGATCGCGTTGGCGATGTCGGTGATGCGTTCCACCGAGTGCTGGGACAGCTGATGGATTTCACGCAGCGACTCGGCCACGCTGGAGGTGCTGCTGACGCCGCTCTCGATGCGGGCATTGGCCTGCTGCATGCTCTGGTAGGCGCGCTGGGTATCGGTCTGCACCCCTTCGATATGGGTGGAAATCTCGGTGGTGGCCTGGCTGGTGCGCTCGGCCAGCTTGCGCACCTCGTCCGCCACCACCGCGAAGCCGCGGCCCATCTCCCCGGCCCGCGCCGCCTCGATCGCCGCGTTCAGCGCCAAGAGATTGGTCTGCTCGGCGATGTCGCGGATCACCCGCACGATGTCGCCGATATCGCTGGAACGCTGATTGAGCTGCCCCATCACCGTGGAGGTTTCGGTAATGCCGCTGGCGATCAGCTGGATCTCGCTGGCGGCTTTTTCCGCCAGGCCGTTACCGCGATCCGCCTGCGCCATGGTCTGGCGCGCCTGGCCTTCCACGTCGCGGGTATTGTCCGCCACCAGATTGATGCTGACCGACATCTGCTCGATCGCCGCCGCGCCGCTGGCGGCGGATTCCGCCTGATTGGCCGCGGCGCCGGACACCTGGGAGCTGACGTCCGCCATCTGGCCCGAGGCGCTGGCCAGTTGCGTGGCGTGGCCCTGGGCTTCCTGCACCAGCCGGCGCACGGTGCCGACCAGCGAGGCCAGCGATTCGCCGACGCTGCCCAGCTCATTGCGGCCGAAGTCCGGCAGTTCCAGGTTCAGATCGCAGGTTTGCGCCAGTTGCTGCGCGGAATCCCGCATCTGCAGCAAGGGCACGCGGATGGAACGGATGATGTACCAGGACACCACCAGGCTGGCCAGCAGGCCGACCGCCACCGTGGCCAGCAACTGGCTGCGCACCGCGTCCGCGGAGGCGTCGATCTGGCCGCGCAGCCCCGCCACCGCGTCGGAAGCGCCCTTGGCCAGTTTGGCCGAGACCTCTTCCATCTGGTGGATGCTGCCCTTGTACTGGCCAAACGCCTTGTTGGCGTCGCTGGTGCTGGCCAGTTCCTGCTTGTCCACCTTGGCGCCCACCGTCTTGAAGCCGTCGGCGTAGCTGTTGAGCAGTCCGTCCAGCGTCGTCAGCTGCTGGGCGGCGTCGCCGTTCAGCGGATGGGTGCCGGCGTTCTTGATCGCCGCGTGCGCGCCGTCCAGCGTCTTGCTCCATTTCCCGCTGTACTCGCTCCGCTTGGCGGCGTCGCCCAGATTGATGAAATAGTCCTTCTCGAAACGCCGCAGATTGCCCATATGCTGCTGCAACTCCACCACGTCGCGGTAAAAGGCCAGTTCATGAGTGCTGACATCCTCCACCCGGCTGGAAATGCTGCCCAGCCCCATGAAGGCCAGCAAGCTGGTCACCGCCAGCGCCACCAGCAACAAGGCGAAACCCAGGGTGATCCGGGCCGCAATCGTCATATTCCGCATTTACACACTCCCCAACCAAACTATGTTTTTTTTGGATTCCCGCCGATTCAAGTCCGCGGTGTCGCCGCGATGGTAAACCAAGCCGTTCACGGTTTTCACCGCATGACTCCGGCAAGTTTCACACTCTGCGCCCGGCATGCGCGGCGGACGCAAAAAAAGCCGTCAGCATGAGCTGACGGCTTCCTTTTGGCTGCGCGCGAGGTCTACTGCGGCTGACGCGACAACTTGAAGGTTCTGGCAAAGCCCAATACACAGACGAAGAATAGTCCGCTTAAGAAGATTTCGCCCCATGCAAGTTGTTGCGACAGACCGCGATCCGCCCAACCGCGCATCACGCCCTCGGTGAAATAAGCCAGGATGAACATGCTGGCCCATTGATAGGTGTACAGGCGCTGGGCCAGGATGCCGCGCAGCGGCAGCAGCAGCACCGCCGCCTTGAGCGCCAGCAGCGAGCCGCCCGGACGCAGCGGCGCCAGCCACAGCTCCCAGGCCAGGCACAGCAGGATCAGGGCGATCAGCGACGCCGACGCGCCGTAATGCCAGGCGTTTCGATTCATGAACCATCCTCCAGCAAAGGGCGCTCCTTCTTGCGGCCCAGGAACACCGCCAACAGAATGCCCGCCTCGTACAACAGCCACAGCGGCACCGCCAGCAGGGTTTGCGACAGCACGTCCGGCGGCGTGACGACGGCGGCCACCACGAAGGCGCCGACGATCACGTAAGGCCGGCCCTGGCGCAGTTTTTCCACCGACACCACGCCCATGCGCACCAGCAGGATCACCACCACCGGCACCTCGAAGGTGACGCCGAAGGCCATGAACATGCCGAGCACGAAGGACAGGTATTTATCGATGTCGGTCATCATGCTGACCCCGACCGGCGTCACCGCCGACATGAAGCCGAACACCACGGGGAAGACCAGGAAGTAGGCGAAAGCCATGCCGGTGAGGAACAGCAACAGGCTAGCCACCACCAGGGGCAGCACCAGCCGTTTCTCATGGTGGTAGAGCCCGGGCGCGACAAAGGCCCAGATCTGGTACAGGGTATTGGGCAGCGAGATCAGGAAGGCCACCAGCATGGTCACCTTGACCGGTACGAAGAACGGCGCGGTGACGTCGGTGGCGATCATGTTCGCCCCCTTAGGCAGCGCGTCCAGCAGCGGCTTGGCCAGCAGATGGTAGATGTCCCCGGACCAATGGAACAGGCCGAGAAACACCAGCGCGACGCCGAGCAGCGCCCGTACCAGACGGGTGCGCAACTCGATCAGATGCGCGAGCAAGGGTTGTTCATTCATGCGCGGGATGTCCAATGGATTCAGGAACGGCCGGAGCGGGCGCCAGTCCCGCCCGGCCGGGTGCGGCCAAGCTCAACGCGGCGATGGCGGATCGGCCGGCTGGGGAGCCGGCGCCGCCGGCGGCAAGTCGTCGAACAGGTCCAGCTGGTTCTCGTCCTTGACCGGCGCCGCCTCGGCCTGCGCCTCGACGTCGGCCGGAAGCGGGTCCAGCAGATCCGGCTGCAGGCCGCCGTGGATGAGATTGGCCGCCTCTTCCACCGGCGCGCGCGCCTCGTCCGCCAGGGAACGCAACTCGGCGCTGTTCTGCTCCATCGCCTCGCGCACGCCCCGCACTTCGGAGTCGAGCTGGCCTTTGAACGACTGCGCCGCGTCCTCGATGTCCTGCCGCAATTCGTTCAGGCCGGTCAGATTGGCCTGCTGCTGGATGTCGGACTTCACCGTGGCCACGAAACGCTGGGCGCGGCCCACCAGCGCGCCCAGAGTGCGCGCCACCGTGGGCAGGCGCTCCGGCCCCAAAACCACCAGGGCCACCACGCCTATCAACAGGATTTCGCCAAAGCTGATTTCAAACACGCTTGAGCCGCGCCTTATTTCTTGTCGGCGTCGCCGTCGATGATGCGGCCGGTTTCAGCCGGCTTGTCCTTGGCGGCCTTGTCGTTCTCGCCGTTCATGCCTTCCTTGAAGCCTTTGACCGCGCCGCCCAGATCTTCACCGATATTGCGCAGTTTCTTGGTGCCGAACACCAGCACCACGATCAGCAATACCACCAGCCAGTGCCAGATGCTGAAAGAACCCATGATTCACTTCCTTATCAAATCGAATTAGTACGCGGAGGCCACCCGGCCTCCCGCTTCGGGCCCGCGGGCCGATCAGTTATTCTTGTGGCCGAACACATGCACGTGCAGGTGGAACACTTCCTGCCCGCCGCCGCGGCCGGTGTTGATGCCGGTCTTGAAGCCGCCCTCCAGGCCCTGCTCGCGCGCCAGCTTGGGCGCCAGGGTCAGCATCTTGCCCAGCACCGCCTCGTGCTCGGGGCCGCAATGGGCCAGCGAATCCACGTGCAACTTGGGAATCAGCATGAAATGCACGGGAGCGATCGGACGGATGTCGTGGAAGGCCAGCACATCGTCGTCTTCGTAGATTTTATTGGCCGGAATCTGCCCGGCCACGATTTTGCAGAAGATGCAGTCTGTCATTATTGTCGGCTCTCGCTCAATCTTAAGGGGTGGGGGCGCGGGAGGCCTTTTCATCCAGGCCGGAAATACCCTCGCGCCGCTTCAACTCCATCAGCACATCCTCGGGCCGCAGGCCATGATAGGTCAGCAACACCATGCTGTGGAACCACAGGTCGGCCACTTCGCGCACCAGATGCAGCTTGTCCTTGTCCTTGGAGGCCATCAGCGTTTCCGCCGCCTCCTCCGCCACTTTCTTCAGAATGGCGTCCTCGCCCTTGTGAAACAGGGACGCCACATAGGAAGACTGGGAACTGGCCTCGCGCCGCGCTTCCAGCGTGTCCGCGATGGTTTTCAGCACATCCTGGCTCATGTCGCTATTCCTTTACGCCGCAACCCCGGCAAGTATATGTCGTTCCGATGGCAAAACGATAACAATCGCCTTGCCGGCTGCCATTCTAACGGCCAGCCACCGCAAGGCGTTGACCGCGCGCAAGTCAGGCCTTGCCGTAGATGGCGCCCGGGTCCTTCAAGACCGCGTCCACCACTTCCCAATCTTGCCGCGCCGGATCAAAGCGACGGTAGAAGCAGCTTTCGCGGCCGGTATGGCAGGCGATGCCGCCGGCCTGCTCGATCTGCATCACCACCACGTCGCCGTCGCAGTCCAGCCGCAACTCCTTGACGCTTTGCAGGTGGCCGGAATCCTCGCCCTTCTTCCACAGCTTGCCGCGCGAGCGGCTCCAGTAATGGGCGACGCCGGTTTCGGCGGTCAGGGCCAGGCTGTCGCGATTCATCCACGCCACCATCAGCACCCGGCCGCTGGCGGCGTCCTGGGCGATGGCGGCGACCAGGCCCTTGTCGTCCCATTTGACTTCATCCAACCAATTCATGGCTCACCTTTAGAAGGCCGCGCGCCTTGGCTATGAGTGGCGGCGCGGCAAATGATTCAGCGCGGCGCCCGCTTCGCCTCAAATTAAGACGCCGGCAAGAGTGTCGATCGGAAAGCGCTCACAGCCGCACTTCGATGCCGGCGTCCCGCATCGCCTGCTTGGCCTCCGCCACCGTGTGCTCGCCGAAATGGAAAATGCTGGCGGCCAGCACCGCGTCGGCCTTGCCCAGTTTGACCCCGTCCACCAGGTGCTGCAGCGTGCCCACGCCGCCGGAGGCGATCACCGGAATCTCCACCGCTTCCGACACCGCGCGCGTCAGCTCCAGATTGAAGCCTATCTTGGTGCCGTCGCGGTCCATGCTGGTCAGCAGGATTTCGCCCGCCCCCAGTTGCTGCATCTGACGCGCCCACGCCACCGCGTCGATGCCGGTGCGCGTGCGGCCGCCGTGGGTGAACACCTCCCAGCGGTCGTTCTCCGGCGTCACCGCCTTGGCGTCCACCGCCACCACAACGCACTGGCTGCCGAAGCGATCGGCCGCCTCGCTCACCAGCTGCGGCCGGGTCACCGCCGCGGTATTGATGCTGACCTTGTCCGCGCCGGCGCTGAGCAGGCGGCGGATGTCCGCCACTTCCCGCACGCCGCCGCCCACGGTCAGCGGAATGAACACCTGCTCCGCCACCGATTCGATCACGTGCAGAATGATGTCGCGCTGGTCCGAGCTGGCGGTGATATCGAGGAAGGTCAGTTCGTCCGCGCCCTGCTCGTTATAGCGGCGGGCGATTTCCACCGGGTCGCCGGCATCGCGCAGACCCAGGAAGTTGACGCCTTTGACGACGCGACCGGCGGTCACGTCCAGACAGGGGATGATGCGTTTGGCAAGCATATGGGGTCCGGCAAACGGCCAACCGGCCCGAACAGTGCGTACGGGCCGGCATGGCTTGATAAGTCGAGAACAGGCTCTCAGTCCGACAATTCGTCGGCCAGCGTCTGCGCGGCGGCGAAATCGATGCCGCCCTCGTAAATCGCGCGGCCGGTGATCGCGCCTTCGACGCCCTCGTCCTTCACCGCGCACAAGGCGCGGATGTCGTCGAGATTGCTCAGGCCGCCGGAGGCGATCACCGGGATGGTCAGCGCCTGCGCCAGCTTGACGGTGGCGTCGATGTTGACGCCGTTCATCATGCCGTCGCGGCCGATGTCGGTGTAGATCACCGAATTGACGCCGTAGTCCTGGAAGCGTTTGGCCAGATCGATCACCTTGTGGTTGGTGACCTTGGCCCAGCCGTCTATCGCCACCATGCCGTCCTTGGCGTCCAGGCCGACGATGACCTGGCCGGGGAAGGCGTCGCAGGCATCGTGCAGGAAGCCCGGGGTCTTGACCGCGGCGGTGCCGATGATCACGTAGGCCAGGCCCATGTCCAGGTACTTCTCTATGGTGTCCAGATCGCGGATGCCGCCGCCCAGCTGCACCGGCATTTCATTGCCGACTTCACCCAGAATATCGCGGATCACCGCCAGATTCTTGGGCTTGCCGGCGAAGGCGCCGTTGAGGTCGACCAGATGCAGGCGGCGAGCGCCCTGATCGCGCCAATGGGCGGCGACTTGCACGGGGTCGTCGGAGAAAACGGTGGCATCGTCCATCACGCCCTGTTTCAGGCGTACGCATTGACCGTCTTTCAGGTCTATCGCGGGTATGAGCAGCATGGTGCTAAATCAAACGTGAGTTAAACACTGCCATCCCAGGCCAGGAAGTTCTTCATCATCTGAAGGCCGGCCCGGTGGCTCTTTTCGGTGTGGAACTGGCTTGCGAAGATGTTCCCACGACCGACAATACATGAAAACCGCTCTGGATATTCACTTTCCGCCAGCGTCAGGCCCGCATCGGCCGGCGCGAAGTGGTAACTATGCACAAAATAGAAACGCTCGCCGTCGGCGATGCCGGCGAACAAGGGATGGACCCGCGTCTGGAACACCTGGTTCCAGCCCATGTGCGGCACTTTCAAACGCTCGCCCTCGGCGTCGCGCAGCCCGGCGGCAAAACGCGCCACCTTGCCGGGGAACAGGCCCAGGCCTTGAGTCGGCCCCTCCTCGCTTTCCTCGAACAATAGCTGCGCGCCGACGCAGATGCCAAAAAACGGCTTGTTCTTGGTGCTTTCCCTTATCGCCTCGGCCAGCCCGTGCTGGTTCAGCTCGCGCATGCAGTCCGGCATCGCGCCCTGCCCGGGGAAGATCACCTTGTCCGCCTTGAGCACGGCTTCCGGCTCGCTGGTGAGGAAGATGTCCGCGCCGATGTCGTTGACGGCCTGCGCCGACTTGAGCACCGAATGCAGATTGCCCATGCCGTAATCCACTACTGCAACTTTAATCGCCATCCTGCAAGCTCGCTTCGGGGTGTGGCGGCGCTCCGGCCAAATGCGGCCGGAGCCCTGAAAAAACGGCGCGCCCGACTTATGCGGTCAGCGTGCCCTTGGTGGACGGCGTCTGTCCGGCCATGCGTTCGTCCGCCTCACAGGCCATGCGCAAGGCGCGGCCGAAGGCCTTGAAGATGGTCTCGGCCTGGTGATGGCTGTTGACGCCGCGCAGATTGTCTATGTGCAGCGTGACCATGCTGTGATTGACGAAACCGTGGAAGAACTCGGAAAACAGGTCGACGTCGAACTGGCCGATGCTGGCGCGGGTGTATTCGACCTGGTATACCAGGCCCGGACGGCCGGACAGGTCGATCACCACCCGGCTCAGCGCCTCGTCCAGCGGCACATAGGCGTGGCCGTAGCGGCGGATGCCCTTCTTGTCGCCTATCGCCTTGGCGAAGGCCTGGCCCAGGGTGATGCCGATGTCTTCCACCGTGTGATGGGCGTCGATATGCAGATCGCCGTGGGCGACCACGTCCAGATCGATCAGGCCGTGGCGGGCGATCTGGTCCATCATGTGGTCGAGAAAGGGCACGCCGGTTTCAAAGCGGCCTACGCCGGCGCCGTCCAGATTCAGGCTGACGGTGATCTGGGTTTCCAGGGTATTGCGGGTAACGGTTGCGGTTCTCATGGCTCAGGCGAAGTAAGCGTCCAGGGCCGCCAACATGGCGTCGTTTTCCTGCGGCGCGCCCACGGTCAGGCGCAGGCATCGCTCCAGCAAGGGGTGGCTGCCGTGCAGTTGCTTGATCAGGATGCCGCTGGCCTTGAAATGCTGGTACAAGGCCGGCGCGTCCGGCACCCGGATGGTGATGAAATTGGCTTCCGACGGGAAGGCTTCGATGGCGGCGTGGCGCGCCAGCCCGGCGGCCAGCCGGCCGCGTTCCTCGCACAGTTCCGCGGCCTGGCGGTTGAACACCTCGATATGGCGCAGCGAGAAGCGCGCGGCGGCCTGGGTCAGCACATTGACGTTGTACGGCGGGCGCACCTTGTCCAGCTCCCGGATCCAGTCGGCGGGGCCGGCGGCGTAACCCAGGCGGATGCCGGCCAGGCCCAGCTTGGACAGCGTGCGCATCACGATCAGATTGTCGCGCAGGCCGGCCAGATTCATGAAGCTGTCGCTGGCGAAAGCCTGATAGGCCTCGTCCACCACCACCAGGCCGGGCGCGGCCTCGCAGATCGCTTCCACCTCGGCGCGGGCGAAGCGCGGGCCGGTCGGGTTGTTGGGGTAGGACACGAACACCACCGCCGGCTGATGCTCGGCGATGGCCGCCAACGTCGCCGGCAGGTCCAGGCTGAAATCGGAACGCAGCGGCACGCCGATGTAGTCCAGACCGGAGAACAGCGCGTTCATCTTGTACATCACGAAGGACGGCTCCAGCGCCAGCAGCTTGGCGCCGGGACGGGCCAGCGCCTGCGCCACCAGGGTGATCAGCTCGTCGGAGCCGTTGCCCAGCAGCACTTCGGCCGGCTCCGGGATGGAAAACGCCTGCTTCAGCTGGGCTTTCAGCGTGCCGCCGGACGGGTCCGGATAACGGTTGACGGCGACGTCGGCCAGCGTCCGCGCCAGTTCCTGGCGCAGCTCGGCCGGCAGCGGCCACGGATTCTCCATGGCGTCCAGCTTGATGTAGCCGTCGGCGGAGGCTACCGGGTAGGCGCTGATGGCGGCGATCTCATCGCGCACCAGCTGTCGGACGGACTTTTTCATGACTTCGCAATCGGCCTGGCGGCCAACAAAAGCCCCGCGGGCGGAGCCGTGTTATCGGAAAAGACGAAAAGCTATAGTAGCGTGTTCATTCGCTTTCAGCTACTCGACCCAATTCGCCCGTTCCCGCAGCCGCGCCGGCAGCTCTATGCGGTCTCGCGCCAGGCCTTCGCGGCTGAAAACATAGCGGCCTTCCGACGGCGTCACCGGGAACAGGCTGGCCACCGGCTTGCCGTGGAACAACACTTGCTCGGCCAGCTTGGCCGCCTCGCGGCCCTGCTCGTAGCCAGACAGCACCAGGCCGCCGGCAGCCTTGTCCTTGCCCACGGCGAAATCCCAGAACGCGAACAGCGGCAGCTTGGCGTGGGCGGCGGTCCAGCGCAGCACTTCATCGCCGGGCACCACCTTGCCGCCGGCGTCGCGCAGGGTGAAGTAAAGGCCGACCCAGACCGCCTGATAGCGGCCGGCGGCGCCCAGCACCCGCCGCTGCCAGTCCGCGTAGGAGCCGGTCAAGGCCAGGTCGACGTGGATATTGGCCAGCAGCATGGTGTCGCGGCCGACGAAGGTCTCGTCTCGGATGATGCGCGAGGTGAGATCGTCGTCGAACAGCACCAGCGCGCTGCGCAGGCCTTTGACGGTTTTGCCCAATTCGAAGACGCTGCGCAGAATCAACGGCCGCTCCAGCACGCCGCTGACGCCCGACGCCGCGCCCGGGAAGTAATTGCGCGGATTGTTGTTGATGCCCAGATAGATCACCGGGACGCCCCGCTGGGCCAGCTTGCTGCCCACTCTTTGCAAGGCGGCGTCGTCGCCGACGATGACGAGCTCAGGTTTTATTTTCGCCGCCATCGCCAGTGCTTCGTCGGCGCGCGCCTGATGCTGGGCCGGCGGCAGACGCTTGGTGTCCATCGCGTAATAGCTCAGCTGCGCACGCTTGCCCAGGCGCTCCTGCAGGGCGCGGCGGTAATCCTGATCCCAGGGGTAGTCGCTGTGATAGCTCTCCACCACCAGCACCCGCGGTTGCGCCCCTGCCGCCGCGGACAAGAAAAAGGCCAGACAGAGTCCGGCCATGATGCGTTTCAGCCCAGCCATCGCCTTCTCCGGTTACCTATCCAGATTAAGCGATGAAGCGGCGTTTCGCCTCCAGCGGCGCTAGGCGTCCAGCCTCAGCTCCGCCGCGCGCGCATGCGCGCTCAGGCCTTCGCCGTGGGCCAGCAGGCTGGCGACCTGGCCCAGCGTCTGCGCGCCGGCCTGGGACACCCGGATCAGGCTGCTGCGCTTCTGGAAGTCGTACACGCCCAGCGGGCTGGCGAAACGCGCGGTGCGGCTGGTGGGCAGCACGTGGTTGGGGCCGGCGCAATAATCGCCCAGGCTCTCCGAAGTGAAACGGCCCATGAAGATGGCGCCGGCGTGACGGATCAACGGCAACAACTCGTCCGGATGGGCCACCGACAGTTCCAGATGCTCGGGCGCGATGTAGTTGGCGATCTCACAGGCTTGCGCCAGATCGCCGACCTGGATCAGCGCGCCGCGATTGCCGAGGCTGGCCTCGATGATGGCGCGGCGCGGCATCTGCGGCAGCAGTCTGGCGATGCTGGCCTCGACCTGGGCGATATAGTCCGCCGACGGGCACAGCAGGATGGCCTGGGCGATTTCGTCGTGCTCGGCCTGGCTGAACAAATCCATGGCCACCCAGTCCGGCGGGGTGTCGCCGTCGCAGATCACCAGGATTTCGGACGGGCCGGCCACCATGTCGATGCCCACCACGCCGAAGACCCGGCGCTTGGCCGCGGCGACGTAGGCGTTGCCCGGGCCGGTGATCTTGTCGACCTGGGGCACGGTCTCGGTGCCGTAGGCCAAGGCCGCCACCGCCTGGGCGCCGCCGCAGGTGAACACTTTGTCCACGCCGGCGATGTAGGCGGCGGCCAGCACCAGGTCGTTGCGCTCGCCGTCCGGCGTCGGCACCACCATGATGATTTCGCCGACGCCGGCCACCTTGGCCGGCATCGCGTTCATCAACACCGAGCTGGGATAGGCGGCCTTGCCGCCCGGCACGTAGATGCCGACGCGGTCCAGCGGCGTCACCTGCTGGCCCAGCAAGGTGCCGTCCTCGTCCTGATAACTCCAGGAATGCGCCAGTTGCTTCTCGTGATAGCGGCGCACCCGTTCCGCGGCGGTGCTCAGCGCGTGGCGCACCGGATCGCTCAGCCGGTGGAAGGCGGCTTCCAGTTGCTCGCGCGACAGCGTCAGATCGGCCATCGAGACCGCGCGCATGCGGTCGAAGCGGTTAGTGTAGTCGATCACCGCGGCGTCGCCGCGCGCCTTGACGTCGTCGCAGATGGCGGCGACGGCGGCGTCGACGGCCGGGTCCTGCGCGGTTTCAAAGGCCAGCAGCGCCTGCAGGCGGGCGGTGAAATCGGCTTGGGAAGAGGACAGTTTCAGCATGGAGCGGACCTCAGGCCGGCACGGCGCCGGCGAATGCGTCCAGCACCGGCTGGATCACGTCGTGTTTGAGCTTGAGCGCGGCCTGGTTGACCACCAGCCGCGAACTGATGTCGACGATGTGTTCGACCGCGACCAGATCGTTGGCGCGCAGCGTGCCGCCGGTGGAGACCAGGTCCACGATGGCGTCGGCCAGGCCGACCAGCGGCGCCAGCTCCATCGAACCGTAGAGCTTGATGATGTCCACATGCACGCCCTTGCGGGCGAAATGCTCGCGCGCGATCTGCGGATACTTGGTGGCGATCTTCAGGCGCGCGCCGCGGCGCACCGCGGCCTCGTAGTCGAAGCCGTTCTGCACCGCCACCATCATATTGCATTTGGCGATATTGAGATCCAGCGGCTGGTACAGGCCGGCGCCGCCGTGCTCGATCAGCACGTCGCGGCCGGCGATGCCCAGATCGGCGGCGCCGTACTGGACATAGGTCGGCACGTCGGACGCGCGCACGATCACCAGCCGCACGCCCGGATGGTTGGTGCCGATGATCAGTTTGCGCGAGGCTTCCGGGTCCTCCGCCGGCAAAATGCCGGCGGCGGCCAGCAGGGGCAGGGTCTCTTCAAAGATGCGCCCTTTGGACAGGGCAATAGTCAGCTTCATGATGTCTTGCGGCAAGGATGACGAAATCGAGGTTAAGGCGAAGCGGCGCGCGGATTCAGCCGACCAGCGCGCGGCGTTCGCGCTCGAGCAGGCCGACGTAGCGCTGGATCAGCGTCTCCATCGCCGGCGTCAGCCCCAGGTAGGAGCAACCGATGCGCACGGCCTCGTTGCCGTTGCGCAGCTTGGCGGCCAGCCGGTGACGGACTTCCAGCCCGATATGCAGCCCGCCCAGCGGTTTCAGGTCCAGCGTGCAGCGCTGGTATTGCTGGCCGATGTCGAAGCCGGGCGTGGCCGGCTGCGGCAGCCACATGCTGACGCCGCCCAGGCTGACGTCGAACAAGGCCAGGTCGATCGGCTTGTGCGGGTAATCGGCCACATGGCACATCACCGGGCTGGCCGCCGGGGTCTGGATGCGGAAGAATTCGCGGCGCTGCAGCTTGATCACCTGCTCGGGCAAATCCGCCTGGAAGGCGGGCTGGCCCTCCCAGTCTATGCGGCGCACCTGGCCGGTGACGAACTGGGTCTTGACGCCCTCCGGCGAGCAGACGAAGACATTGCGCTCGCTGGCCAGCAGATGTTCATTGGTCTCCGGGTCCGCGCCCCAGTCGAACACCAGCGTGCCCGCCTTGTGGTCCACCTCCAGGAAACGAGTCAGGATGAAGGTTTTTCCCTTATTGGAAAACACCGTCACCATGTGGCCGTTCTTGGCGATGCCGGCCAGATGATGGGCGATCTCCACCGACGTGGACAGCGTGTATTTGGCGAGGTCCAACGATGGCTGCGAGCCGGATGTTGCGCCAGCGTTATGGTCGTTGCTCACTTTGATCCGACTTTCATGTCTGCGTCAGTTTCCGATACGCCAAGTTTAGCGTAACAACTGGCCAATATCATGAGCCAAGCTCGCCGACGGCGTGCCATAGGCCTCAAACACTCGCAAACGGCCCTGTTTATCCAACAGATAGGAGCCGGCGCTGTGGTCCACGCTATAGCCGCCGCCCGGCTGGCTCACCCGCTGGGCGACGACCTTGTATTGATTCTTGATCTGCTCGACCTCGCCGGCCGTGCCGGTCAGGCCGACGAAGCTTCGATTGAAATGCGGCACATAGCCGGCCAGCACCTGCGGCGTGTCGCGCTCCGGGTCTATGCTGACGAACAGCACCTGCACCTGGCTGGCCTGTTCGCCCAGCTGCTTCACCGCCGCCGCGTATTCCAGCATGGTGGTGGGGCAGACGTCCGGGCAATGGGTGTAGCCGAAGAACAGCGCCACCACCTTGCCCTGGTATTGGGACAGGCTGCGGCGCTGGCCTTGGTGGTCGGTCAGCGTGAAATCGCCGCCTATCGACGCGCCGGCGACGTCGGTGCCTTTCAAATCCAGCTTGGGTTCATTCGGCGAGCACGCGGCCAGCCACAACGGCAGCAGCAGCCAGCCGGCGAGTTTTATCAATTTGCGCATCAGGAAACGGGTATCAGCCAGTAATGGTCTATCAGCAGGGCCGCGAACAGCCAGGTCAGATACCAGATCGACCAGGCGAAGGCGCGGCGGGCCAGAGCGTCAGCATACTGGCGATGCAGGCGCACGGCAAGGAAGAGCAGCCGCGCGTCCAGCGCCAGCGCCGCCAGCAGATAGAGCCAGCCGGCCGCGCCCATCGCCACCGGCAACAGGGTGATGGCCGACAACAGCAGCGAGTACAGCAAGATGGACAGCGTGGTGAAACGCTGGCCGTGGGTCACCGGCAGCATGGGCAGCCCGGCGCGGGCGTAATCGTCGCGGCGGTACAGCGCCAGCGCCCAGAAATGCGGCGGCGTCCAGGCGTAGATGATCAGGAACAGCACCAGCGCGAACGCGTGCACCTCCCCGGTCATCGCCGCCCAGCCCAGCACCGGCGGCATCGCGCCGCTGGCGCCGCCGATCACGATGTTCTGCGGCGTATTGGGCTTGAGCAGCAGGGTGTAGACGATGGCGTAGCCGACGAAGGTGGCCAGCGTCAGCCAGGCGGTCAAGGCGTTGACCAGGCCGGCCAGCAAGGCCATGCCGATGCCGCCGGCGGTCAGCGCGATGACCAGGGTCTCGGCCGCGCCGGCCTCGCCGCGGGCGGTGGCGCGCCAGGCGGTGCGGCGCATATTGGCGTCCACCGTGCGCTCCACCAGGCAATTGATCATCGCCGCCGCGCCGGCCACCAGCGCGATGCCGGCGGTAGCCGGCAACAGGCGCGCCGGATCCGGCCAGCCCGGCCCCGCCAGAAACATGCCGATCACCGCGCAGAATACGATCAGCCCCACCACCCGGGGCTTGGCCAGTTGCATCAAGGCGACCGCGTGCTGGCGCGCCTGCTGAAGCTCCGCTGCGTTCATGTTTTTCCCCCCTCAGGATGCGGCGCTCAAACCCATTCGCGATGGTTTTTGGAAAGACGGGGCAAAGGCCCGACCGGCCGCGCCTGCGCGGCGCGCGCCGGCCTCAGCCGCAGCGCCAGCAGGCTGCTGATCAGCAGCAGACAGGCGGCGCCGGCGTTGTGCAGCACCGCCACCGGCAAGGGCAGCGCCAGCAACACATTGGCGATGCCCAGCCCGATCTGCAGCGACAGCGCCGCCAGCAAGCAACACAGGTGGCCGCGCAGCGCCGGCAGCCTCCAGCCGGCGCGCGCCGCGCTCAGGCACAAAACGGTCACCAGAGCAGCGCCCAGCCGGTGCAGCCAATGCACCGCCACCAGATTGCCCACCGCCAGCGGGCTGCCGTCCGGCGCCTCGCCCAAGGCGCGGAACAGATGGAAAGCGTGTTCGAAGCGCATCTGCGGCCACCATTCGCCATTGCAGGCGGGAAAGCCCTGACAGGCCAGCGCGGCGTAGTTGGTGGACACCCAGCCGCCCAGGGCCAATTGCATAGCCACCGCCAGCGCCAGAGCGCGCGCCAGCCAGCTCAACGACACCGGCGCGTCCACCGAAGCGAGCCGCGGCGACAGCGCCAGCCAGGCCAGCAGCAGCAGCACCGACACGCCCCCGATAAGGTGCAGGGTGACGATGGCCGGCTTGAGCAGCAAGGTCACCGTCCACATGCCCAGCAAGCCCTGGAGCAGCACCACCGCCAACAGCGTCCCGGCGACCCGGCGGTGGCGTTTCCGCCGCCACGCCTGCCAGCCGATGGCGACGATCAGCGCGCCGAGCGCGCCGGCCAGATAGCGATGGCTCATTTCCTTCCAGGCCTTGCCCAGGCTGACCGGGCCGTCCGGGCTCTGGGCTTGCTGTTGCTGAATGCGTTCCGCGGCGTGATGCGGGGAGATCTGGCCGTAACAGCCCGGCCAGTCCGGACAGCCCAGCCCGGCGTCGGACAGGCGCACATAGGCGCCGAAAGGCACGACCACGCATGCCAGGATGAATGCCAGCCAGATCAGTCGCCTCATGCTGCTCTCCCCTTGTCGAGCGGCCAAGAAACTGCGGATGTCGCGGGGCCGCGCGGGCGCCGCGGCTTAACAAGCTCAACCGATGCCGTTATTGGTTTTCAGCACGCGGCCTATTTCCTGGATCACTTTCTTGGGATCGGCGGCGTCGGGATAGAACAAGACCTGGTTGCCCAAGGGGTCCACCAGATAGTAGCCGCCGCCGTCGACGTCCGTCTGCGCGGTTTGCACGATGTGGGTGGCGTCCACCTCCTCGTGCGCGGCGCTCTCCTGCCAGCCCAGCCGGGTCAGACGGCCGGCGGCCTCGCCCTGCGCACGCTGGATCTGGCGCATCGCGAAAAAGCGCTGCTGGCAGCGTGTCTGGCAGCCCGGTTCTATCCTGGCCGCCAGCACCCATTTGCCGCGCGGCCATCCTTGCGCGCCGGTCAACGCGAACGGCCGCGTCGGCAACAATTGGCCGTAGCTCTTGCCGCCCTGCGGCGGCATCAGCCGGTAAGCCGCCCAAGAGGCGAGCACCGGCGCCAGGCAGATGGCCGCCATCAGCAGCAGCTTGAGCCGGCCGCGGCGCCGGGACGGCTCGGGGGACGCTTCATCGACGCGGCTCATGGGAACGTCTCCTCAGCGAATGCAAGGACAGCAGCAATAACAGGCCCAGCAGCAGCCACTGCGCCGCATAGGCGTAATGGCGCTCCGGCATGAACTCCGGCAGCACCGGCCAATGCCGCAGCGGGTCCGGCGAGTGCTCCAGCACCACCACGCCCTGATGCCAATGGCCGGGGTAGCGCTGACGCAGCGCGGCCATGTCGATGGCGTCGACGCGGCCCTCCACGCCGGCCACCGCGCCGGGCAGCACGAAGTGGCGCGGCAGCGGCATCCAGTGTCCGCGCAAGGTCAGCGTTTTCGGATCGACGGCGGGCGGCGTCACGCCGTCGGCCAGCCAGCCCAGGTCCAACAGGGCCATCGCGCCGTCTTCCAGCCGCCAGGGCTGCAGCATGCGCCGGCCCTTGACCTCGCCCAGATAGCTGTTTTCCAGCAGCAAGGCCGGGCCGGCCGGCTGCGCGCCGGGCAGCGCCACCCGGCTGAATTCCGGCTGCGGGCGGGCCTCGCGATAAATCAGGCTGACCGGCGGCACGCCGATGGCGCTGGTCAGCGAGCGCAACAGTTCGGACTTTTCCTGCGCGCGCTGCCATTGCCAGGCCGCCAAAAAGAAAGGCAGCACCGCCATGGCCAATAAACACAGCCAAACCAGCCGTTTGCCGCTAGACTTCAAAGCTGTAGATCGACGGCCCAATCGACCGGGGGATTCCGCAATGAAACTTGTCATTCTGTTCTTGCTCGCCTGCATCGTGCTTGCCCTGTTCTGGGGCCTGACCGGCCTGCTGAAGTCCGATCAAGGCTCTCAACGTCTGGTTCGCTCCCTCACTTTGCGCATCGGCCTGTCCATCGGCCTGTTCCTGCTCTTGCTGCTGGGCGCGCTGTTCGGCTGGTGGCGCCCTCATCAAGCTTAGCCGAGCCGGCCGCCCTCGTCCCGGCGCGGCCCCTGGCCTTTGGTCCGGCCGCGCGGTTCACAGCCAGTAGACGAAGACGAACAGCAACAGCCACACCACGTCGACGAAGTGCCAGTACCAGGCCGCCGCCTCGAAGGCGAAATGATGCTGGCCGTCGAAATGCCCGCGCATCACCCTCAGCCACACCACCGCCAGAATGATGGTGCCCAAGAGCACGTGCAGGCCGTGAAAACCGGTCAGCATGAAGAAAGTCATGCCGTAAGCGCCGGAGGCCAGGCTCAGATTCAACTCGCTCATCGCGTGGCCGTACTCATACATCTGCAGGCAGAGGAACAAGCTGCCCAGCAACACGGTCAACAGCAGCCCCAGCTTCAATTGCGCGCGCCGGCCTTGCAGCAGCGCCCAATGCGCCCAGGTCACCATCGCGCCGGAACTCAGCAGGATCAGGGTATTCAGCGCCGGCAGGCCCCAGGCCCCCATCGCCTGATAGGGCTTGGTGATGCCCGGCCCGGTCAGCAGCGGCCAGGACGGCTCGAAATCCGGGTACAAGATTTTGTAGTCCATCTCGCCCAAGGTCGGCACCGACACCACCCGCACCCAGTACAAGGCGCCGAAGAAGGCGCCGAAGAACATCACCTCGGAGAAGATGAACCAGCCCATGCCCCAGCGGAAGGACATGTCTTCCTTGCCCTGGTAGTCGCCGTGCCGGCTTTCGCGGATCACATCGCCGAACCAGCCGAACAACATATAGATCAGTATCAGCGCGCCCACGCCCAGCGACAGCTTGCCCAGCGGCTGGCCGTTGACGGCGAAAGCCGCGCCCAAGCCCAGGCAGAACAGCGCCACCGCGCCCACCGCCGGCCAGCGCGATGGCTGCGGCACAAAGTAATGCGTCTGTTCCCGCTCGTTCGCTGTCGTCATTGCGTTCTCCCTGCACACCGATTAGGACGTGGCCAGCCGCACCACCAATAGCAACACGCCGATAAAAGTCGCCGCCAGCAGCAGCGCGGTCAGTATCAGCTGCAGCGGCGAGAGCTTGCTGTCCTCGCGCGCGTCCGCCTTGCGGCGCACGCCGAAAAAGGCGGACAACACCGCCAACACGCCTTGCCATGCCCTCATGAGCCCGCTCCCGCATTGCCCGGCACGTCAAACACGGTATAGGCCAGCGTGATGCTGTCTATTGAGGCCGGCAAACGCTTGTCGACGACGAACACCACCGGAAAGCGTCTGGTTTCGCCGGGCGCGAAGGCCTGCTGGCGGAAGCAGAAGCACTCCAGCTTCTTGACGTACTCGCCGGCGGCGGCGGGCAGATAGCGTGGAATCGCCTGCCCCACCACCCGCTGACCGCTGGCGTTGGTGATTTCGTACTCCACTTGCACGAACTGGCCGGGCTTCACCTTGAGCCGGGTCTGCAAGGGCCGCACCTGCCACGGCAGGCCGGCCTGCACCGTGGCGTCGAAAGTCATGTCCACCTCGTGCGCCGCCGCGCCGCCGTTTGTCGCCGTGTCGTCCAGGCTGTCCGCCTTGACCACGTCGTTGAGGCCGGTGACTTCGCACACCACCTTGTACAGCGGGATCAGCCCCCAGGCGAAAACGAACATCAGCAAGGCCACCACCGCCAGTTTCTTCATCAGCTGGCGGTTGCTGCGACCCTGCTTGGCGGCGGCTTCCATCGCATCGTCCTCAGTGGTGCTCGCCGCCGGTGCTGGACACCACCACGCCGTTTTCGATCACCTCCAGCTGCGGCGCTTCGGCGAAGCTGTGATAGGGCGCCGGGGTGGGAATCGCCCACTCCAGCGTATTGGCGCCCTCCCACGGATGCTGCGGCGCGGGCTTGCCGTGGCGCAGCGAGCGCAGGATGTTGTAGAGGAAGATCAACTGCCCCAGGCCGAACATGAAGGCGCCGATGCTGGCCAGCTGGTTGAATTCGGTGAATTGCAGCGCGTAGTCGGGAATCCGCCGCGGCATGCCGGCGAGGCCGAGGAAGTGCATGGGGAAGAAGGTGACGTTGAACCACAGCAAGGACCACCAGAAATGCAGCTTGCCCAGGCCCTCGTGGTACATCTTGCCCGTCATCTTGGGAAACCAGTAATAGATGGCGGAGAACAGGCTGAACAGCGCCCCGGCCACCAGCACGTAATGGAAATGGGCGACCACGTAGTAGCTGGCGTGCAGCTGGATGTCCACCGCCGCCACGCTGAGGGTGACGCCGGACAGGCCGCCTATGGTGAACAGCAGGATGAAGCCGATGGCGAACAGCATGGGCGTTTCAAACGTCATGCTGCCCTCCCACATGGTGGCCACCCAGTTGAACACTTTGACCCCGGTGGGCACCGCGATCAGCATGGTCGCGTACATGAAGAACAGCTGGGCGGTGGCCGGCATGCCGGTGGCGAACATATGGTGCGCCCACACCATGAAGGACAAGATGCCGATGCTGGAGGTGGCGTAAACCATGGAGGCGTAGCCGAACAAGGGCTTGCGGGCGAAGGTGGGAATCACCTGGCTGACGATGCCGAAGGCCGGCAGCGCCATGATGTAGACCTCGGGATGGCCGAAGAACCAGAACACGTGCTGATACAGGATGGGGTCGCCGCCGCCGGCGGCGTTGAAGAAATGGGTGCCGAAGTGACGGTCGGTCAACACCATGGTGACCACGCCGGCCAGGACCGGCATCACCGCGATGATCAGATAGGCGGTGATCAGCGAGGCCCAGGCGAACATCGGCATCTTCATCATGGTCATGCCCGGCGCGCGCAGATTGAGGATGGTGACGATGATGTTGATCGACCCCATGATGGAGCTGACGCCCATGATGTGGATGGCGAAGATGGTCATGTCCATGCCCATGCCCATCTGGGTGGACAAGGGCGCGTACAGCGTCCAGCCGGCCGCCGCCGCGCCGCCGGGCACGATGAAGGACAGCAGGAGCAGCAGCGCCGCCGGCGGCAGCAGCCAGAAGCTCCAGTTGTTCATCCGGGCGAAAGCCATGTCCGGCGCGCCTATCATCAGCGGCAGCATCCAGTTGGCCAGGCCGGTGAAGGCCGGCATGATGGCGCCGAACACCATGATCAGGCCGTGCAGGGTGGTGAACTGGTTGAACAGCTCCGGCTGGAAGAACTGCAGGCCGGGCTGGAACAGTTCGGCGCGGATGCACAGCGCCATCACCCCGCCGGACAGAAACATGATGAAGGAGAACCACAGATACATCGAACCGATGTCCTTGTGGTTGGTGGCCGCCAGCCAGCGCATGATGCCGCGCGGGCGCTCGTGATGCCCCGGCGCGTGCCCGGCATGGCCGGCGTCATCGACAATTGCCATATCGCTCTCCTTGCATGGGTTCGCCGCCGCTCCCGGCCTCAGCCGGTGGCGCCGCGGGCCGCCTTGATCTCTTTGGGCTGCACCAATTCGCCGGTGTGGTTGCCCCAGGCGTTGCGCTCATAGGTGATCACCGCGGCGATATCGGTATCGGACAGCTGCTTGCCCCAGGCTTGCATCGCCGGGTTTTTCTGACTGCCGAACAAGACGATGTGGATGTGCGCCGGCTTGTCGGCGATGGCTATCTTGGAACCGTCCAGCGCCGGGAAGGCGCCGGGCAGGCCCTTGCCGTTGGCCTGATGACAGGCGACGCAGTTCTGGGCGTAGACCTTTTCGCCGCGGGCTTTCAGATCGGCCAGCGTCCACACCTTGTTGGGATCGTCCGCCGCCGCGGCCATTTGCTTTTTCTTGGCTTCCAGCCACTTGGCGTAGTCGTCCGGCGTCTTGGCCTCCACCACGATGGGCATGTAGCCGTGGTCCTTGCCGCACAACTCGGAGCACTGGCCGCGATAGGTGCCGGGCTTGTCTATGCGAAACCAGCTGTCGCGCAGAAAGCCGGGAACCGCGTCCTGCTTGACGCCCAGCTGCGGGACCCACCAGGAGTGGATCACGTCGTTGGCGGTCAGCAGCAGCCGCACTTTCTTGCCGGTGGGCACCACCAGCGGCTCGTCCACTTCCAGCAGGTAATTGACCGGTTTGGCCGCGGCGTTGGCGATGGCCTCGCGCGGCGTGGACAAATGGCTCATGAAGCCGAAATTATCGTCCAGATAATCGTAACGCCACTTCCATTGATAGCCGGTGACCTTGACCGTCATGTCCTCGCCGCGCGTGCTCTTCTGCGACAACACCGCCTTGGTGGCCGGCCAGGCCATGCCGATCAGGATCAGCAGCGGAATCACCGTCCAGATGATTTCCACCGTGGTGTTTTCATGGAAGTGCTTGGCCTGATGGCCGGCGGCTTTGCGGTGGCGGACGATGGCGTACATCATCACCAGGAACACCAGCGCGAAGATGACGCAGGTGATCACCAGCAACATGGTGTGCAGGTCGTATTGCTGGCGGGCAATGGGAGTGACGGGGGCTTGCAGATTCAACTCGGCCGCTGACGCGCAGGATATCGGCAGCCAACAGCAAAGGACGCGCATACAGGACATGGAGCCCCCCTAGAAATCCTCAACTGACATGAAATGGTGCTGACTGGTCCGGTCTATTCCCATGACCGGTTAATGGCATGCTAGAAAAAAAGGTCAAGGAAAACAAGAAAATGTCTTGCGGCAACGCAATAAAATATTACGGATGGGAATCGCGGCGCGCGTCGTTCCGCGCCCGGCGGCTCAGTTGGATTCGCCGGCCAGGTGCGGCACTTCCAGCAATAGCGGCGCCGGCATGTGTCTTTGCAGGGTTTCCAGGTTCTGCTCGTAGGCCTGTTGCTGCGGCACCACTCGATTGGCCACCCAGCCGGCCAGCGGCAGGCCGGCGTCCAGCACCGCGCGCGCGGTCAGCAAGGCGTGGTTGATGCAGCCCAGCCGCATGCCCACCACCAGAATCACCGGCAGTTGCAAGGCCTTGGCCATATCGGCCATGAACAGCCGGTCGGACAGCGGGGCCATCCAGCCGCCCGCCGCCTCCACCACCACCACGTCGGCGCAGGCGGCCAATTGCTGGTAATGGTCGACGATCACGTCCAGCCGGATGTCCACGCCGGCCTCGCTCGCGGCGATATGCGGCGACACCGGCGGCAGGAATCGATAGGGGTTCATCAGTTCCAGATCGGACTGGCCGGTGGCGGCGGTCAGCCGCGCCACGTCGTCGTTCCACCAGCTGCCGTCGGCCAGCAGTTCGCAGCCGGAAGCCACCGGCTTCATCGCCAGCACGCGCTTGCCTTCGGCCTGCCATTGGCGGATCAATTGCACGGCGACGTGGGTCTTGCCGATTTCGGTATCGGTGCCGGTGATGAAGAAGGCTGCGGACATGGGCGCTTTCCGTAATGGGGAAGGAGAGAGCTGGCAGTCTAGCGCCGGCCCGTCCGCGCGTAAAACGCAAAAACCCCGGCTCCGCCGCGCAACGACGCCGACCTCATGGGTCGGCTGTCCGCCGCGCGGCCTTGTGAGCCGGGGCAAAAAGGGTCGGCCTTGTGGGCCTGATGGACTTCACACTCGATAAAGTGAACTCCCTGGGCCGGACGGTCTAACGCTGACTGCACGCCGACAAGGACGGGATGGAAAACCTTGTCGACGACGCGCCGCGCTGGCCGCCTCGGCCGGAAAACCTCATACCAGCGCTTGTGCGTTCAGCTTTTGCTCCTGGTTCATCAATTTGTTCAAGGCCGACAGATAAGCCTTGGCCGAGGACACGATGATGTCGGTGTCCGCGCCCAGGCCGCTGACGATGCGGCCGTCTCGCGCCAGGCGCACCGTCACTTCGCCTTGGGATTCGGTGCCCTTGGTGATGGCGTTCACCGAGTACAGTTCCAGTTCCGCGCCGCTGGCGGCCACGCTTTCAATCGCCTTGAAGGCGGCGTCCACCGGACCGGAGCCGCTGGATTGGGCGCGGCGCTCTTCGCCGTGCGCCAGGAAGACGATGGAGGCCACCGGCGCTTCGCCGGTTTCGGTGGCGATCTTCAAGGACACCAGTTTGTAATCCTCTTCGCGGACGGTGCTGAACTCGTCCGACACCAGCGCGTGCAGGTCCTCGTCGAAAATCTCGCGCTTGCGGTCCGCCAGCTCCTTGAAACGGGCGAAGGCGGCGTTCAGCGCTTCTTCGCTGTCCAGCACGATGCCCAGCTCGATCAGCTTGGTCTTGAAGGCGTTGCGGCCGGACAATTTGCCCAGGGTCAGACGGTTGGTGCTCCAGCCCACCGATTCGGCGGACATGATCTCGTAGGTTTCGCGGTGCTTGAGCACGCCGTCCTGATGAATGCCGGACTCGTGGGCGAAGGCGTTGGCGCCGACGATGGCCTTGTTGGGCTGCACCGGATAGCCGGTCACCGTGGACACCAGCTTGGAGGCCGGCACGATCTGGGTGGCGTCGATGCCGGTTTCCAGCGCGAACACGTCCTTGCGGGTGCGCACCGCCATCACCACTTCCTCCAGGCTGGCGTTGCCGGCTCGCTCGCCCAGGCCGTTGATGGTGCATTCCACCTGGCGCGCGCCGCCCAGCACCGCGGCCAGGCTGTTGGCCACCGCCATGCCCAGATCGTTGTGACAGTGGGCGGACCAGACCACTTTGTCGCCGCCCGGCGTCTTGGCGATCAATTCGCGGAAGAAAGCCTCGGTGATGAAGGGCACCGCGTAACCGACGGTGTCCGGCACGTTCAGCGTGGTGGCGCCGGCCTTGATCACTTCGCCGAAAATGCGCGCCAGGAAGTTGATGTCCGAGCGCAGCGCGTCTTCGGCGGAGAACTCCACGTCGTCGGTGTATTCGCGGGCGATTTTCACCGCCGCCACCGCCGCCGCCACCACTTCGTCCGGGCTCATGCGCAGCTTCTTCTCCATATGGATGGGGCTGGTGGCGATGAAAGTATGGATGCGGCCGCGCGCCGCCGGCTTGATCGCTTCGCCCGCGGCGCGGACGTCGCGCTCGTTGGCGCGGGCCAGACTACAGACGGTGGAGTCCTTGATCACTTCGGCGATGGCGTGGATGGCGTCGGCGTCGCCCGGGCTCGCCGCGGCGAAACCGGCTTCGATGATGTCCACGCCCAGACGCTCCAGCTGGCGGGCAATCCGGATCTTTTCTTCCTTGGTCATCGATGCGCCCGGCGATTGCTCGCCGTCGCGCAAGGTGGTGTCGAATATATAAAGACGATTGCCCATCTGGCTGTTTCTCCCTGGTCCCTGCATTGCAATTTCCGCGCCTGTCCCGACGCCGATCAGATAATCGTTGAAATCGAAGCGTTTACCCTGGCTGGCCGCCATCACCGCCAGCTTGTTGAGCTGGGCCAATGGCAGGCTGCCGCGTTCTCTCCATTTGTATATCGCCGCCCGAGTCACCGGCTCATCGGCGAACAAGCGATTCAGATCCTCAGCCAGCTGTCCCGGCCCGCCGAAGTCCGCAATCAAGCGTTCAATGTCCAATTGCATCATGTGCTCCCGCAGCAAATTTTGATCCAGCCTACCGGCAAGCAAGACATAAAGTCAAATCTGCACGCTGAAAACTGTGATCAAAACGTTACACCCGATGTCCAAGCCAAAAATATCGGACATTATGTCTATTTTTGTCTGGCAATTGCCTAAGCTTTAAGCAAAGCGCAAGCGATCAGACGCCGACAGATCGGTTATACTCTTGGGTTTAGTCAGATTGATCGAGGACAAACCAGTGTCCGAACGCCTGTTCGTGCTGTTGCAACATCTGATGCCCAAGCTGGCCATGACCCGGTTGGCGGGCCGCATCGCCAACTGGGAAGGCGGCAGCCTGACGCAATGGATCATCCGCCGCTTCATCGCCCGCTATCAGGTGGACATGAATGAAGCCGCCGCCAGCGATCCCTCCGCCTACGCCAGCTTCAACGCCTTCTTCACCCGCGCCCTGCGCGCCGACGCGCGCCCGCTCGCAAGCGAACGGCTGGCGTGCCCGGTGGACGGCGCCATCAGCCAGTTCGGCCGTATCGAACAGGGGCAGATTTTCCAGGCCAAGGGCCGCAGCTACTCCGCCCAGGCGCTGCTGGCCGGCGACGCCGAATCGGCGCGCCGTTTCGACGACGGCCATTTCGCCACCATCTACCTGAGCCCGCGCGACTACCATCGCATCCACATGCCTTGCGACGGCTGCCTGCTGCGGATGAGCTATGTTCCGGGCGAGCTGTATTCGGTGAACCCGGCCACCGCCCGCGGCGTGGACCGCTTGTTCGCGCGCAATGAACGCGTGGTCTGCCTGTTCGAGGGGCAGGACGGCCGGCCCTTCGCGCTGGTGCTGGTGGGCGCCACCATCGTCGGCAGCATGGCCACCGTCTGGCACGGCGTGGTCAATCCGCCGCGGCCGGGCCAGATCCGGCACTGGGACTACCGCGACCAGGACATCCGTCTGGCCAAGGGCGAGGAGATGGGCCGCTTCTTGCTGGGCTCCACCGTGGTCTTGCTGTTCCCGCAAGGCCCGCTGAGCTTCAACCCCGCCTGGCAAGCCGCCGGCGCGGTGCGCATGGGCGAGGCGATGGCCGACTGAAGGCTCTCGCTCCAAACGCAACGGCGCCCAGGGCGCCGTTTTTCATGGGCCGGCCTTGCGTCCGCGCCGTCCAAACGCAAAAAAGCCGGGAAGTCTCCCGGCTTTGCTTAATGCGGCAGCCCGCGGACTCAGTTCTTGGACTGGTCCACCAGCTTGTTCTTGGCGATCCACGGCATCATCGCGCGCAGCTCGGCGCCCACTTTCTCGATCGGGTGATCAGCGGTCAGACGACGACGCGCGGTCATGCTCGGATAGTTGGTCTTGCCTTCCAGGATGAACATCTTCGCGTATTCGCCGGACTGGATGCGGTACAGCGCCTTCTTCATCGCGTCCTTGGTGGCGGAGGTCACCACTTCCGGGCCGGTCACGTACTCGCCGTACTCCGCGTTGTTGGAGATCGAGTAGTTCATATTGGCGATGCCGCCTTCGTACATCAGGTCGACGATCAGCTTCAGCTCGTGCAGACACTCGAAGTAAGCCATTTCCGGCGCGTAGCCGGCTTCCACCAGGGTTTCGAAGCCGGCCTTGACCAGCTCCACCGCGCCGCCGCACAGCACGGCCTGCTCGCCGAACAGATCGGTCTCGGTTTCCTCGCGGAAATTGGTCTCGATCACGCCGCCCTTGGTGCCGCCGTTGGCCGCCGCGTAGGACAGCGCCACGTCGCGCGCCTTGCCGGACTTGTCCTGATAGACCGCGATCAGGGTCGGCACGCCGCCGCCCTTCAGGTATTCAGAGCGCACGGTGTGGCCCGGGCCTTTCGGCGCCACCATGATCACGTCGACGTCGGCCGGCGGCACGATCTGGTTGTAATGGATGTTGAAGCCGTGGGCGAAGGCCAGCGCCGCGCCCTTCTTCAGATTGGGCGCGATGTCCTTGCCGTAGACGTCCGGCTGCGATTCGTCCGGCAGCAGAATCATCACCACGTCGGCCTTCTTCACCGCCTCGGCCACTTCCTTGACCTTGTGGCCGGCCGCTTCCGCCTTCTTCCAGGAAGCGCCGTCCTTGCGCAGGCCCACCACGACGTCCACGCCGGAGTCTTTCAGGTTCTGCGCATGGGCGTGGCCCTGGGAACCGTAGCCGATGATGGCGACTTTCTTGCCCTTGATGATGGAGAGGTCAGCGTCTTTGTCGTAGAAAACTTTCATTTGCAATCCTTGATTTCGTTTGTTTAGGCGGCCCGGCCCTTGGCCGGCGCCCGCCTGCTTCAGATTTTCAGAACCCGCTCACCCCGACCAATGCCGGATGCGCCGGTACGGACCGTTTCCAGGATCACTGTGCGGTCCACCGCCTCGATGAAGGCGCCGAGCTTTTCGCTCGTACCGGTCAGCTCGATGGTGTAAGTCTTTTCCGTCACGTCGATGATGCGTCCGCGGAAGATGTCGGCCATGCGCTTCATCTCCTCGCGGTCCTTGCCGGTGGCGCGGACCTTGATCAGCATCAGCTCGCGCTCGATGTGCTCGGATTCATTGAGGTCTATCACCTTGACCACCTCGATCAGCTTGTTGAGCTGCTTGGTGATCTGCTCGATGACTTCGTCGGAACCGTGAGTGACGATAGTCATGCGCGACAGCGTCGGGTCCTCGGTCGTGGACACTGTCAGCGAATCGATGTTGTAGGCACGGGCCGAAAACAGGCCCACCACGCGGGACAATGCGCCCGCTTCGTTTTCCAGAAGAATGGATAGGATATGTCGCATACCGGCTGGCCTCAACACATATTGCCGTAGTCACGGTTGTTCTCGAAGGGCACGTTCTGCACCTCGCTCATGTGCTCGGGCAGGTCCATCTGGTCCAGGCCCTTGCCGTTTTGCACCATCGGGAACACGTTCTCGGACTGGTCGGTACGGAAATCCAGGAACACCAGCCGCTCCTTCAGCTTCTGGCTGAACGCCTCCTTCAATACCGGCTCCACGTCGGCGGGGTCTTCCACCTTGAAGCCGATATGGCCGTAAGCCTCGGCGATTTTGACGAAGTCCGGCAAGGCGTCCATATAGGATTCGGAATAGCGCGTGCCGTAGAAGAACTGCTGCCACTGGCGCACCATGCCTAGGTAGCGGTTGTTCAGCGCCAGCACCTTCACCGGGGTGTGGTACTGCTTGCAGGTGGACAGTTCCTGGATGTTCATCTGGATCGAGCCCTCGCCGGTGATGCAGGCGACGGTGGCGTCCGGATTGGCCAGTTGCGCGCCCATTGCCGCCGGCAGGCCGAAGCCCATGGTGCCGAGTCCGCCGGAGTTCAGCCACTGCTTGGGATTGTCGAACTTGTAGTACTGCGCCGCCCACATCTGGTGCTGGCCCACGTCGGATGTGACGATGGCCTTGCCGCCGGTGATTTCGTACAGCTTCTCCACCACGTACTGAGGCTTGATCAGCTCGGTGGACGGGGTGTACAGCAAACAGTTGTGGCCGCGCCATTCCTCAATCTGCTTCCACCAGCCGGCCAGGGCTTGAGCGTCCGGCTTCTGGCCGGATTGCTTCAAGAGGTCCAGCATGTCTTTCAGCACATGCTTGACGTCGCCGACGATGGGGATGTCCGCCTTCACCCGCTTGGAGATGGAGGACGGATCCACGTCGATGTGGATGATCTTCTTCGGCTGGCTGAGGAAGTGCGAGGGCACGCTGATCACGCGGTCGTCGAAACGCGCGCCTATGGCCACCAGCACATCGCAGTACTGCATCGCCATATTGGCTTCATAAGTGCCGTGCATGCCCAGCATGCCGAGGAACTGCGGATCGGAACCCGGATAGGCGCCCAGGCCCATCAGGGTGTTGGTACACGGCAAGCCCAGCGATTTGACCAGCTCGGTCACTTCGCCGGCGGCATTGCCCTGCACCGCGCCGCCGCCCACGTAAATAAAGGGGCGCTTGGCTTCCAACAGCAGGTTCACCGCTTTCTTGATCTGCCCCGGGTGGCCGCGGGTAGCCGGCACGTAGGAGCGGATATGCACGCTTTCCGGGTATTGGAATTCCGTGCGCTGCTGGGTGATGTCCTTGGGGATGTCAACCACCACCGGACCGGGACGACCGGTCTTGGCGATGTAGAACGCCTTTTTGATGGTGGCGGCTATTTCATTGACGTCCTTGACCAGGAAGTTGTGCTTCACGCACGGGCGGGTGATGCCCACCATGTCCACTTCCTGGAAGGCGTCCAGGCCGATGGCCGGAGACGGCACCTGGCCGGACAGCACCACCATGGGGATGGAGTCCATATAGGCGGTGGCAATGCCGGTCACGGCATTGGTCGCGCCGGGGCCGGAGGTGACCAGGGCCACGCCCACCTTGTCGCTGGAACGGGAGTAGGCATCGGCGGCATGCACCGCCGCCTGCTCATGCCTGACCAGCACATGTTTGAATTTGTCCTGCCGGAAAATGGCATCGTAGATTTCCAGCACCGCGCCGCCGGGGTAGCCGAAAACAAATTCGACACCTTCTTCCTGCAGGCAGCGGACAACCGCTTCCGCGCCCGATATCTGCATATCGCCTCTTGTCTTTGCGTTAGTTTCATCCCGTATCGGACGACCTTAGCGTATTGCTTTGAAACCGGTCAAGTGCTTTTGTGCAGGTGCAATATGCGTCTAAGCCTCGGTAAATTCAGGAAAAAAATCAGGCTTGGCCGAATCGGCGGCGCTCTGCTACCATCTTCTGTTGGCATCAACTCAAACTCTCATCCGATGGCTAGCCGCGAGGAAATGGCCGACTTCCTGGAGTCGGCGGAGAAACGCGCTTTCAAGCAGGCGTGGTATGCGGTCCAGAACGAAGACAGCGCATTGGATATCGTGCAGGACTCGATGATGAAACTGGCGGATCGCTATCCGCACGCCCCGGCGGCGGAACTGCCGCTGATCTTCCAGCGCATCCTGCAAAACACCATCCGCGATTTCTACCGCCGCAGCAAGGCGCGCCGTTTCGTCAGCACGCTGCTGTCTTCGCTGATTCCCGCCCGCGAGGAGGAGGACGGCCCGGACCCGCTGGAAGTGCTGGACGTGGCCGCGGACGAGGCGCACAGCAACCCCGAGCTGTGGTGCGCGCGCAAGGAAACCGCCGTGTTGATCGAGGCCTCGCTGCAGTTGCTGCCCGCCCGTCAACGCGAGGCCTTTTTGCTGCGTTATTGGGAGGGTCTGGATGTCGCCGCCACCGCGCGCGTGATGGGCTGCTCGGAAGGCAGCGTGAAAACGCATTGCTCGCGCGCCAATCACACGCTGGCCGCCATCCTCGCGCAAAAGGGAGTGACGCTATGAAACCTTCCAATCCCCTGCCCGGCCATGTGTCCCGCGTGCTGGATCACGCCAGCGGGGATCTCGACCCCGCGCTGGAACGCAAGCTGCGCCAGGCGCGCGAACGCGCGCTGAGCCGCTTCGACGCCCATTCCCCCGGCGCCGCGCCCCCGCGCGAGCGGCTGGGCCTGTGGGCTCAACGCCATGTGTTGTCGCTCCGCCGCGGCGGCCTGGCCTTGGGCTTCGCGCTGTTGACCGGCGCCGGCATGATGCTGGCCGAAGACCTGCTGCTGGAGGAAGAAGCGGTGGACGCCGCGCTGCTGGCGCAGGATCTGCCCTTCGAAGCCTTGCTGGAACCGCATTTCAGCCGAGGCCTGCATGAATAGCGGCCGCCGCCTGCTGCTTGCCCTGTGCCTGAGCGGGCTGCTGGCGCCGGCGGCCAAGGCCAGCCCGCCGGCCAACCCCAGCTGGGCGCAGTTGAGCGCGGAACAGCAACAGGTGCTGGCGCCGCTGGCCACGGAATGGGACCGCTACGCGCCGTATAAAAAGCAGAATCTGCTGGCCATCGTGCCGTCCTTCCAACAGCTGCCGGAGGCCCAGCGCCAGCGCGTGCAACAGAAGCTGAAAGCCTGGTCCGAATTGAGCCAGCAGCAGCGCGACGAAATCCGCGCCAACTGGAAAGCCTTGCAGCAGATGCCGCCCGAACAACGCCGGCAGGCCATCCAGCGCCTGCAACAACAACATAAAGCCCAAGATGCCTCCCGCTGACGCCCCCGCCCTGACTCCTCCGACACTGAAACGCAGCCTGGCCAGCCTGTTCTACGAATTGCTGCTGGTCGCCGCGCTCTTGCTCACCGTCACCGCGGCGCTGACGCCGTTGCAAACGCTGATCGGCCAGGGGCCGCTGTTCAAGGCCCTGCTGAAAGGTGTGCTCGCCGTCGCGCTATTCGGCTACTTCGGCTATTGCTGGGTGCGCAGCGGCCAGACCGTGGCGATGAAGACCTGGCGCATCAAGCTGGTCAACGCCCGCGGCGGCGGCATTGTCTGGAAGCAGGCGGCGGCGCGCTACCTGATCGGCCTGACCTTGTTCGTCGGCATGCCGGCGGTGTCCTACCTCGGCTGGGCCAATGCCTACGGCCACCAGCCGCAGGCGCTGTGGCTGGCGCTGAGCTGGTGCCTGGTGCCCTTCCTGGCCAAGTTCTACGACCGCGACAAACTCTTCCTGCACGACAGACTGGCCGGCACCCGGCAGATCGTGCTGCCCAAGCCGCCGCATCCGGGCAAGAAGCGGCGCGGCGAGCCCACGCCGGGCTGACTAAGCCCGCGCCAGCAAAGGCTCTGTCTCGGCGAACTCCGCCAGAACGTCCAGCAAGACCCGCACCCGCGCCGGCGGATAACGCCGTTGCGGCCATACCGCATACACCGGCTGCGCCGGCATTTCCCAGCCGGCCAAGACCTGCCGCAAGCCGCCTTCCGCCAACTGACGGTGGCACAGGCTATGGGGACAGACGGCAATGCCGACGCCGGCCTCGGCCAAGCGGCGCGGCAGCAGCATATCGTTGACCCGCAGCCGCGGCGGCGGCAACTCCCATTCCGCGCCGTCGTCCCGGCGCCGCAAATGCCAGCGCTCGAACGGCTCCGCCACCAGCAAGGCGTGACGCGCCAGCGCCTCCGGCGTCCGCGGCTCGCCTTGCGCCGCCAGATAGGCCGGCGCGGCCACCAGCAAAGTGCGCACCCAGCCCAGCCGTCTTTGGTTCAAGCTGGAGTCCGGCTGCTCCCCTACCCGCAAGGCCAGGTCCGCCATGCCGCTGAGCAGGTCGTCGATGGCGTTGTTCAGATGCAGCTCCAAGCGCAAGTCAGGATAGTCTCTAAGCATCCGCCGCCACACCGGCACCAGGACGTCGTTGCCCAGGCTCAGCGGCGACAGCACCCGCAGCACGCCCTTGACCTGGTGCAGCGAATCGGCCAGCGACGCGGCGGTCTGGCTCAGCGATTGCAGCAAGGGCCGGCATTGCTCGTAGTACTGCCCGCCTTCCGCCGTCAGCTCCATCCGCCTCGCGCTGCGGTGCAGCAGGCGACAGCCCAACTCCCGCTCCAGCGCCTGCAAGCGCCGCGACAGGGTGGCGGTGGGCACGCCCAGCCGCCGAGCGGCGGCATTCAGGCTGCCGGCGTCGACAATGCTCACGAACAACTGCAGATCATCCAGCATGATTTCATTTTTGGAATTTGAATTCGATATTTTAAGTCTATTTACATAAATGATTTTTGCCTAGACTGGCCTTGCAGCTCGCCGCTGCGACTCTCTCTCTTGAAAGGAATTGCCATGTCTCTGCGCCTGCCCTACACCCAACTGTCCCCCGCCGCCTACCAAGGGCTGGCCAGCGTCAAAGCCAGCCTGCAGCACAGCAGCCTGGGCCTGCCCTTGATCGAGCTGGTTTACCTGCGCGTATCCCAGATCAACGGCTGCGCCTTCTGCCTGAAAATGCACGCGTCGGCCCTGCGCGCCAGGGGGGAAAGCAATGAACGCATCGATTCTCTGGCCGGCTGGCGCGTCAGCGAGTTGTACAGCGCCCGCGAGCGCGCGGCGCTGGAATGGGCTGAATCGCTGACCGACATCGCCGTCACCCAGGCGCCGGACCAGCACTATCTGCCCTTGCAGGAACACTTCAGCCCGGAAGAAGTGGCGGACCTGAGCTTCGCCATCGCCCTGATGAACGCCTTCAACCGGCTGGCGGTCAGCATGCGTCAGTAAGCGCGCTTCCCGCTGGTGCGGGTGATGACTGAAGACTATTCTTTCACGTGAAGATAAACTAACTTCAAGCCGTGCTAATCTCTGCGCCCGGTAGTCATCCAGTTGTCACCCACACATCAGGAACCGTCAGTGATGCAACAAGCACCAGACCAGATTGACCGTATCGTGGCCCTGTGGCGCGAGGTTCGCCCGGACTTGGACCCGTCCTCCACCGAAGTGGTCGGCCGCATTGTGCGAATGGAGTACTTCGTCACCCGCCGCGTACTGCACGATTTGGCGCGCCACAATCTGAATGTCGGCGAATTCGACGTGTTGGCCGCGCTGCGCCGCGGCGGCGAGCCGTTCCAGCTGTCCCCCAATCAACTGCAAGGCATGGTGCTGATTTCCTCCGGCGCGCTGACCAACCGCATCAATCGTCTGGAAGAAGCCGGCCTGGTGACCCGCTCGCCGGACCCGGGCGACCGCCGCGGCGTGATCGTGACGCTGACGCCCAAGGGCTTCGAGGTGATCGAGGACGCCGTCGGCAACCATCTGTCGGCCGAGGCCGAGTTGATCGAGATGCTGGACGCGGAAGAACGCGCCACGCTGGCGCGCTTGCTGAAAAAGATGCTGCAAACCCAGGAGGATTGAAATGCGCGCGCCCTCCTGTAGCCTGCCGCGCTGAGCGGACAAAAAAACCGGCCTGGATTCCAGAGCCGGTTTTTTTTTGCATCCGCGCTTCAGCGCAGCAGCGGCGGCGCGGCGCCCGCCGCCGCCGTTTTCACCGGCAGCGGCGCCACCCAGTGCCAGCGGCCTTTCCAGGCCCCCATCACCAGATTGGGATACTCGGCGCGGCCCAGGCTGCCGTTGTAGCGGCCCAGCGCGCGGAACAGATTGCCGCGCTCGATATCCAGGTAGTAACGCAGAATGGTGCAGCCGTAGCGCAGATTAGTGGTGAGATCGAACAGATTGTGCTGCGCATTGCCTATGCTGCGCACCCAGAACGGCATCACCTGCATCAGCCCGCGCGCGCCGGCGCCGGAGATCGCGTACTTGTTGAAGCCGCTTTCCACTTGGATCAGGCCCAGCACCAGCTGCGGGTCCAGGCCGGCGCGGGTGGCCTCGTAATGGATGGCGGTGAGCAGACGCTCGCGCGTCCATTTATCCGGAATCCGCTTGGCCAGCCGGCTGGACATCTCTCCCAGCCAGGCGTCGGCCTCGCGCTGGTCGTCGAACACCAGCCGCGGCGCGTTGGCGTCCGACACCGAACGGCGCATGGTGGAAGCGACGTTGGCGGCCAGCGCCTCTTCCTTCTGCGCGCCGGCCCACGCCGGCATCGCTGCCAGCGCGGCCAACAATACGACGATGCCGGATCGGATCATAAGACGGTCACAGCCCCAGTTTGGCTAGCACTTGTTCCAGCATAGCATCGGCGGCCAGCGCGCTGGCCTCCGCGTCGCGACGGTGCTGGTACTCGACCTTGCCTTCCTTCAGGCCGCGGTCGCCGATGGTGACGCGATGCGGCGCGCCGATCAGTTCCCAATCGGCGAACATCGCGCCCGGGCGCTCGCCGCGGTCGTCCAGGATCACGTCCACGCCCTTGGCCAGCAGGCCTTGGTACAAGGCGTCGGCGGCGGCCTTCACCTCGGCGGAACGGTCATAGCCCACCGGGCAGATCACCAGGGCGAACGGCGCGATGGCGTCCGGCCAGATCATGCCCTTGTCGTCGAAGTTCTGCTCGATCGCCGCGCCCAGAATGCGGGTGACGCCGATGCCGTAGCAGCCCATCTCGAACGGCTTGGGCTTGCCGTCCTCGTCCAGGAAGGTGGCGTTCATCGCTTCCGAGTACTTGGTGCCCAGATAGAACACATGGCCCACTTCAATGCCGCGCTGGATCGCCAGCTCGCCCTTGCCGTCCGGCGAGGCGTCGCCGGCCACCACATTGCGGATGTCCATCACTTCCGGCTCCGCGCAATCGCGGCCGAAGTTGACGCCGGTGTAGTGCTGATCGTCCTCGTTGGCGCCGGTAATCATGTCGGCCATCTTGGCGACGGTGCGGTCGGCGATGACGCGGCCCTTGAAGCCCACCGGGCCCAGCGAGCCGGGATTGGCGCCGAAGGCGGCCTTGATCGCGGCCGGCGAGGCGAAAGTCAGCGGCTTCTTGATGCCGGCGATCTTCTCCGCCTTGACTTCGTTCAGCTCGTGGTCGCCGCGCACCAGCAACAGCACCGGCTGATCTTCGTCGCCGTCCACCACCACCGCCTTGACGGTCTGCTTGACGTCCACGTTCAGGAAGCCCACCAGATCGGCGATGGTCTTGACCTTGGGCGTGTGCGCCTTGGCCATGGCCGCGCCGGCGGCCGCGCGTTCGCCGGCCGGGGCCACGGCTTCGGCCAGTTCGATGTTGGCGGCGTAGTCGGAACCCGGGCAGTAGACGATGGCGTCCTCGCCGGTGTCGGCGATCACCTGGAATTCATGCGAGCGGTCGCCGCCGATCGCGCCGGTGTCTGCGGCGACGGCGCGGTAGCTCAGGCCCAGGCGGTCGAAGATGCGGCAGTAGGCGGCGTACATATTGTCGTAGCTGACGCCGGCGGCGTCGGCGCTGCGGTCGAAGGAGTAGGCGTCCTTCATGGTGAACTCGCGGCCGCGCATCACGCCGAAGCGCGGACGGCGCTCGTCGCGGAACTTGGTCTGGATCTGGAAGAAGTTCTTCGGCAGCGCGCGGTAGCTGCGCAGCTCGTTGCGCGCGATGTCGGTGATCAGCTCCTCGGCGGTGGGCTGCAAGGCGAAATCGCGCTCATGGCGGTCCTTGAAGCGCAGCAACTCCTCGCCCATCTTGTCCCAGCGGCCGGTTTCCTGCCACAGGCCGGCCGGTTGCACCACCGGCAGGCTGACTTCGATTGCGCCGGCGCGATTCATCTCTTCGCGCACGATGTTTTCCACCTTGCGCACGCTGCGCAGGCCCATCGGCATCCAGGAGTAAATGCCGGCGGCCACTTTGCGGATGAAGCCGGCGCGCATCATCAGTTTCTGGCTGGCGATGTCGGCGTCGGCGGGGGCTTCCTTCAGGGTGGAAATGAAAAACTGCGATGCGCGCATGATGCGTCCTTGGCAATACGGTGTAATTGAGGGCTTGATTGTAGCGTTTGCCGCGCCTCGCGGCCAAGCCTTGCGCCGGCATCGCCGATTTGCGCTATAAAGATGCGTGTCCCGCCCCCCGCCGGCTACCCCAGATGCGGCCGCCGCGCAAGCAGACAGCCCGGACTCTGTCGTTTTACGAGAACACATCTCGGCTCTTGCGCGGCCTTTGCTTGGCTTACCCAGACCTCTGGAGTAATCTGCGCGCTCAAGAACCACCGATATTGCTGTGCAGCAATATACGGTGACGAACAATTCCATTGGATGCTTATGCAGGATCACAACAAACAGGCCATGGCTGGCCTGACCCTGGCCGCCTTGGGCGTGGTATACGGCGACATCGGCACCAGCCCGCTGTATACCCTGCGCGAATGCTTCACCGGCCAGGGCATCCCCACCACTCCGGAAAACATCTTCGGCATCTTGTCGCTGATCTTCTGGTCGCTGATTTTCGTGGTTTCCATCAAATACGTGGCCTTCGTGCTGCGCGCCGACAACCGCGGCGAAGGCGGCATCATGGCGCTGATGGCGCTGGCCCGTCATTACACCACTCACGCCGCGCGCTGGAAGATCGTGCTGCTGGGCTTGTTCGGCGCGGCGCTGTTCTACGGCGACGCCATCATCACCCCGGCGGTGTCGGTCTTGTCCGCCGCCGAGGGCATGGAGCTGATTTCCCCGGCGATGGAAAGCTATGTGCTGCCGATGGCCATCGGCGTGCTGACCGGCCTGTTCCTGCTGCAACGCTTCGGCACCGCCAGCGTCGGCCTGCTGTTCGGCCCCATCATGCTGGTCTGGTTCTCCGTGCTGGGTCTGCTCGGCTTGCACCAGATCGTTCAAGCGCCGCAAGTGCTGCAGGCGCTCAATCCCTACCACGCGCTGCACTTCATCGGCCACAACGGCTGGGGCTCCTTCCTGACCCTGGGCTCGGTGGTGCTGGCGCTGACCGGCGCCGAGGCGCTGTACGCCGACATGGGCCATTTCGGCAGCTCGCCGATCCGCCGCGCCTGGTTCAGCCTGGTGCTGCCCGGCCTGGCGCTGAATTATTTCGGCCAGGGCGCGCTGCTGATGCAAAACCCGGCGGCGATCAAGAATCCCTTCTTCCTGCTGGCGCCGGACTGGGCGCTGCTGCCGCTGATCGTGATGGCGACGCTGGCCACGGTGATCGCGTCGCAGGCGGTGATTTCCGGCGCCTACTCGCTGACCCGCCAGGCCATCCAGCTGGGTTACTGCCCGCGGCTGGAAGTGCAGCACACCTCGGAAAAAGAGATCGGCCAGATCTATATGCCCTTCATCAACTGGGCGCTGCTGATCGCGGTGATGGTGGTGGTGCTGACCTTCAAGACTTCGTCCAGCCTGGCCGCCGCCTACGGCATCGCCGTCACCGGCACCATGCTGATCACCACCTGCCTGTTCTTCGTGGTGGCCCGGGTCAACTGGCGCTGGCCGCTGCCGCTGGCGCTGGGCGTCACCCTGATGTTCGCCACCATAGACCTGGGCTTCTTCAGCGCCAACATCCATAAAGTGGCCGACGGCGGCTGGCTGCCGCTGGTGCTGGGCATGGTGATCTTCACCCTGATGAGCACCTGGAAGCAGGGCCGCGAGCTGCTGTTCACGCGCCTGCGCGACCAGGCGCTGCCGCTGGACAGCTTCATCGAGAACCTGGAAGCCTATCCGCCGACGCGGGTGCAAGGCACCGCGGTGTTCCTGACCAGCACCTTGCACGGCGTGCCGCACGCGCTGCTGCACAATCTCAAGCACAACAAGGTGCTGCACGAGCGGGTGGTGTTGATGACGGTGCGCACCGAAGACGTGCCCTACGTGGCGGAAGAGGACAGACTGGAGATCGTGCAGATGTCGGCTTCGTTCTGGCGCGTGGTGGCCCGCTACGGCTTCAAGGAAGACCCGAACGTGCTGCAGGTGCTGGAAGACTGCACCGCCCAGGGCCTGGCCTTCGAGCTGATGGACACGTCCTTCTTCCTGTCGCGGGAAACCATCGTGTCCACCGAGCGTCCGGGCATGTCGCGCCTGCGCGAAAAGCTGTTCGTGTGGATGAGCAAGAACGCGATGCGCGCCACCGACTTCTTCCAGGTGCCGACCAACCGGGTGGTGGAGCTGGGCGCGCAAGTCGAGCTGTAAGCCCTCCCGCCCCGCTCCCAAGCCGGACCGGCCCTGCCTGTCCGGCTTTTTCGCGCCTGACTCTAGCGTTGCAGGCCGCTGTCCGCCTCCGCCCGCGCCCAATCGAAGAACGGGCCGGGATCGGTCTTGCGCCCCGGCGCGATGTGCTCGTGGCCGATGACGGCGCCAAGCGGCAGCTTGCTCCGCAATGCCCGCGCCAGCGCTTGCAGCGTGCGGTATTGCGCCTCGCTGAACGGCTCGAAATCGCAGCCTTCCAACTCCACGCCGATGGAAAAATCGTTGCAGCGCTCACGCCCCCGCCAGCTGGACACGCCGGCATGCCAGGCGCGCCGCGTCACCGGCACGAACTGCTGCAGCTCGCCGGACCGACGAATGAAGAAATGGGACGACACCCGCAGGTGCTGGATTTCGGCGTAGAACGGATGCTCGTCAGGATTCAGCCGGTTCTGGAACAGCTGTTCCACGCCCAAGCCGCCGTAGCGATACGGCGGCAGGCTGATGTTGTGGATCACCAGCAGTTCCGGCGCCATGCCCTCGCCGCGTTCATCGTGATTGGGCGAGGGCAGCCGGCGCGCGCCGTCCAGCCAGCCGTCTTCCAATAATTGCAAAGCAGGCGGCGGGGCCGGCTGATAATTCAAACGCCACAACATCAAGCCGTCCGGCGTGGACCAGCGCTGCTCGGCGACGAAACCGGCCTTGCGGTACAAGGACAACGCGGCGATATTGACCTCGGCGGTGTCCACGCTGACCTCGCCCTCGCCCACCAGCGCCCGGTTCAGCAGGCGATAGCCCCAGCCGGCGCGCAGCTGTTGCGGATCCACCACCACTCTTTCGATATGCAGACCGCCGTCCTCGCGGCGCGAGGCCACCAGCAGGCCGCGCAGGCTCTCGCCCTCGAACGCGCCCCAGACCGCGTCGGCGCAGGCCCGCGCCGCGGACAGATCGGCCCACAGCACGGGCAGGTGCGGATAGGACAGCCACTCCGCCTCCAGACGGTGGGCGGCCAGTTGCAGATCCAAGGCGCGCGCGGCCAGCGCGGCGTCCCTCAAATCCAGGCTTTTCACTTCAAACGGGGCTTGCATTCACTCTCCCTGCGCGCGTAACCGATGCAACAATCCGGTAACTGGAACAGTCCAATATCGCACTTGTTTTCTGAGGCCCTACGCGGTATCAAGAACAACCGGGGCGGACAAGCCTTCATCCTGCATTCTACCGCTCCCGCCCGGCGGAAGGCTCGCCTTGCTTGAGCCGAATCATGGCCGCGGCCCGTTCCATGCCGCAGAATGCAGGCCGTCACCCATCACAGGAGAACGCCCATGCTGACGCTGGACTCTCTGAGCAACGCCGCCGCGCCCAGCTTCGAACAGCCGCTGGAAATGCTGCAAGCCTGTCACGACAAGATTCGCCGCTTCTGCGAGCAATTGGATCAACTGCCCGCCTACATCGAGCAACACGGCGTCAACGAGGCCGCCCGCAATACGATAGACGGCGTGGTCCGCTACTTCGATCTGGCCGGCCCCGCCCATCACAGCGACGAGGAGGACGAGCTGTTCCCGCTGATTCTGGCGCGGGTGCCCACCGCCGCCGCCCGACTGGAGCAACTGAGCGCCGAACACGGCTATCTGCACTCCTGCTGGAACGCGATCCGCGACGATCTGCTGGCGCTGCGCGACGGCAAGATCCACCGTATCAGCCGCAACGAGCTGGAGGAGTTCGCCCGCCAGTACCGCGAACACGCCGCTGCAGAGGAAAGCTGGCTGTTCCCCACCGCCGCCTCCGCCATCAGCGCCGAGGAAATGAGCGCCGCCGGGCAGCGCATGGCGGCGCGCCGGACGCAGCAGGCCGCCTGAACGACGGCCGCTCCAGGCCGCACGCGCAAAAAAGGCTGACCGCGCTGGTCAGCCTTTTTATCTTTCCGCACTCAGAACCTGTTTACGATCTGCTGCGCGTTGTGGAGCGTTACACGGTGAGTACCCCTTCGAAATGCTCATGTACCGTGTGTACACTCCGCTTTCTCAGCTGTTTTCGCCTTGTCTCACCTTAGCTCGCGAGATCGTAAACACGTTCTCAGAGCTGGTTTACACTCTCAGGCGGTCAGCTTCAGCAACTGCTCGAACGCGTCCTCAAACAGCTTCAAGCCATCCTGTTGCAGCTTCTCGCCGGCGGCGGCCAGATCCACGCCGGCCGCGCCCACCGCGTGCAACAGGGTTTGCGCGTCGTCCATGCCTTCCAGCAGCGTCAACGCGGCCTGGCCGTGATCGCGGAAGGCCGCCAGCGTGCCGTCCGGCACGGTGTTGACGGTTTCGTCGCCGATCAGGCTTTCCACGTAGAGCACGTCGGAGTAAGCGGCGTTCTTGGTGCCGGTCGACGCCCACAGCAGATATTGCGGACGCGCGCCGGCGGCTTTCAGCGCGACGAACTCGGCGCCGTGGAAACGTTCGCGGTAGCGGGCGTAAGCGGCCTTGGACAACGCGATGGCCACCTTGCCCTGATGGGCCGCGCCCACTTGCGGATCCAGCAGGCTGTCGACGCGGGACAGGAAGAAGCTGGCCACCGCCTTGACCCCGGACACATCCTTGCCGTCTGCGCGACGGGCGGACAGGCCGGCGATGTAGGCGTCCCACACCGCTTCCACTTGCGGCAGCGAGAACAGCAGGGTGATGTTGACGTTGACGCCTTCGCGCGTCAGCGTCTGGAAGGCGCGGATGCCGGCGGCGGTGGCCGGGATCTTGATCATGGCGTTGGGGCGGGCGATTTCCGCCCACAGGCGGCGCGCCGCGGCCAAGGTGCCGGCCTCGTCGTTGGACAGCTCCGGCGACACTTCCAGGCTGACATAGCCGTCGTTGCCCTGGCTGGCGTCGTACTGGCCGCGCAGCAGATCGCAGGCGGCCTGGATGTCCGGCACCACCAGCGCTTCGTAACGCGCCTCGGCCGACAGGCCGGCGTCCGCTTTCAGGCGGGCCAGATCGGCCTGGTAGCTGGCGTCGCCGCTGATCGCCTTGTAGAAGATCGCCGGATTGGAGGTCACGCCGGCAATGCCGTCGTCGGCCAGCAGACGCGCCAGTTCGCCGGAGGCGATCAGTTCGCGGGACAGATTGTCCAGCCAGATGCGCTGGCCGAAGGGGCGGATGGATTGCAGTCGATTCATGGTGGAACGATCCAGAATAAAGTCAGGGCGAACCCGGCGTCGCCGAGCCGGCCGGTGGCTACCACGCCATAGAGCCTGTTCAGAGTCTCGCGCACAAGGGCGAGACAAGACGAAAACAGCCGAGGAAGCGGAATGCACATACGGTACATGAGCATTTCGAAGCGGGTTTCTAACGCCGTATCGCCGAAGCGCAGCAGACTTTGAACAGGTTCTAAAATCGGCGGGCTAAAACGGACATCCTAACCCGCTTGGAGCGGCGCGCCAAGAGCGCCGACCCAAGCTTGCAAGAATACGCCGCATGCGGCCCCGCGGCGCGGCGCTCAGGCCGCTTGCGAGCCGCTGCGGCGGTCGCGCGGGAACACCGCGGAGAACACGCTGCCCTTGTCCGGTTCGCTGCGGATCTCCAGCCGCGCATGGTGGCGCGCCAGCACATGCTTGACGATGGCGAGCCCCAGGCCGGTGCCGCCGCTGCCGCGCGAACGGCCGCGGTCCACCCGGTAGAAACGCTCGGTCAGCCGCGGGATATGCTCGCGCGGGATGCCGATGCCGGTATCCGCCACCGAGAAACGCAGCTGCTCGCCCTCCTCCTTCCAGCTCAGGGTGATGCAGCCGCCCTCCGGCGTGTAGCGCACCGCGTTGGACACCAGGTTGCCGAAGGCCGAGTGCAGCTCCTGCTGGCTGCCCCACAGCCAGGCGTCGCTGTGCCGGTCCAGCTTGACCTGATGACGGCCGTGGGACAGGCCCTCGGCCTCCACCATCAGCGTGTCCAGCATGTCCTGCATGTCCACCCGCTCCGACACCGTCGCCTTGGGGCTGTTCTCCAGCTTGGACAGGGTCAGCAGGTCCTCGACCAGGCTTTGCATGCGCCGCGACTGCTCCATCATCATCGGCAGAAACTGGCGGAAGGTGGCGTCGTCCACCTGCGGCATGTCTCCCAGCGTCTCCAGAAAGCCGCCCACCACGGTCAGCGGCGTGCGCAGCTCGTGCGAGACGTTGGCGACGAAATCCTTGTGCACGGTCTGCACCCGCTCCAACTGGGTGATGTCGCGGGTCAGCAGCAGCTTGCGGGTGGAATCGAAGGGCACCATCTGCAGCGAGATCACCAGTTCGCGCGGCTGCACGAAGTTGAGCACCAGCGGCTGGCTGAAGCGCGCCTCGTTCATATAGGCGTGAAAGGCCGGTTGGCGGATCAGATTGAGAATCTGGTTGCCGACATCGCGTTTGCGGTCCAGACCCAGATGCTCCACCGCCATCGGGTTGATCCATTCGATGCGGTCGTGCTCGTCCAGCACCACCACCCCGTCCGGCATCGCCTCCCCGGCGTTGATGAAGCGCTCCAGCGCGTGGGTGAGCTTTTTCTGGCTCTGGCTCTGGGTGCGGGTGGTGCGGTACAGCGTCATGAAGATGGTGTGCCAGACGCCGAAACCGTCAGGCACCCGCTCCGGAGTCGGCCGTTGCAGCCAACGCAGCAGCAGCGCCACATGGTAGAGATTGAAGGCCAGCCAGCCGCCCAGGCAGATAGCCACCGCGATCAGTCCGTCTTCCGCCGACGAGCCCAGCCAGAAGCCGAGGCCGATGACGGCGGTCGCCAGCAGCGAGGCCAGCGTGCGTTTCAGAAATTCAGGCATCAGGCCTCACTGCTGGGTGGAAAAGCGATAACCGGTGCCGCGCACGGTCTGGATCAGCGTGTCGTGCCCGGTGCCCTCCAGCGCGCTGCGCAGCCGGCGGATATGCACGTCCACGGTGCGCTCTTCCACGAACACATGGTCGCCCCACACTTGGTCCAGCAGTTGGGAGCGCGAATGCACGCGCTCGGGGTGGGTCATGAAGAAGTGCAGCAGGCGGAATTCGGTGGGGCCCAGATCGATGACGCCGCCGTTGCCGGTGACGCGGTGGGTGACCGGGTCCAGCCGCAGGCCTTGCACATCCACCGCGTCGTCGGTCATCTGCGGCGCGCGGCGGCGCAACACCGCCTTGATGCGCGCCAGCAGCTCGCGCGGCGAGAAGGGCTTGGTGATGTAGTCGTCGGCGCCGGTTTCCAGGCCGGTGATCTTGTCCTGCTCGTCCGAGCGCGCGGTCAGCATGATGATGGGCACATGGCGGGTGCGCTCGTCGGCGCGCAGGCGCTTGGCGATGTCCACGCCGCTGGCGCCCGGCAGCATCCAGTCCAGCAGCACCAGGTCAGGCAGCGCGTTGCGCACCAGCGTCAGCGCCGCTTCGGCGGTGCTGGCCCGCAGCACATGGTGGCCGGCCTGCGCCAGGTTGAAGGCAATCAGCTCCTGGATTGCCGGTTCGTCTTCAACAAGCAAGATATTGGCTGGCATGGTTGATCCATTCCCGTTTGAGTGTGTGGCAAGGATAAAAACGGGTGATTACAAAAATATGACATTTCGTCAAACTTTCCCACTTTGGCGCAGATTATTTTAACGCGCCAGCCGTAGACGCCTCAGCAAGCCAAAAAAAACGGGCCTGTTGCTGTGAACAGGCCCGGAATGGTCGTCGTCAATACAGATTTGATCTGACTAGAGACCAGGGACAAAGAGATCACCAGGACAGTTTCAAATGAGAGCGTTTTGGGACAATTCTCATCCGCAACGGATCTGGACAGGCGGGCCGCGGGACAGTGCGGCCAACCCTGATACGGCCAGCATTTTACGTAGCAAACAGGCGTTTTGATCAGATGGTTGATTGGATTTTCAGCCATTACGCCTTTTTTTATAAGTTTATTTCGTCATATTTCCTTATAATCGAAGAATGGATAAATTTGATAGAAAAATCATCGCCGCACTGCACGAAAACGCCCGAATCAGCTTCGCGGAACTGGCCCGGCGGGTGAATCTGTCGCCGCCGGCGGTGGCGGACCGGGTGAGCAAACTGGAGCGCGGAGGCGTGATCACCGGCTACCGCGCCACCATCGATCCCAACAAGGTGGGCATGCCCATCTGCTGCATGATAGAGCTGACGGTCAAGCATCTGGAGTACTTCGCGGTGATAGAGGAAATCCGCACCATGCCGGAGATCATCGAATGCATGTCGGTGACCGGCACCAGCGGACTGATGATGAAAGTGGTGGTGGACAATATGCCCACGCTGCAGGCCTTGATCGCGCGGCTGATGCAGTTTGGCGACACCAAGACCTCGATCGTGATCGAGGTGCCGGTGCCGCCGCGGCTGCCGGATCTGCAGCAGGATGAATAAACCGGCGCCGTCCCAAGCGCCCGCTCCTGGCGCCGCGCCATGAAAAACGGACAGGCAAGCCTGTCCGTTTCTTGAGCCGGAACCCCGCTGGGCGCTTACTTGGCGGCCTGCCAGGCCACCGCGGTATCGATCATGCGGTTGGAGAATCCCCATTCATTGTCGTACCAGGCCAGCACTTTGACTTCGCGGCCGCCGATGACGCGGGTCAGCGTGGCGTCGAAGGTGCTGGACGCCGGGTTGTGCAGGAAGTCGCAGGACACCAGCGGCAGGGTGTTGACGCCCAGCACGCCCTTGAGCGGGCCCTTGGCGGCGTCGCTGATCAGCTGGTTCACTTCTTCCTTGCTGGTATCGCGGCCGGCGGTGAAGGTCAGGTCCACCAGCGAGACATTGCTCACCGGCACGCGCACGGCGAAGCCGTCCAGCTTGCCCTTCAGCTGCGGCAGCACCAGGCCCACCGCGGCGGCGGCGCCGGTCTTGGTCGGGATCATGGACACGGCGGCGGAACGGGCGCGGCGCAGGTCTTTGTGATCGGTGTCCAGCAGCACTTGGTCGTTGGTGTAAGCGTGCACCGTGGTCATCAGGCCGCGCTCGATGCCGATGGTGTCGATCAGCGGCTGCACCATGGGGGCCAGACAGTTGGTGGTGCAGGAGGCGTTGGAGACAATGGTCATCGCGCTGCTCAGCTGCTGGTGGTTGACGCCGTAAACCACGGTGGCGTCCACGCCTTCGCCGCCCGGAGCGGAGATCAGCACTTTCTTGGCGCCGGCCTGCAGATGCGCGCCGGCTTTTTCGCGGGTGGTGAACAAGCCGGTGCATTCCATCACCACGTCCACGTTCAATTCTTTCCACGGCAGCTCGGCCGGGTTGCGGATGGCCAGCAGTTTGATCTTCTTGCCGTTGACCACCAGGTGATCGCCGTCCAGCGCCACGGAAGCAGCGAACGGACCGTGCACGCTGTCGTAACGGGTCAGGTGTTCATGCAGCTCCGGCGAGGCCAGATCGTTGATGGCGACAATCTCGATGTCCTGATCGGCATAGCGCTCTTGCCATGCACGCACAATCATGCGGCCGATGCGGCCGTAACCATTGATAGCAACTCGCAACGTCATGATGCATCCTCCAAGTTGAAATGGCGCAAGGTCATCTTCCCGTGCCCTGCGCCACCACTGTCCGCCTGATTCCGCTTGTAATCAACTCGCTACATAAGTAGTGGGCGAATTACCAACATCGGCAGTGCGGAAATTGCGCCCAAGCTTGCCGTGCGTCAAATTCCGCCGGGCGACGCCCGGTTCTCAAGGCCTGTCCGAGGCCCCGCGACGCGCGGCGCATGGAAGCGACGCTCAGCCTTGCAATGCGGCGGCGTAATCGCCCGCGTCGCTATTCAATACTATATGCAATAAGGTGCCGGAGAAGGCGGTGACGCCGCTGGCCCCCAGTTGTTGCAGGGCGGCCTGATCCACCAGCTCCGCGTTGGCCACTTCCACCCGCAGCCGGCTGCCGGCCACGGCTTCCACCTTGAGCACATTGGCCGCGCCGCCCAGCGCCGCCAGCCAGCGTTCGCGGTCTATGCCGACCACCGCGCCCAGGGCCTGCGCCGGCGCGGCCGTTTGGACGGCCGCCTCGGCGTCCGGGTTGCCCAGCGCGACGCGGATTTCGTCGGCGATCAGGTCCGCCTCCGGTCCCAGCACCACTTGCACGCTGCCGGCGGCCGGCTTGATCAGGCCGCGCGAACCCAGCGCCTTCAGCGCGGCTTCGCTCACCTTGTCGTTGCTGGCCACTTGCAGACGCAGACGGGTGGTGCAGGCGTCCACGGACTTCAGGTTGGCGGCGCCGCCCAGCGCGGCGATGAAGGCGCGCGCGCGGTCGCTGCCGGCGGCCACCGCCGCCACGGCCACCATCGCGTCTTCGCGGCCCGGGGTTTTCAGGTCGAACTTCTTGATGAAGAACACGAACAGCACGTAGTAGAGCGCGAAGTAGCCGATGCCCACCGGGATCAGCAACAGCGGCTTGGTGGACAGGCCGAAGTTCAGCAAGTAATCGAACAAGCCGGCGGAGAAGCCGAAGCCCAACTTGATGTTGAGCGCGTGCATCAAGGCCATGGCCAGGCCGGTCAGCACCGCGTGGATGGCGTACAGCGCCGGAGCCAGGAACATGAAGGCGAATTCCACCGGTTCGGTGACGCCGGTCAGCATCGCGGTCAGCGCCATCGAGAACAGCAGGCCGCCGACGGCTTGCTTGTTCTCAGGCTTGGCGGTGCGGTACATCGCCAGGCAGGCGGCCGGCAGGCCGAACATCATCACCGGGAAGAAGCCGGACATGAACATGCCGGCCGTCTTGTCGCCGGCGAAGAAGCGGGTCAGGTCGCCATGCACCACCTTGCCGGCGGCGGAGGCGAAATCGCCCACCTGGAACCAGACAATGGTGTTGAGGATGTGGTGCAGGCCGGTGACGATGAGCACGCGGTTGAGCACGCCGTAGGCGAAGACGCCGATCTCGCCGGCGCCGATCAACCAGCGGCCGACGCTGTCGATGCCGGTCTGCACCGGCATCCAGACATAGCCCAGCACCGCGCCCAACAAGAGCATGGAGAAGCCGGTGACGATGGGCACGAAGCGCTTGCCGCCGAAGAAGGCCAGGTAGCTGGGCAGCTTGATGTCCTTGTAGCGGTTGTACAGCGCGCCGGCCACCAGGCCGGACAGGATGCCGGACAGCACCCCCATATTGATTTTCTCGTCTATCACCTTGAGCACCGCGGTGATCACCAGATAGCCGATGGCGCCGGCCAGGCCGGAGGTGCCGTTGTTGTCCTTGGCGAAGCCCACCGCCACGCCGATGGCGAAGATCAGGGCCAGGTTGCCGAAGATGGCGTCGCCGGCCTGGGCCATCATTTTGATGTTGAGCAGGTCCGGCTGGCCCAGGCGCAGCAGCAAGCCCGCCACGGGCAGAACGGCGATCGGCAGCATCAGGGCGCGGCCCAGCTGCTGAATGCCAGCGAATTTATTGTCAGAGGTACTCACGTCTCGTCTCCCAGTGTATGGACGCCGATGGGGGCATGGCGCTCCAGGCTGCTACCTTCTTGTGTGTCTGTACCGCTCGCTGCCGCGTGTCCCCGCGGCATGCGATGACCTCAAAACCACTTCATAAAAGCCCCGCGCGCGCCTGCGCGCCGGGCCGATTCAATCTTCCGGCCACCATTCGGCGGCCTGCGCGCGCACCGCGGCGGCGGAGTCCAGCGTCAGCAATTGCTCGGCGCGCTTGCGGCAAGCCTGCTGGTCCAGCGTCCTCACCTTGGCCTTGATCTCCGGCACCAGGCCGGGGCTGACCGATAGTTCGGCGACGCCGAGGCCGACCAGCACCGGCGCGGCCAGCGGGTCCGAGGCCAGGGCGCCGCATACGCCCACCCATTTGCCGTGCTGGCTGGCGCCGGCCACCGTGCGTTCGATCAGCCTCAGCAGCGCCGGGTGCATCGCGTCCAGGCTGGCGGCCAGCGAGGCGTTGCAACGATCCATCGCCAGCGTGTATTGCGTCAGGTCGTTGGTGCCGATGGACAGGAAGTCGGCCTCGGCGGCCAGTTGGTCGGCCAGCAGCGCGGCGGAGGGCACTTCCACCATCACGCCCAGCTGCGGCCGCTCGCTCAGCCCCGCTTCCTCGGCCAGCGCGTCGATGCGCTGGCGCAAGCGCCGCAGTTCGCCGACATCGGCGATCATCGGCACCAGGATGCGCAGCAGGGACAAGGGCCGCAGCATCAGCAGCGCGCGCAGTTGCTCGTCCAGCATCTCCGGATGGGCGAAGCCGGTGCGGATGCCGCGCAGGCCCAGCGCCGGATTCGGCTCCGGCGGCAGGGTCAGATAGGGCACTTCCTTGTCGCCGCCCACGTCCAGCGTGCGGATGATGGCGACGCGGCCCTGTAATTCGTCCAGCACCGCCTGATAGGCGTTGGCCTGTTCGTAGCGATCCGGCGCGTCCTGACGGTCGATGAACAGAAACTCGGTGCGCAGCAGGCCGACGCTGTCGGCGCCGTGGCGCACCGCTTCGCGCGCGTCCTCTTCGTTGGCGATATTGGCGGCCACCTCGACGCGCACGCCGTCCAGCGTCACCGCGGCGCCGTCGGCGTCCGCGCGCATATCGGCGCGGCGGCTCTCGCGCTCCGCCATCGCCTGCCGGGCGGCGGCCAGCAGGGCCGCGTCCGGCGCCGGATGACAGCCGCCTTGGCTCGCATCCAGCAAGACTTCGCTGCCGGCGTCCAGCCGCAACACCTGAGGCCCGCAAGCCACCAGGGCCGGGATGCCCAACGCGCGCGCCAGGATGGCCACGTGGCCGGTGGCGCCGCCGGCGGCGGACAGGATGCCGGCCACCCGCTCGCGCGGCAGCCGGGTCAGTTCGGAAGGCGCCAGGTCTTCGGCCACCAGAATGGAGGCCGGATACAGTGCGGGCTCGCTTTGGGCGTCGCCCAACAGGGCTTTCAGCACTTGGCGTTCAATGTCTTTGAGATCCGCCACCCGTTCGGCCAGCAAGGGGCTGCCCAGGCCGGACAGCACGCGGCATTGCGCGCGCACCGCCTGACGGAAGGCGTGGCCGGCGCTGTGGCCGGCGGCGATGTCCCGTTCCGCCGCGTCCCGCAATTCCGGATCGTCCACCAGCGCCAGATGGGCGGCGAAGATGTCGCTTTGCGAGGTCTGGCCGCGGCGCAAGGCTGTGTCGATGGCGGCGGCGATGCCGGCGCTCACCTCGGCCAGCGCCCGGCGCAATTGCTCGCGCTCGCTGTCGGCGTTGACCGCGAACTCCGCCACCTGCGGCTCGAAGGCGTCGAGACGCACCACCTGGCCGATGGCCAGGCCCGGCGCCGCGCACACGCCGCCTATCCAGCCGGCCGGCAACGCGCGCGCCGGCGCGCTCGCCAAGGGCGCGGGCCCGCCGTGGCCGGATTCGGTGCGGGTCTGCAGCGCGGCGATCACCGCCGCGGCCGCGGCGGCCGCGTCCTCGCCCTGCGCCAGCACCGCCACATCGTCGTCCTCGGCCACGCCCAAGCCCATCAGGGCCACCACGCTGCGAGCGTTGGCCGCCTGGCCTTTGAACTCCACCCGCACGCTGGCGCGATATTGACGCGCCGCGTTCTGCACCAGCGCCGCCGGCCGCGCGTGCAGGCCGCCGGCATGGCGCACCGTGGCCTGACCGCGGCTTTCCGCGCCCTCGGCGCTGGGGGCCTCGTCGGCCGCCGCGCCGCCGGACAGCGTCAGAAACACGCTGCGGCCCGCCTGCTGCCAGCCCTCGCCCCGACTTTCCAGCGCATAAGCCTCGCCATTGGCGATCACCACCATGGTCAGCAGCGACGGCGCGCGCCGCGCCACCGCGTCCAGATCCACCTCGATCAGGGGCTGGCCCTGACGCACCGCGTCGCCGGCCTTGACCAGCGGCTTGAAGCCCTCGCCCTCCAGCTTGACGGTGTCGATGCCGATGTGGATCAGCACTTCCGCGCCGTTGGCGGCTCGCAGCGTCAAGGCGTGGCCGGTGCGCGCCAATTGCGCCACCTCGCCGTCACAGGGCGCCAGCAGGGTGCCGGACAGCGGCTCGATCGCCAGGCCGTCGCCCATCATCAAGCCGGCGAAGACCGGATCGGGCGCGCGGCTCAGCGGCACGGACGGCCCGTCAAACGGGGCCAGGAGTTCGAGCGTAGCGGACATGGGGGGCGTCTCCATTCTTACTGACTGATGTGTCTCCGCGGCCGGCGCGGCTTCCGCTGGACGCCGTTCGCGGCGCGCCCCGTTCGCGCAGACGGTCGGGGCGCGGTTTCAAGCAGGACCGGACTCAGCGCGTGCAGGTCACTTTGGACAAGTGGCGCGGCAGATCCGGGTTCAGGCCGCGCGCCTCGGACAAGCGCGCCGCCATCAGGTAGAAGCTCTGGATCGCCAGCAGCGGATCCAGCGCCTCGTCGTCGGCCAGCGCCAGGGTCAGGTCGCGGCTGGCGATATTTTCCGGCGCCGCCAGCAGCACCTTGGCGCCGCGGCCGCGCATCTCCTCGGCCAGATCGATCAGGCCCTGTTGCTCCGGCCCGCGCGGCGCGAAGATCAGCAGCGGATAGCCGTCGTCGATCAAGGCCATCGGCCCGTGCTTGATCTCGGCGCCGGAGAAGGCCTCGGCCTGGATCGCGCAGGTTTCCTTGAATTTGAGCGCGGCTTCCAGCGCCACGGCGAAGCCCAGGCCGCGGCCCACCACCATGATGCGTTCGGCGTCGCGCAAGACGTCCACCGCCGCCGTCCAGTCCTGGCGCGTGGCTTCGGTCAGGCGCTGCGGCAGATTGGCCAGCGCGGCCAGCAGCGCGTCGTCCGCCTGCCAGTGAGCGACCAGGCGCGCCACCGCGGACAGCGAGGTGATGTAGCTCTTGGTGGCGGCCACGCTTTTTTCGTCGCCGGCGCAGAGAGGCACCACCCATTCGCAGGCGGCGGCCAGCGGCGATTGATGCTTGTTGACCAGCGCCGCGGTGCGCGCGCCGGCGGCGCCCAGCGCCTTCATGGTGTCGATCAGGTCCGGGCTTTGGCCGGACTGGGACAGGGCCACCGCCAGCTGGCCCTTCACCGCCAGCGGCGCGCGGTGCAGGGTCACCAGCGACATCGGCAAGGACACCACCGGCACGCCCAGCCGCTGCATCGCCAGATAGGCGAAGTAGTTGGCGGCGTGATCGGAACTGCCGCGGGCCACGGTCAGCGCCAGGCTGGGGCGTTCCACCGCCAGCGCGCGTCCCAGCGCGGCCAGCGCTTCATCGGCGTACATGTGTTGCGCGGCCACCGCCTCGGCGGCGTACAGCGCTTCTTCAAGCATCAACGAGGCCAATCTGTTCTCCCTCTACATAGACTTGCTGCAAATTCAAATCCGCGTCCATCGTCACGATGTCGGCCCAGGCGCCGACGGCGAGCCGGCCGCGATCGGCCAGGCCAAGGTAGTCTGCGGGATAGAGCGACAGCCGGTGCGAGGCGTCCGCCAGCGGCAGGCCGATGGACACCAGGTTGCGCAGCGCCTGGTCCATGGTCAGCGTGCTGCCGGCCAGGGTGCCGTCGGCCAGACGCACGCCGCCCATGCACTTGGTGACCGAGTGCGAACCCAGCTTGTATTCGCCGTCCGGCATGCCGGCGGCGGCGGTGGAATCGGTCACGCAGTAGAGGCGCGGAATCGAGCGCAGGGCGGCCCGGATCGCGCCCGGATGGACGTGGAGCAGATCCGGAATCAATTCGGCGTATTCGGCGTGTGCCAGCGCCGCGCCCACCATGCCGGGCTCGCGGTGGTGCAGGCCGCTCATCGCGTTGAACAGATGGGTGAAGCCGGACGCGCCTTGCTCCAGCGCCCGCACCCCGTCCTCGTAACTGCCCAGGGTATGGCCCAGCTGCACCTTGACGCCCTGCTCCGCCAACTGGCGGATGATGTCCATATGACCGGCGATTTCCGGCGCCAGCGTGATCAGCGACACCGGCGCCAGCGAGCGGTACCAGTCCACCTGCTCCATCACCGCGCGGCAGGCGTCGTCGGGCTGGGCGCCCAGCTTGCCGGGATTGATGTAGGGGCCTTCCAGATGCACGCCCAGGATGCGGGCGCCGCCGGGCTGGCGTTCGCGACAGGAGGAACCGAGCGCGCGCAACACCTGCTCGATGTCGATCGGCGGCGCGGTCATGGTGGTGGCCAGCAAGGATGTGGTGCCGAAGCGGGCGTGCAGCCTGGCCACGCTCTCGGCGGCGCGGCCGCCCTCCATGATGTCGACGCCGCCGCCGCCGTGGACGTGCAGGTCGATGAAGCCCGGCAGCAAATAACGCTCCACCGCTCGGCCGGAGGCCAAGCGCGCGTCTATGGCCTCGATGCGGCCGTCGGCAGCCAGTTTCAATTCGCCGTCCATCCAGCCGGCCTCGGTCAGGATGCGTCCTTGCAGCACTCGGTTTTGGGTCATCGTCTCAGTTCGGCAACAAAATCGTAGTAGTCGTTACGGCAATAGGTATCGGTCAATTCAATCGCGATGTTCTCGGCGTTGAAGCCGATGCGGGTGATCAGCAACATCGCTTCGCCGGGGCGGATGCCGGCCAGCGTGGCGATGTCGCCGGAGGCGTTCACCGCACGGATATGCTGCAGCGCGCGCACCACCGAATGGCCGCTGGCGTCCAGATGGGCGTACAGCGAGGTGCCCACTTGCTGCGGCTCCGGCAGATACGCCACCGGCAGCGTCGTCATCTCGATCGCCATCACCACTCCGTCGGCCAGCCGCTGGCGCTTCAGCCGCGACACCTGCGAAGTGGGCGACAGCCCCAGCTTGATCACTTCTTCATTGCTGGGCGCGAACACGCCGCGCTCCAGCCACACCGACGACGGCACGAAGCCGCGCTGGCGCAATTGTTCGGTAAAGCCGGTCAGCCGCGACAAGGGCTGCTCCAGCCTCGGCGTGATGAAGGTGCCCGAGCCCTGGCGCCGGCGAATCAGGCCCTGCTCCAGCAGCACATCCATCGCCTTGCGCGCCGTCACGCGCGAAATGCCCAGTTCTTCGGAAAACGTGCGTTCCGACGGCAGCGCCTCGTCCGCCTGCCACCAGCCGGCGTTGATGGCGTCGGCCAATTTCCGCGACAACTGCAGATACAGCGGCGTGGTCAGGGTTTCATCCGGTTTCAATGCAAGCCAGCGATTTTCCATGGGTTGTCTGCAAGTGGTCTGAAAACCCCAGTGTATAACCTGGCTCCCCGGCTGGCATCTTCCGCGCTGACGCGAGTCGATTCCGGCCTTCCGGCTTACCGCGAACGTTAATACCACATTAATACCACGTCAATACCATTTTATTTGCGCACATCATTGTCCGCTTGCTGCATGGCAGCAAAACGACAAACAGATGATTTGGCAGGGGAAATTGCGGGAGCAATGCGTATTGACCTGCGGGACAGGTCAGGTAATGAGCGTTTTTTGCAAGAATCAAGCAGATACAAGACCACACAGTAAGTATGGCAATAGTACCTTTCGCCAAACTTACATTAAAAATAGTCGTCTCATTTTAAATCATATGGCATTCATATGATGATTGGACTGCTCGGCAAACTGCTGGGCGCTTGCATACCACTCGTAGCTCAAAGGAGTCAGAATGAAACCACAACTGCGCCTTCCCGCCGCCCTCGCCCTGGCCTGCCTCAGCGCGCCGCTCTGGGCCCACGGCACCATGGAAGTGCCGATCAACCGCACCTACAACTGCTTCAAAGAGGGCGCGGAATCGCCGAAATCCGCCGCATGCCAGGAAGCCCGCCGCGTGGGCGGCACCCAGGCCATGTACGACTGGAACGGCATCAACCAGAACCCGCAAGGCGACAACCACGCGGCGGTGGTGCCGGACGGCAAGCTCTGCGCCGGCGGCCAGGACAAGTTCAAGGGCTTCAATCTGGGACGCACCGACTGGCCGAAAACCAAGCTGGTGCCGGACGCCAACGGCAACTACGAGTTCGTCTACCACGCCACCGCGCCGCACTCGACCAAATACTTCAAGTTCTACGTCACCAAGAACGGCTGGGATCAGACCAAGCCGCTGAAGTGGTCCGACCTGGATCCGCAGCCCTTCCACACCGTGACCGGCAACCCGCCGCTGGACGCCAACAAGCGCTACCACATGGTGGCCAAGCTGCCGGCTGGCAAGAGCGGCCCGCATATCATCTTCAACGTCTGGAAGCGCGCGGACAGCGAGGAAGCGTTCTACTCGTGCTCCGACGTGGTATTCGGCGACGGCACCAATCCGCCGGAACCGCCGCCGGTGACCAATCCGTGGAAGGAAATCGGCAAGGTGACCGCTTATGAAAACCTGCCGAACAACAGCACCGCCACCCTGCGCGTGTTCGACGCCAGCGGCCGCGACGCCGAAACCATCCCGGTCAAGCTGGACGCCGTCAGCGGCCAGATGGCGAACTGGCCGTACGAGCTGGGTGTGAAAGTGAACGCGACCTCCAAAGCGATCCGCATCGGCGTGATGAATCAGAAGCAACGCACGGTGAGCATCACCCCGGAACGCAGCGCCACCGCCAACCGCGTGTACCTGAACGACAGCTACAAGGGCTACACCTATCAGATCGACCTGAAAAAGGGCGACGGCGGCATCACGCCGCCGCCGGTGGGCGACACCTGGAAGGAAGGCCTGTCCTACACCGCCGGCCAGATCGTCAGCTACCAGGGCAAGAAGTACCGTTGCCTGCAGCCGCACACCGCCTGGGCCGGCGCGGGCTGGACTCCGTCCACCCAACCCGCCTTGTGGGCTCCGGCCTGACCGTCCCCTTGTCAGCGCGCGGGCTGAACGCCTGACGTGTTGACTCGCCGGCCTTCCCCGTCCCGGAAGGCCGGTCTCTCCCACACTCCTCCTGCCGCAGGCCCATTCCTTGGATGGCCACCGCGCCATGCCCGCGACGCAGGCAGGACGGCGGCCGCGCGTCGCCTGCCGGGATTCGCAAGAAAGCCGATTCCGATGGAAACCCCAACCCAGACCTATCCGCCCATCGCCGCCTGGCTGCACTGGATTTGCGCAGTCGTGATCCTGTGGGCGATGATCAGCGGCTTCGCGCTCGCCTCCGGCGCGCTGCCGCCGGCCGTCGCCGCGGCGATTCCGCCGTTCAACGTTGCGCTGACCACCTTGTTGATGCCGGTCTTCCTGCTGCGCGTTGTTTACCGCGCCAGCTTCCGCATGCCGCCGCCGGCCGGCATTCCGCCCGCCAAGCACCGGCTGGCGCGCCGCGCCCACGCGCTGCTCTATCTGCTGAGCTGTCTATCGCTGGCCAGCGGCTGGCTGATGATGGAGCGGCCGGTCGATCTGTTCGGCCTGATCACGCTGCCGCCCAGCCTGGAAGCCGGCGCGGCCACGCGCGCGCTGGCCAAGCTGCACTTCGCCAGCAATGTGCTGCTGGCTCTGCTATTGACCGCCCACATCGGCGCGGTGATTCAACACCAGCGCCAAGGCCGGCGCCTGCTGCGGCGCATGTCGCTGCTGACGGGCTAACGCCGCCAGCTGATCAAGACCACCGCCGCCACGATCACGCTCATCGCCAGCATCTCGTGCAGGCCGATATGCTCGCCGAGGAAGACCACGCCCAGCAAAACCGCGATCACTGGGTTGACGTAGGCGTAGCTGGTGGCGGCGGCCGGAGACACCGTCTTCAGCAAGTGCAGATAGGCGCTATAAGCGATGATGGAGCCGAACACCGCCAGGTAAAACAAGGCCAGCCAGCTGGACAGCGTCGGCATCGCCTGCAGCTTCTCGCCATAAGCCTGGCTGGCCAGCAACAAGGCTGCGCCGCCGAAAATCATCATCCAGGCGCTGCCCATCGGTCCCTTGGGCTGAGCCAAATGGCGGCTCCAGGCCGAGCCCAGCGCCCAACCGGCGGAGGCCAGCAGCAGCAGCGCGGCGCCGCTGGGGCTGGCCTTCAGATTGGCCCCCATATTCAACAGCACCATGCCGCAAACGCCCAGACCGATGCCGGCCCATTCCACCTTACGCGCCTTTTGACCGAACATGCGCGCGAACAACAGGGTGAACAGCGGCACGGTGGCGATCACCAAGGCGGCCACGCCTGAGGACACGTCTTTCTCCGCCACCGTGACCAAGCCGTTGCCCACCGCCGGCATCAGCACGCCGAGCAAGGCGGCGCCGCCCAGCTCCCGCGCGTTCGGCATCGGGTATTTGCGCAAGCATAGATAGGCCAGCATCAGCCAGCCGGCCAGGGAAAAGCGCAGGCCGGCCATCATCATCGGCGGCCAGGACTCGATGCCGATGCGTATGCCCATATAGGTGGAGCCCCAGATCACGTACAGGGCGAAGAAAGCGGCTAAGGTCAGCGGGGGAATGCGCGAAAACGGCATGGTGCGGCTCGGGAAAGTGGAACCGGATACCATGCCGTATGGGAATGTCCGTGGCAAGTCCAATTTTGCCGCGGACGGGCCAGGCTTAACGCGTGGCCAGGCGCTGCAAGATGTTGGAGAACTCTTCCATATAACTGTCGAAGCGGGTGGCCAAGCGGTCGACGTCGGTGGCGAAGCGGTTGTAGGCCACCACCGCCGGAATCGCGGCGAACAGGCCGATGGCGGTGGCCACCAGCGCCTCGGCGATGCCCGGCGCCACCGTGGACAAGGTGGCCTGGCCGGCGTTGCCCAGGCCGATGAAGGCATGCATGATGCCCCACACCGTGCCGAACAGGCCGATGTAAGGACTGACCGAACCGACGGTGGCGAGGAAGGAGGTATGGCTGTCCAGGGCGTCCAGCTCGCGCTGCGCCGCCGCCTTCATCGCCCGGCGCGAGCCGGCCATGATGTCGGACAGCTCGGTGCCGTTGCGGCCGCGCAGCTTCAGGAACTCGGCGAAACCGGACTGGAAAATGCGCTCCATGCCCACGGTGTCGCTACGGCGGCTGGCGTCCTCGTACAAGCGGTTCAGGTCCGCGCCGCTCCAGAAATTACGCTCGAACTCGTCGCTATTGCGCCGCGCCGCGCGCAGCACGGCGATCTTGTTGAAGATCAGGGCCCAGGACAGCACCGACATCAAGGCCAGGCCGGCCATCACCAATTGCACCATCAGGCTGGCGTCCAGGATCAGGCTCAGGAAGGAAATCTGTTGCACGGCAACTCCTCTTGTAATCGCCAGGCTCAGCGCAACACGCGGCCTGTTTCCAAATCAATGATGGTGGACGGTTTGCGCCGCTTGCCGATGCGGCCCGGCAGGGTCAGCACCCGCTGGCGGAAAGCCTCGCGGCAGGCCCGCGCGGTTTTCAGCGATTGCTGGCCGGCGCGGTTGGCCGAGGTGGACACCAGCGCCGTGCCCAGGCTGCGGCACAAGGCAGCCGCCTCGCCATGCGCTGTCACGCGCACGGCGATCTTGTCGTGTTTGCCGCGCAAGGCCGGCGGCACCCGGCTCGAGGCCGGCAGCAAAAAAGTATATGGACCGGGCCAGTAGCGCGCCAGTTCCGCGTATTGGGCGGCGCTCAACGGACGGATCAGATGACGGATCTGGGAGACGTCGGCCGCGATCACGATCAGCCCCTTGTGATTGGGCCTGGCCTTGATCGCCAGAATTTTGCGGATGGCGCGCACATCCAGCGGATTGCAGCCCAGGCCGTAGCAGGACTCGGTGGAATAGGCGATGACCTCGCCTTGCTTCAAGGCGGCGCGGGCCTGCTGTTGCAGGGCGCGGCCGGGCAGACGGGGCACGGGCCGCACCTGGCCTGGCGTGAACTTCATGATGGACGGCGATGCGAAAGTAAAGCCGCATTGTACCGCTGTCCGCGGCGGCGACCTAGCGCTTCGACGCCGCGTCGTCAACATCCTCCGGCGCCGGCCGCCAGGCGTAGCAGCGAAGCGGCGGCCTGTCGCTGCAAAATTGCTTCAACCAATACGCCAGCCGGCGCCAGCAGCGGCGCTCATGACGCAGGAAATGTGTTAGTTGGCGACGCCAGCTCCCTGGCTCAGCAGCCTCTCCCTCGTCCACTCGGATCATGACTCCTCCTTAGCGTATACGCGCCGCGAGCCCAGCAAGAGCCGCGGCCAGGCCAGCAATCGGGCCTGATGAAAGAAGCCTACAAAAGCACATGTAAATCTAAAATTTAAATGAATTGCGTTTTTATAAAAACAAAGAAAATTACATTTAAATAAATATATTAAAAACCATCAATAAAACAGAACACCTCAGCCTCACTGTGAAATCACCGGATTTTTAGGATTTTTCCTAATGAGGATATTTCACGTCAATGCTAGCATCATCTCAAAAACACAAACAACAAATAAACAAAAGCTTATGCAGCTTAAAACCTCAAAAATTCATCAAAGGATTCGGCACTGAAAGCCCTATCTGGATATAAAAATCATGAATGCCATTCAAACCGGAATAAATGTCCTGCGCACGCAAGGACAGGCCTTGATCCGACAAGCCGATACGCTGTCGACGTCCTTCTCTCGCGCCATTGACTTCATGTACGCCACCACCGGAAAAGTCATCGTTTCCGGCATGGGCAAATCCGGCATCATCGGCCGCAAAGTCGCCGCGACCCTGGCCTCCACCGGCACCCCCAGCTTCTTTGTCCATCCCGGCGAAGCCTTTCATGGCGATCTTGGAATGATCATGTCCAATGACTGCCTGCTGCTGATCTCCAATAGCGGGGAAACCGAGGAGGTGCTGCGTCTGCTGCCCTATCTCAAACACATCCAGGCCAAGGTTATCGCCATCACAGGCAAATCGGGCTCCACCCTGGCGACGCAAGCCGATTTGTCGCTCCCCATCCCAGTGGAGCGCGAAAGCTGTCCCAACAATCTGGCGCCCACCACCTCCACCACGCTCGCTCTGGCCATGGGCGACGCACTGGCCATGGCGCTGATGGAAAAGCGCCAGTTCCAAGTCGAAGATTTCGCCCGTTTCCATCCCGGCGGCGCGCTGGGCCGAAAACTGCTGACCAAGACGAGAGACGCAATGCAGGTGCGCGTTCCCTTCAATCTTCCGGACGATAGCTTCAAAACCATCGTCAGCTCCATTACCGAAGGCTGCCTGGGCTTAACCGTGGTAGGCGCTCCCGACGCCCCCGCCATAGGCATCATCACCGACGGCGATTTGCGCCGCGCCATTGAACAGCACGAAGACCTCAAATCGCTGCGCGCTCGCGACATCATGAGCCCATCGCCATTTCACATTGCCGCGGAAGCCATGCTGTCGGAAGCGGAAACGCTGATGCAGCAGCACAAGATCACGGCCTTGCTGGTCACAGATGAAGAGCGGCGAACCGTCGGCGTCATCAAATCGTTCGATATCTGATATGCGCAGCGGCTTCGACATCATGCGCGCCACCGTGCACGCCTTACTGCTCAGAGAGCTGAAAACCCGCTTTGGCGAGTATCGGCTGGGCTATCTGTGGGCGCCGCTGGAACCAGCCGCGCATATGGCCATCCTGCTGCTCGTACTCGGTTTCATCGTACAACGCGCGCTGCCCGGCATGTCATTCCCGGTTTTCCTGGCCAACGGCATCGTGCCCTACATGCTATTCCGCAATATCGCCCTGCGCTCCTTGAACGCTATCGAAGCCAATCGCGGCCTGTTCAATTACCGTCCGGTCCTCCCGCTGGACGCGGTACTGGCCCGGGCCCTGCTCGAGAGCCTGACCTACGCGCTGGTCTACATCATGCTGATGAGCTGCCTGTGGCTTGCCGGTGAGACCATCCAGCCAAGCAAACTGCCGCTATTGGCCATGGCCTGGATGCTGCTGAGTATGTTGGCCCTGGCCTGGGGTCTGATCTGCATGGTTCTGGGCCATGCGTTCAAGGCTGTCGACAAGCTGCTTCCCATCCTGATGAAGCTGCTCTACTTCCTCAGTGGAATCCTGTTCCCCCTCAGCCTGATTCCCGCCGAGTACCGCTGGCTGGTGGAGTGGAACCCTCTACTACACGCCTTCGAATTGATGCGGCACGCGGTCATGCCCAATTACCCGCTCAGCGACGACAGCCTGTCCTACCTCTTCGCCTGGACGCTAGTTCTGCTGTTTGCCAGCTTATCTCTCTATAAGGGCCGGGAACCGGCCATGTTGCGCTCATGATCCAGATACACAAACTCAGCAAATCCTATAAGACGCCAAGCGGACGGTTCTATGTTTTCAAAGACCTCAACCTTGAGATTCCATCCAATGTCAGCGTCGGCCTGATCGGCCGCAACGGCGCGGGCAAATCAACCTTGCTGCGCATCATCGGCGGCATGGACCTGCCGGACTGCGGCAGCATCGTCACCCGGCACAGCATCTCCTGGCCGGTCGGCTTGGCCACCGGCTTTCAAGGCAGCATGACCGGTCGCGAAAACGTCAAATTCGTCGCCCGGCTCTATGCCCGCAAAAACGAACTGAACGACAAGGTCGCCTTCGTCGAAGACTTTGCGGAACTGGGCAGCTACTTCGATATGCCGATCAAAACCTATTCCTCCGGCATGCGTTCCAGGCTTGGCTTTGGTCTGTCGATGGCTTTCCCTTTCGACTACTACCTAGTTGATGAGATCACCGCCGTGGGCGACGCCGCCTTCAAGCGGAAAAGCGCGGCGCTGATGCAGGAGCGCCGCCGACACAGCCAGTTCCTGATGGTGTCGCACTCCATGTCCGAACTGAAGAAGTTCTGCGACGCCGGGCTATTGATCGGCCGCTCCCAGGTTCGCTATTTCCAACGCATTGACGACGCCGTCCAGGCCTACCGGGAAGAAGAGCATGTTGACGTGGTTTGACCGTTTCCTGCCCCAGGCCTTGCTCACCCGCCTTGCCTCTCCATGGGTCTGCATCGGCCTGCCGCTGGCCTTGTGCGGCGGATATTTGGCCCTGATCGCCCAGGACCGTTACGTCAGCGAATCCAAAGTCATCGTCAAGCGCTCCGGGGATGGCGGCGGTGATCTGAACCTGGGCACGCTGCTGGGGGCTGGAGCCTCCACCGTCCGGGAAGACGCCATGCTGTTGCAGCAATACATACATTCGCCGGACATGCTGCAGCGGCTGGAGCGGCGGCTGGCGCTCAAACAGGCTTACCGCTCCGCTGGTCTGGACTGGCCGCATAGGCTAGCCGAATCGGCCAGCAAGGAAGACACGCTGGCTTTCTACCGCGACAAGGTCGGCGTCCAATTCGACGATAAAACCTCCTTGCTGACGATACGCAGCCAAGGCTTCACCCCTCAGTTCTCCCAACAACTGAATCTCGCCATCCTGCAAGAATGCGAGCGCTTCATCAACGGGTTGTCGCAAGCCATCAGCCGCAATGAGCTGGCCTTCGCTCAACAGGAGGCTGAACGCGCCTATCAGGGCCTGAACGCCGCCAAAGAAGCCTTGCTGAAATATCAGAACAGCCATGGTCAGCTCGACCCTGTCGCCCAAGCCCAGGCCGCCGGCCAACTTCTTGCGGAACTGCAGGCCAAGCAGGCTCAGTTGGAGGCGGAGCTGCGCAATTTGCAAAGCTATCTGCAAAGCGATGCCCCGCAAATCACCTCCCTTACTGGTGCGCTCGAGGCGCTGAAAGCCCAGCTTCTCCATGAAAAAAACAAGCTGGCCGCTCCCGAGGACGGAAAGCTGAATCGTCAAGCCGCCCAATACCAGGAACTGAAGTCAAAAGCCGACTTTCAAGCCGACCTGTACAAGTTGGCGCTGACCGCGTTGGAGAAAAGCCGGGTAGAGGCCAGCCACAAACGCAAAAGCCTTGCCGTCGTGAGCTCGCCACAACTGGCGGAGGACGCGGAATACCCACGCAAGCTTTATACGCTGACCACGCTGCTGATCGCCTGCAGCCTGCTCTACGGCTGCGTACGCCTGGCCCTGTCCATCATCGAAGATCACAAGATTTAGCCCCACTATGCAACGCGCCAAGATCCTCCCGCTTCTTTGCCTGGCCCTAAGCCAGGCCCACGCGGTGTCCCTGCTGCCCGACGCGCAAACAGCGCCGGAGCGGCCCCTGCGGCAACAGGCCGCCGAGCGAACAATACCGCCCCCGCCACAGGAGGCTTCGATCATTGTTCCGCCACAAGCGCCCGGGCGCATGTTCGGCTCGCAACTTTTTGGCGGCGCCTTCCGCAATAGCGCAGGCCAGGGCTTCAACCCCAACTACCAACTGAGCATCGGCGATCGCATCGCGCTGCGCCTATGGGGCGCCTTCAACTTTGACGCGCAGCTGCTCATCGATCCCCAAGGCAATATTTTCATTCCGAACATAGGCCCGGTGCCGGTCGCCGGCATACGCAACGGCGAATTGAACACGGCGGTGTCAAACCGAGTGCGTCGCGTCTACAAGGCCAACGTCAACGTCTACGCGGCGCTAGACATCGCTCAACCGGTCAAGGTCTTCGTCACCGGTTTCGTCAAACAACCCGGCCTCTACGGCGGCATCGCCGCCGACAGCGTGCTCAGCTATCTGGACAAGGCCGGCGGCGTCGACGCCGAGCGCGGCAGCTATGTCGACATTCAGATCAAGCGCGGCGACATCGTGCGCCAACGCGTCAACCTCTACGACTTTCTGCTTCAGGGCCGGATGGACATGACGCAGTTCTCCGACGGCGACGTCATTGTGGTCGGCCCTCGCCAGCATACCTTCACGGTCAGCGGCGAGGTGTTCAATGCCTATGACTTCGAATTTGGACAGAACAGCATCAGCCTGCAGCAAGCCTTGCAAGTCTCCCGCCCCAAGCCCGGAGCCACTCACGCCAGCATCATTCGTCGCCAGGGCACGCAGAAGCGCAGCGAATACTACCCGCTGGAACAAGCTGGAAATGTGGTGTTGCAGGATGGCGATCAGCTATTGATCAGCGCCGACCGTTACGCCGGCACCATCCAGGTGCGAGTGGAAGGCGCCCATTCCGGCGAACACGCCATCGTACTGCCCTACGGGGCCAGCATGGCCGACGTACTGGCCAAAGTTCAGGCCAACAGCATGTCACGGGTAGATGCACTGCAGCTATTCCGAAAATCGGTGGCTGAACGGCAGAAAATCATGCTGGAGCAGTCCTTGCAAAAATTGCAGGAGGCCGCGCTCTCCGCCCGTTCCGCCACCAAGGAAGAGGCCGATTTACGGATAAAAGAAGCCGAATTGATTGAACGCTTCGTGGCCAAGGCCAGCAAGATCACTCCGCGCGGGCAGGTCGTGCTGAATCCGGAAAACCTGCAAGCCACCTTGCTGGAAGACGGCGACGTCATCCGCATTCCGGAAAAAACCAGCGTGGTCATGGTGCATGGGGAAGTGATGTTTCCCAATGCCGTCAGCTGGCAGCAAAACTTGAAGGTCAACGACTACATCGAGCGCGTGGGCGGCTACGTTCAAGGCCCGAAAAACGCTCGTCTGATTCTATTGAAACAAAGCGGAGAAACTCACACCGCAAGTTCCCACACACCAATTGCCGCCGGAGACGAGATTATGGTGTTACCCAAAATCGAAAGCAAAAACATTGAAATCACCCGTGGCATTACTCAGATCCTTTACCAGATCGCAGTCGCTGCAAAAGTGGTATTTAACCTTTGAACGAGTAAGCGAGAAGCCCAGCACCCCCAATACTCAGCAAGCTGTTCAAAACCCGAACCCAGTTAGGCGTCCGAATCACTTCAAAAGGATAAAACATGGGAAAACTGAGAAAACTCATTCACAATCCGAGTTTATTTTTTTACGACATGGCTAAAAAGAGAGGGCATATAGGAAACGATGCCACATTACCATCTGGAGTAAAAATGCAAGCCCAAGCAAAACCTGCAGCTAAAACACAGACCAAACCAGCAGCAAAACCAGCAGAGCCGGCTAGCACGAAGCCAGCAATTGAGACCATTGACACCTCTGCCATTAATTTTTTTATGCCTGCCTACCTAATGATACATACAGGGGAAGGAGAGGCATCCGGCAGCTTGCACCTGAACTCATGGATTCCATATTTTGCAGCATCAGGCTGTCCATTTGTAATACTCATTAGAAACATAGCGCTCTACAAATCAATAAGGGCAAAGTATCCATTGATTCCTGTTGTTTTCGCAAAAAACCCGATTGATGTCGAGGCCGTAGTAAACCGCTTGCCCGCATTGAAAGCTTGCTTCTACCCCTCAAACACAGGAAACAATATCCATCTTCTGAGATTCAATCACTTTGAACACATTTTCGTAGGTCATGGGGATAGCGACAAGTCCGCAAGCGCGCATAAATTCTTCCGCGTCTATGACGCGATCTGGGTTGCGGGACAAGCTCATATCGATCGATTCAAAAATGCCGGTTTTGAAGCAAGGCATTTAAATTTTATTAAAGTCGGCCGACCTAATCTTCGAGAAATACTAATTAGATCCGAAAAACCGTGGAGAGATAGAGGATTTGTTCCAAATATACTCTACCTACCTACCTGGGAAGGCACATTTGAAGAACAGAACTACTCCTCAACCTTGTTATCCGGAGAGTTAATTCGCTGTATCAAGCAGCACTTTGATGTAGATATAAGTATTAAATTCCATCCGATGACAGGCAATCGAAAGAAAACTCTTCTTAACATTCATGAAGAGCTGAGCAATGCGTTGGATCAGCAAGGAATTGATGCCCTTATCGAGCAAAAAAGCACTCCAATCAATCATCTACTTAGAACGGCCAATGTATTTGTCTGTGATATATCTGCAGCTGTTTCCGAGTGTTTATCTGCCAATGGTCCCATTTTTGTCTTCATTCCACAAGACCGAGAAATTAAGCTCTCCAGCAGCGACATGTCTTACGAATATTACTCTTATACATTTCATGACATCGATGAGCTTATTACAAAGATGAGCCAGGTACTGGGTGGCAATGATTATTTAGCAGAACGAAGAATGGAGGCCATCGACTATCTGATAGGAAAAGAACAGACTCTCAATTCAGAGTTTATACGACAGTTAAAATCATTTGACACAAGTGAAATCACATAAACAGGAGTAATACCATGAAAAACGTCGGCGTTATTCTATCTGGCGGCAATGGGTCAAGATTTGGCGGACCGATACCAAAACAATTTGCAAAACTTGCAGGCCGTTGCGTGATTGAGTACACCATTGATGCATTTGAGAATTCAAATGATATCGACGAGATCATCGTCGTATCCAAAGCAGACTATGTTGAATTTGTATGGAGTCTGGTCAACAAAAACCATTGGGAAAAGGTAGTCAAGGTTATTGCAGGCGGTGACGATAGGTTTACCTCCACCTATTCGGCAATTCTAAGCCTGATGAATTACCCAAGCAAAACCAAAGTTTTGTTCCATGACTCTGTTCGCCCTTTGGTCAATGATCAGATAATTCGTGAGTGTGTAAATAAGCTGGATGCTTTCGCTGCCGTCGACGTAGTTATTCCCTCTAACGACACTTTAATACAGGTAGGAGATGATGGATGCATCAAGGATATTCCTCCTAGAGACTTGATGCGCAGAGGACAAACACCTCAAGGATTTTTACTAGAAACGATCCGTGATGCGTATAAATTAGCAATAGAAAAAGAGCGTCGAAACTTTACCTGTGACTGTGGCGTTGTGCGAGCAATGTTGCCTCATATCAAGATTGCGACTGCGGATGGCACAGAAAGCAATCAAAAAGTCACTCACACTATGGACTTGTTCACGATAGAAAAAATGCTACAAGCTCGTAGTAAGTCTTTACGCTTTGAACCCTCTCTACTGGGAAGGTTAAAAGGAAAAAATATCATCATATTTGGCGGATCCAGTGGCATAGGCAAAGCCATTCACGATCTGGCGACTTTAAACGGTGCCAATGCATTTTCTGCAAGCCGCACGCAAAACAGCATAGATATCTCAAACAGAGAAAGCATTGAAAACTTCCTGAACAGCGTAATAGAACAGGTAGGAAGAATAGATATCGTAGTCAATACTGCCGCGATACTCATCAAAAAGCCTTTAGAAAAAATGTCATCTGAAGAAATAAACTCCATCATCAGCACCAACTACTTCGGCATGGTAAATATCGCTCTATCTTCTCACAAATACCTGAAAGACTCCAAGGGAGCCCTGCTGAACTTCACCTCCAGTTCCTACACTAGAGGACGTGCTTATTATTCTCTTTACTCATCCACAAAAAGTGCTGCGGTCAACTTCACCCAGGCCTTGGCAGATGAATGGAGCAAAGATGCAATCCGAGTCAACTGCATCAACCCCGAAAGGACACAGACACCGATGCGCGTGACAAACTTTGGCCTGGAAGATCCTTCTCTGCTATTGAAGGCGGAAGAAGTTGCGGAGACCAGCCTGCTAGTCACCCTAACACGCAAGACAGGAATGATAGTCGACATCAAAAAAGAAGGAGCACTACTCATATAGTTTCATTAATAAGCCAAATCATGAAGATGAAATCTTCGACCATTTTACATCACAGGAAACTTCAATGCTTCCTTGCAACACATACATATATATAGACACAAAAATAATCGGAGCCATTTATCAATTGGCCAACCATTTTCATACGGGTGTTTTTGATCAAAATACCCTTGTGCTTATTAAAAGATACAAAACAATAGATAAAAAACTTTCAGCCATCCTAGAGCGGCTTAAAATCCCATATCAATGGATTGAAAGGAACAGCCAAATAGACGAATTGGAAAACGGCATCATATTTTACCCATTCAATGCGCAATCCAATTGTCGGGTCGTTGCCAATCGAAAGATGATACATGTTTTTATTACTCATGGAGAAAGCAATAAAAAATCATCCACCAAGCCCATCACTAGGATATACGATTATATTATCGTTGCTGGGGAGGCTGGTATTGATCGTTACTTGCACAATGGCATCTTCTCCTCATGCGACAAGAGCCAGGGGCGTTTAATTAGATTGGGAGATACCTTTTCTGGTCGTTTAAATGCTTATTTCGTACAGCCACAAGATGACGGTGCACTATTTTACGCACCGACATGGGAAGGAGGTCTAGAGTCCGAAAACTACTCCAGCTTAGGCGACATGAACAACTTCGGTAAGCTGCAAAGACTGGCGGAAAAACTGGGGATAAATCGCATCATCATTCAAACCCATCCCAATTTGGGACACCGAAGCCGAGGTCATGTAAAAAACTTATGGACCGGCATATTAAAATTACTCAAAGCAGGAATAGAAATCAGACTAGTCAAGCCATATCACTCCATGAATATTTTTCCCATGTTTTTCAATATTTTTGAGAGATTCGAAGTTGTATCACGCAAAGAGCCGCTTAAAATATCGATGGCAATAACCGATGTGTCCGCCATGGAGGTCCAATGCTTAGCGGCCGGGATTCCTGTCTGCATTTTAATTAAAAACAATCTTCGCCCAGATGTATTTTCAAAACAACAAGAAAATCATTACTCTACCTTAGGCGTGGGCAAAGATGATGAAATCCCATCCATCATCGCTTACGACCATAATAACAAACATAATACTGACATGAAAAATTACTACATATCATATGAATATGATTTTTTAGCCGAGATGCCCATCTCTTCAAGAGTAAAATGGTTAAGCAACGCAGTTCAAAACAACATCAAAAACGCCAGATTCTTAAATTATTTACCTTATAAAAAATAAGTTGGCTTTATATTTTTAACCTGAGGTTCCTGGACAGAATGCTTGTTCAATCTCATTGGCTATGATGGCGCCTAGGCCGGTAAGCAGCGACAAAATTTAAACCTACCTCGGAAAGACTGTGATGACTGTTGCTTGCTCCCCTAGCATCTATCGCATTCCCCATCTCTCCCAATTCATTGGTAGCGCTATTGTTCCCCTCCCTATGCCATCCCGCTACGCAATCCAAGCCATAGCGGTTTGGGGCCATCGCCCCAGTGCTCGCCACGGAGAGGATTTGGCCCTGCGGCTCAAAATACCCGTCCTTAGGCTGGAAGACGGCTTTATCCGCTCGCTTGGGCTAGGCGTAAAGGGGCATCCGCCTTTATCGCTCATCGTGGACCCCATCGGGATATACTACGACTCCACTCGCCCATCGCAGTTAGAGCAACTGATCCTCAGCCGCGCCGCATCTCCGGAAGAACAAGCTCGCTCCGCGCTTGGCCTGATGTGGATGCGTCATCGCCGTTTGTCCAAATACAACCACGCCCCAGCCCTTGCCTTGCCCCCCAAAAACGGCCGCCCGCGCGTGTTGGTGCTGGATCAAACGACAGGCGATGTATCCGTCCAGTTGGGCGGCGCGGACGCGCTCACTTTCCAAGCCATGCTGGAAGCCGCCTGCCGCGAACACCCCACAGCGGAAATCTGGGTAAAGACGCATCCCGACGTGGTGGCCGGCAAGAAACGAGGCTATCTGCCGCACCCGCCTCCCGGCATCCGCTTGATCGCAGAGGATGCCTGTCCCCAATCACTGCTGGCCCAGGTTGACGTGGTGTACACCGCCACCTCTCACATGGGCTTCGAAGCCTTGATCGCCGGCTGCCAGGTCGTCTGCTTCGGCATGCCTTGGTATGCGGGCTGGGGACTGACCGATGACCGCCATCCGGAGATGTCCACGCTAAAACGGCGCCGACACGGCCGCCGAACCTTGGAAGAGTTGTTTCACGCCGCCTATCTGCAATACGCCCGCTATATTCATCCGGAAACCGGCAAAGCTGGCACCTTCTTCGATGTGGCGGAGTGGATTCATTTAAACCGAAGCTTGCGCCGGCAGACCAGCGGCGTGCTGTGGTGCATGGGCATGAGTTGGTGGAAACGCGCGGTGGTTTGGCCCTTTCTGAAACAACCCGGCAACCAGATCCGTTTCATCTCCAGACCAGACCGATTGCCGCCGCGGCTGCCTCCAGACAGCAAGCTGGTAGCCTGGGGCATGGCGCAGGACGCCGCCGCTCTGGCGGCACGGCGCGGCCTGCCCTTGCTCAGAATGGAAGACGGATTCATCCGTTCTCTCGGGTTGGGCTCCGATTTGCAGCCGCCCTTATCCGTGGTGGTGGACGACGCCGGCCTCTATTACGCGCCGACACCCTCCTCTCGCCTGGAACAGCTGCTCGGCGAACTCGAACCGGAGCCTCAGCAGATTCTCCGCGCCCAGCGCCTCAGGCTGCGGCTGCTGGAACTGCGAATCAGCAAATACAATGTGGGCGCCACGTTTGAGCTCTCCACCGAGGCAGCAGGAAAAACCATTGTCCTGATTCCCGGCCAAGTGGAAGACGACGCCTCCCTCCGCGAAGCTTCCCCCTGGCTCACAAACAATCTATCGCTGTTGCGCGAAGTGCGCCGGCGGCGTCCTCATGCCTGGCTGATCTACAAGCCCCACCCCGATGTCGCCTCCGGCAACCGGCGCGGAGCCATCCCCGATCAGGAAACGGCCCGCTTGGCGGACCAAGTGGCGGCCAGGGCCGACATCCTGGCCTGCCTGGCCGTCGCGGACGAAGTCCACACCATGACCTCCCTGACAGGCTTCGAAGCCCTGCTGCGCGGCAAGCCGGTGCATTGCTACGGCATGCCTTTCTATGCCGGCTGGGGCCTGACTCAAGACCTAAGACCCTTGCCCCATAGGCAACGCCGGCTCACTCTCGAACAGTTGGTCTATGGGACGCTGATTGCCTACCCGCGTTATGTGATTCCGGGTCAGCCGGGCTTTGCCAGAGCCGAAGCCGTGGTAGAACACCTGTGGCGGCGCAAGCAGTCACTCGGACCCGCTCAAACCCGCTCGCACTGGCTGGCGAGACAGTGGCGCAAGGGCCTGGGCCTGCTGCGCACGCTGCTTTGAGCTCGCGCCCGTCATGCTCGCCGCTCAAGCCCTGCTCTCCCATCAACGCCTGCTGCTCTTGCAAGGGCCGATGGGCCATTTCTTCAATCAACTGGCCAGTTGGTTGAATCGCCACGGCGCGCACGTGGCCAAGATTAATTTCAACGGCGGGGACCGGCTATATCACCGGCATCTGGACGCCACCGACTACCGCGGGCGGCTGGAGGATTTCCCCCCCTGGCTACAGGCGTTTTTACGGGCCCAGCGTATCGACGCCGTCGTCTGCTTCGGCGATTGCCGCCGCTACCACAGCCTAGCGGCCCGGGTCTGCAAGGAACAGGCCATAGCCTTCTACGCCTTCGAGGAAGGTTATCTGCGCCCCGACTACATCACGCTGGAACAGGACGGGGTCAACGCCCACTCCCGCTTGGCCGCCAATCCGGCCGCGATGCTGCGATACGAAGCCAGCCAGCCGCCGGCCCCCACGCCCACCAGAGCGTCTTTTCGCCGGATGGCCTTCGACGCCGCCCGCTACTATGTCGCGGGCTGGTTTTGGCGCGCGCGCTACCCGCATTATCGGCATCACAAGGACTTCTCCCCTTTTCGCGAATGTTTCTTCTGGCTGCGCGCCGGCTGGCGCAAAGCGCTGTATCAGGCCCTGGAGCACAGACTGCGTCGCCATATCCTGCGCGAATGGGACCAACGCTATTTTCTGGTTCCCTTGCAGGTCTTCAACGACAGCCAAGTATTGCACCATAGCCCTTACTCGGATGTGCGCGAATTCATCGCGGAGGTGATTTTTTCTTTTGCCCAACACGCCCCGCAACATACGGCTCTGGTGTTGAAACACCATCCGCTGGATCGGGGCCATAGAAACTATTCGGCCTATATAGCCAGGCTGGCCAGACAAAACCGTATCGCGTCCCGCGTGTACTATATGCACGACGGTCATTTGCCCAGCTTGCTGAAACATAGCCTGGGCGTCGTCACCATCAATAGCACCGTAGGCTTGTCCGCCTTGCATCACGACAAGCCCCTGATCACCTTGGGGCGGGCGCTATACGATATTCCCGGCCTGACTTGCCAAACCGGGCTGCATCAATTCTGGAGCCGGCCGCCACCGCCTCAGGCCTGGCTGTACCGGAAACTGCGCTCCTATCTCGTCAAACATACCCAACTGAACGGCGCTTACTTTGGCTATTCGCCTTGGCTGGAGCAAACATTGCTCTTGAGCCGCGCTCAGCGCCGCTTAAACCCGAAGCCCGATAGCGCTAGCTAAGCGCAGTTCTCTGCGGCGGCGGCTATTGGGGCGCGTGAGATAAAGGTACATCGCTTACGCCACTGAGCATCCCACAGCCTTTCCGTCCGCAATGCTCCCGCTCAAGCAATAATGAGCAAACTCTCAAGTTACGTGTTGAACTCTCGAAGATTTAAACTCAAAATCAGAGGCTCAGTTTCATGCTTGGGTAAGTCCATCGTGGAGACGCCACCCTAAGAAGCGGTTCAAAGTCTGCAATGCTTCAGTGGGACAGTTGGCCAGAGGCGTTGGAAACAGCTTTGAAATGCTGATGTACCTACGCGTCTATTCCGCTTTTTCAGCGGTTTTCGCTCTAGCTCGCGAGACTTTGAACAGGCCCTAGGCATAGAGGCCTACTGTACTAAATTTTGAGCACGCAGCAACACTGAAAGAACAATATGAGCATTTTGGTCACTGGTGGCGCCGGCTTCATCGGCGGCAATTTCGTGCTGGACTGGCTGGCGCAGAGCGATGAGCGCATCATCAATCTCGACGCGCTGACCTACGCCGGCAATCTCGACACCCTGAAAACCCTGGGACAGGACCCGCGCCATGTCTTCGTGCGCGGCGACATCGGCGACCGCGCGCTGCTCGACGCCCTGCTGGCCGAACACCAGCCGCGCGCGGTGCTCAATTTCGCCGCGGAAAGCCATGTCGACCGCTCCATCCACGGACCGGGCGACTTCATCCAGACCAATGTGGTGGGCACCTTCAATCTGCTGGAGAGCGTGCGCGACTACTGGACAGGGCTGGCGGACGCGGACCGCGCCGCCTTCCGCCTGCTGCACGTCTCCACCGACGAAGTCTACGGCACGCTGGGACCCGACGACGCGCCCTTCTCCGAGCTCCACCGCTATGAGCCCAACAGCCCCTACTCGGCGTCCAAGGCCGCGTCCGACCACCTGGTGCGCGCCTGGCACCACACTTACGGCCTGCCGGTGCTGACCACCAATTGCAGCAACAACTACGGCCCCTATCACTTCCCGGAGAAGCTGATTCCGCTGGTGATCCTCAACGCCCTGGCCGGCAAGCCGCTGCCCATCTACGGCGACGGCAGCCAGGTGCGCGACTGGCTCTACGTCAAAGACCATTGCAGCGCCATCCGCCGCGTGCTGGAAGCCGGCGTGCCCGGCGAAACCTATAATGTCGGCGGCTGGAACGAGAAAACCAATCTGGACGTGGTCAAGGCGATCTGCGCGCTGCTGGACGAGTTGGCGCCTCAAGCCGACCCGGCGCGCCGCTACGCCGAACAGATCGCCTTCGTCGCCGACCGCCCCGGCCACGACCGCCGCTACGCGATAGACGCGCGCAAGTTGGAGCGCGAATTGGGCTGGAAACCGCAGGAAACCTTCGACAGCGGCATCCGCAAAACCGTCGCCTGGTATCTGCAACATCAGGATTGGGTCGCCAACGTCAGCAGCGGCGCTTATCGCGACTGGGTGAACCAGCACTATGGCTGAGCGCTCACCCACCATTCTGCTGACCGGGGTCAACGGCCAGCTCGGCCATCGGTTGCGGACCGCGCTGACGCCGCTGGGCGAGGTCGTCGCGCTCAGCCGGGCCGAACTGGACCTGAGCCGGGCAGACAGCGTCCGCCAGGCGCTGGAACGCCACCAGCCCGACATCATCGTCAATCCCGCCGCCTACACCGCGGTGGACCGCGCCGAGAGCGAGGCGGAACAGGCGCATGCGGTCAACGCCGCCGCGCCGGCGCTGCTGGCGCAATGGGCGACTCAGCACCAGGCGCTCTTGCTGCACTACTCCACCGACTACGTATTCGACGGCGCCGGCGAACAGCCCTGGCGCGAGGACGACCCGGCGCGGCCGCGCTCGGTCTACGGCCAAAGCAAATGGGCGGGCGAGGAGGCGGTGCGCGCCGCCGCGCCGCGGCACTTGATTCTGCGCACCAGCTGGGTGTTCGGCGACCATGGCGGCAACTTTTTGAAGACCATTCTGCGCCTGGCGCAGGAACGCGACAGCCTGAAGGTGGTGGCGGATCAGATCGGCGCGCCCACCTCCACCGCCTTGATCGCCGACGTCACCGTGGCCCTGCTGCGCGACTATCTGCGCGACCCGGCCGGCTTCGCCTACGGCAGCTACCACCTGGCGGCGCAGGGCGAAACCAGCTGGCACGGCTACGCCCGCTTCCTGGTGGCCGAGGCCGGCAGACTGGGCTATGCGCTGCGGCTGTCTCCGGCCGACATCGAGCCGATCACCACCGCCGACTATCCATTGCCAGCGCCCCGTCCCGCCAACTCCCGGCTGGATTGCGCCAAGCTGCGGCAGACCTTCGGCCTTGCGCTGCCGCACTGGGAAAGCGGCGTCAAACAAGTGCTGGCCGAACTCGGCGCCCAGCCGCAACAGAAAGACATTCAATGACTCAGGCACGCAAAGGCATCATCCTGGCCGGCGGCTCCGGCACCCGGCTGTACCCGGCCACCATTTCCGTCAGCAAACAATTGCTGCCCATCTACGACAAACCGATGATCTACTATCCGCTGACCACGCTGATGCTGGCCGGCATCCGCGAGATCCTGATCATCTCCACCCCGCAGGACACGCCCCGTTTCGAACAACTGCTGGGCGACGGCAGCCAATGGGGGCTGCGGCTGCAATACGCGGTGCAGCCCAGTCCGGACGGCCTGGCCCAGGCCTTCATCATCGGCGAGGACTTCCTGGCCGGCGCGCCGTCGGCGCTGGTGCTGGGCGACAACATTTATTACGGCCACGACTTTTCCGCCTTGCTGCAAGACGCCAACGCCAAGCGCAGCGGCGCCAGCGTGTTCGCCTACCGCGTCAACGACCCGGAGCGCTACGGCGTGGTGGCCTTCGACGCCGACGGCAAGGCGCTGTCCATCGAAGAAAAACCAGCGCAGCCCAAGTCCAATTACGCGGTGACCGGCCTGTACTTCTACGACGAGCAGGTGGTGGACATCGCCAAGGCGATCAAGCCCTCGCCGCGCGGCGAGCTGGAGATCACCGACGTCAACAACGTCTATTTGCAGCAGGGCCAGCTCTCGGTGCAGACCATGGGCCGCGGCTACGCTTGGCTGGACACCGGCACCCATGAATCCATGCTGGAAGCCAGCCAGTTCATCGCCACCATAGAAAGCCGTCAGGGCCTGAAAGTGGCCTGCCCGGAGGAAGTGGCCTACCGTTCCGGCTGGATAGGCGAAGAACAAGTACGTCTATTGGTCAAACCCTTGCAAAAGACCGGCTACGGCCGCTACCTGCTGGCGATGCTGGATCAGCCGGTCTATTGATCTTGACGAGCGACACATGAATATCATCGACACCAGCATTCCCGACGTCAAAATCATCGAACCCGCCGTATTCGGCGACGAACGCGGCTTCTTTTTCGAAAGCTTCAATCAACAGCGTTTCGAAGCCGCCGTCGGCTGCGCCGCGCCCTTCGTCCAGGACAATCACAGCCGCTCGGCCAAGGGCGTGCTGCGCGGCCTGCACTATCAGCTGGCGCCGCACGCCCAGGGCAAGCTGGTGCGGGTGATCGCCGGCGAAGTCTTCGACGTCGCCGTCGACATCCGCCCCGGCTCAGCCAGTTTCGGCCAATGGGTGGGCGTACACCTGTCCGCCGCCAATAAACGTCAGCTCTGGGTGCCGCCCGGTTTCGCTCACGGCTTCCTCACCCTGTCGGACAGCGCCGAGTTCCTGTACAAAACCACCGACTATTGGTTCAAGGAGCTGGAGCGTTCCATCGCCTGGAACGATCCGGAGCTGGCCATTGCCTGGCCGCTGGACGGCGAGCCGCAATTGTCGGCCAAGGACGGCGCCGCGCCCGGCCTGCGCCAGGCCGAACTGGGCTGAGCCGGAACCAAGCCCGAAAATGAAAACAGCGCCGCTTGCGGCGCTGTTTCTCTATCAAGCGGCAAGACGCTAATGTTTGCGGCCGATAGCGCGCGCGCCGATGTCGCGGCGCATCTGCTTGCCGGCGAACTGAATCTGGTCGGCCAGCACGTAAGCCTTGCCCTGCGCCATCTTGACGCTGTCGCCCAGGCCCACCGCGCACAACACGCGGCCGCCGTTGCTGCGCAGCTGCTTGTCCGCGTCCAGGCTGACGCCGGCGTGGAACACCATGCCGTCCTCGCTCTCCGGCGGCAGGCCGCTGATCAGATCGCCCTTGCGCGGCGCTTCCGGATAGCCTTCGGCCGCCAGCACCACGCCCAAGGCCACGCGCCGGTCCCATTCCGCCTCCACCTGGTTCAGGCGGCCGTTGACGCCGGCTTCCAACAACACGGTGAAGTCCGACTTCAGACGCGCCATGATGGGCTGGGTTTCCGGATCGCCGAAGCGGCAGTTGAACTCGATGGTGTAAGGATTGCCCTGCGCGTCTATCATCAGCCCGGCGTAGAGGAAACCGGTATAGCTGTGGCCGTCCTTCTTCATGCCCAGCACCGTGGGCAGGATGATTTCGCGCATCACCCGGTTGTGCACCGCCGGCGTCACCACCGGCGCCGGGCTGTACGCGCCCATGCCGCCGGTGTTCGGGCCCTGATCCTGATCCAGCAAGCGCTTGTGATCCTGGCTGGTGGCCATCGGCAACACGTGGTCGCCGTCCACCATCACGATGAAACTGGCCTCCTCGCCCTGCAGGAAGTCCTCGATCACCACGCGCGCGCCGGCGCTGCCCATCTTGTTGCCCACCAGCATATCGTCGATGGCGGCGTGCGCCTCGTCCAGCGTCAGCGCCACCACCACGCCCTTGCCGGCGGCCAGGCCGTCGGCCTTGATCACGATGGGCGCGCCCTTGGCGTCGGCATAGGCATGGGCGGCGGCGGCGTCGCTAAAGGTTTCGTACGCGGCGGTGGGAATGCCGTGGCGCTTCATGAAGGCCTTGGCGAAATCCTTGGAGCTTTCCAGCTGCGCGCAATACTGGGTGGGGCCGAAGATTCGCAGCCCTTCGGCGCGGAAGGCGTCGACCACGCCGGCCGCCAGCGGCGCTTCCGGGCCCACCACCGTCAGTTCGATCTTCTCCTGCTTGGCGAAAGCCACCCACTCCGCCACGCTGCCGAGCTCGACGTTGGTCAGATTGGGGTCCAGCGCGGTGCCGGCGTTGCCGGGCGCGACGAAGACCTTGGATACCCGGCGCGACTTGGCGATGCGCCAGGCCAGCGCGTGCTCGCGTCCGCCGGAGCCGATAACCAGTACTTTCATGTTCGATGCTCCACTCGTTTTTACGGCGCGTCGCAACGCGCCGGATTCTTCACTCAGCCCAACTGCCAACGCAGCCAGGCGAACAAGACATTGCCGTTATTGTGCCCGCCCGGGATATAAGTGGCCTGCAAGGCCAGGCGGCGATATTCCACCGACACCAGCGGCAGCACCGCCGGCAAGGGCGCGTAGCTGTAGTCCGAACGCGCGGTGACGCCGACGGTGAAGCCCGCGCCCAAGCGCCAGCCGTCCAATGGGCGCCATATTTTCTGGAAGGCGTAGCCGACGAAGGGCTCGACATCCTTGTGCGAATCCAGGAAGGCCATCGCGTACACCGCGTGCCAGTCGCCGTCGGCGTCGTAGCGATAACGTCCCGCGCCCAAACCCCACGGCCGTTCGTTGAATTGCCGGATCTTCTCTCTATCGTAGAAGGCGCGGTTGTGCCACGTCACCGCCGGCACGTACAACTCGTACTGGTCGGAACGCCAGGTCGCCTCGATATTGGCGCGGCCGCGTTGCCAGAAACCTTGCGGCTCGGCGGCCGTCTCTTCGGCCTGCGCCGCCAGGCTGGCGGACGCCAACAAGCCGGCGCCCAGCCAACAAACTATTGCTCTCATCGGAAAAACAACAAATCCATGTAAAGAAGCCGGCATGCCGGCCTCCTCCGGTTAATCGGAACCGCTCAGTGGCGGAAGTGACGCACCCCGGTCAGCACCATCGCGATGCCGTGCTCGTCGGCGGCGGCGAACACTTCTTCGTCGCGCATCGAACCGCCCGGCTGAATGATGGCCTTGATCCCCTGCTCGGCGATCACGTCGATGCCGTCGCGGAAGGGGAAGAAGGCGTCGGACGACGCCACCGCGCCCTGCAGGCTCAAGCCGGCGTCGGCCGCCTTGCGCGCGGCGATGCGGGTGGAATCGACGCGGCTCATCTGGCCGGCGCCGATACCGGCAGTCTGACCATTTTTACAGAAAACAATTGCATTCGACTTCACATATTTGGCCACGCGCCAGGCGAACAGCAGATCGGACAGCTCCTGCGGCGTCGGTTGACGCTGGGTCACCACGCGCAATTCGTCCAGGCCCACATTGCGGATGTCCGGCGTCTGCACCAGCACGCCGCCGCCGACGCGCTTCAGTTCGAAGCGGTTGGCGCCGATCTCCAGCGGGATTTCCAGCACGCGCACATTCTTCTTGGCGGCGATCACGGCCTTGGCTTCCTCGGTGAAAGCCGGCGCGATCAACACTTCCAGGAACTGGCCGGTCACCGCTTCCACCGTGGCGGCGTCCACCGGGCGGTTGAAGGCGATGATGCCGCCGAAAGCGCTGGTGGTGTCGGTGGCGAAAGCCAGCCGGTAGGCGCTCAAGGTATCGCCCGCCACCGCCACGCCGCAGGGGTTGGCGTGCTTAACGATGACGCAGGCGGTGTCGTCGAAGGTCTTCACCGCCTCCCAGGCGGCGTCGGCGTCGGCGATGTTGTTATAGGACAGTTCCTTGCCCTGCAGCTGACGGTAATTGGCGATGGAGCCGGCGGCCGGGTCCAGATCGCGATAGAAGGCGGCCGCCTGATGCGGGTTCTCGCCGTAACGCATGTCCTGCACTTTGACGAACTGGGCGTTGAGGCGCTTGGGGAAGGCCACGCGTTCCGGCTTGCCCGCCAGCGCGCCGTCGGCCAGGCTGGTCAGGTAGTTGGAAATCGCGCCGTCGTAGGCCGCGGTGTGGGTGAAGGCCTTCTTGGCCAATTCGAAGCGGGTGGCCTTGGACAGCGCGCCGCCGTTGGCGCGCATCTCCTCCGCCAGCGCCGCGTAATCGGCGGCGTCGGTGACGATGGCCACGTGCGCCCAGTTCTTGGCGGCGGAACGCACCATGGTCGGGCCGCCGATGTCGATGTTCTCGATCGCGTCCTCCAGTTCGCAGTCCGGATTGGCGATGGTGGCTTCGAACGGGTAGAGGTTGACGCAAACCAGATCGATGTTGCCGATCTCATGCTCGGCCATCTTGGCCACATGCTCCGGCAGATCGCGGCGGCCCAGGATGCCGCCGTGCACTTTCGGATGCAGGGTCTTGACCCGGCCGTCCAGCATTTCCGGGAAGCCGGTGTAGTCGGACACCTCGGTCACCGGCACGCCGGCGTCGGCCAGCAGCTTGGCGGTGCCGCCTGTGGACAGGATGTGCACCCCTTGGGAAGCCAGGGCCTGGGCGAATTCCAGAATGCCGCTCTTGTCGGAGACGCTGATCAGCGCGCGTTCGATTTTGCTCATGGTTCTCTACCGCGTTAACTAAAAAGGAACACAAAAAAAACCGGCCACCCTATTCGGTATGGCCGGTTTGTCTTCATATCAAATCATAAGACTTCATCTTTTTACGCAGGGTGTTGCGGTTCAATCCCAGCAACTCCGCCGCCCGGGTCTGATTGCCCTGGGTGTGTATCAGCACCACCTCGAGCAATGGCTTTTCCACGCAAGCCAACACCATGTCGTAGATGGCGGAGGGGTTCTCGCCATCCAGGTCCCTGAAATACTGTTCCATCGCCAGCCGCACCGACTGCGAGATATGGTCATTGTTCTGCATGGTTATTATTCTGTCCAAGTCTGATTGGAATTAGCCATCCACCACCGTCTCCGAGTCGTGGTCCAACGCTTCCCCAGCGCCATCCAAATACACCAGCCGTTCAGAGTCCCCGGCCAAACGGTCGAAATAGGCCGCCACGGCCAAGCGCTGCTCCGCCGTGGACTCGAGTTGGTACATCTGCTGGCGGAACGCGTTGCCGCCCTGCAGTCCCTTGGTGTACCAGGCGATGTGCTTGCGGGCGATGCGGCAGCCCGAATATTCGCCGTAAAACTGGTATAGCTCATCCAGATGCCCCAGCAAGAGCTGGCGGATCTCGCTCACTTCCGGCGGCGGCAGGCATTCGCCGCTCTCCAGAAAATGCTGGATTTCGCGGAAAATCCACGGCCTGCCCTGGGCAGCCCGTCCTATCATGATGGCATCGGCGCCGGTATGTTCCAGCACCCACTGTGCTTTCTGCGGGGTATCGATGTCGCCGTTGGCGATCAGCGGAATCCGGATTTGCCGCTTCACCTCGCGTATCGTGTCGTACTCGGCCGCGCCGCGATACATGTCCTCGCGAGTGCGGCCGTGCAAGGCCAGCGCGGCGATGCCGCAATCCTCGGCCAGCTTGGCCACCCGCAGCGCGTTGCGGTGTTCCGGGCTCCAGCCGGTGCGCGTCTTCAGCGTCACCGGCACGTCCACCGCCTTGACCACCGCCTCCAGGATGCGTCCCACCAGCGCCTCGTCGCGCAGCAAGGCCGAACCGGCGGCCACATTGCACACCTTCTTGGCCGGACAGCCCATATTGATGTCGATGATCTGCGCGCCGCGCTCCACGTTGAGCCGCGCCGCCTCGGCCATCTGCGCCGGATCGGAGCCGGCGATCTGCACCGAGATCGGCTCCACCTCGCCGGCGTGGTCGGCGCGGCGCAAGGTCTTGGCCGTGGTCCACAGCGCCTTGTTGGAGGTGATCATTTCCGATACCGCCATGCCGGCGCCCAATTGCTTGCACAGCATGCGGAACGGTCTATCCGTCACCCCGGCCATGGGCGCCACGATCAGCCGGTTTTTCAATGTGTACGAACCAATGCGCATGCTTGCGAAACTCTGGGATAGCTGACTGAAGGGCCGGTATTGTAAAGCTTTTTCCCAGGAACGTGGATTTTTTTTGCTTATTTTTTGAGCAAACCCCATAGCGTCAAGCCATGGGGTCGCGGGGATGAGGTGGAAGTTGGCCGATAAGCCGGGTCTTGTCGTTGGACAGTCATTCCTCTAGGCCTGCCGTTACCGACAGGCTCAAGCGACCTACCCGGGGATATACGCGAGCAACGTCAATTCCCCCTATTTGGTCTTGCTCCGGATGGGGTTTTGCCTGCCGTCCGTGTTACCACGTCCGCGGTGCGCTCTTACCGCAGAATAGGGCACCACACCCTATCTGTCCGACCGGGCTCTCGCCCGGCCAGTACACCTTTTCACCCTTGCCTGATCCGTCTCGCCGCTTGCGCGGCGAAATCAAGAGTCCACGTCCTTGCGGACGCTTCCTCCGGCCATCGGCGGTTCAGCTCTCTGCGCCACTTTCCATCGCCTCACGACGTCCGGCCATTAACCGGCATCCTGCTCTGCGGAGCCCGGACTTTCCTCCCCGTCCGTTCTTGCGAACGAACGCAGCGACTGCCTGGCCAACTTCCGGCCGCCATTCTACCCGATTCCGCCCCCGCCGGCCCGACATTTTGCCATGACAAACGCGATAATCCCTTATACTGGCGGGTCCATCGAGCGATAACGACAAAAACATGGAGTTGAATCAGGCCAAGCTGTCCCGTCTGCAATTGTTTGGCACGCTCGCCATTGTGTTCATGCTGGCGCTGACCTTGTCCAGCTACTTCCTGCTGAGCAGCTGGAACGATTTCCAGGCCCGCCAGCACACCATACGCCAGGACGCTTACGCGCGCGCGCGCGACTACCTGCGCTCCTACGCCGACCACGCCGCGCAAACCCTGTCCGCGCTGCGCGAACGCACCAACGACACCCTGAAGCAAAGGCTGCGCGAACAGGTGGACCAGGCCTGGAGCCTAGCCGACGCCATCTGGCGCCAGGAACGCCTGCGCCGCCCGCCGCATCAGGTGCAGCGGCTGATCGCGGAGGCGCTGCGGCCGCTGCGCTACTTCGACGGCCGCGGCTATTTCTTCATCGACGGCCTGGACGGACGCTGCGTGCTGCTGCCCACCACGCCGCAGCTGGAGGGCGGCTCGCTGCTGGCCAACCGCGACGATCAGGGCCGCTACATCATGCGCGCGCTGATCGAATCGGTGGACAACCCGCAACAGCGCGGCTTCAGCTCCTACCGCTGGTACCAGCCGGGCCGCGGCGAGATGAGCGAGAAAGTCGCCTACGCCCGCCGCTTCGGCCCCTACAACTGGCTGATAGGCAGCGGCGAATACCTGAACAATGTCGAAACCGACATGCAGAAGCAAGGCCTGGAGATGCTGGCGCGCATGCGCTTCGGCCACGACAGCGGCGACTTCATGATCATAGACCGCCACGGCGTGATCCTGCTGGACCCGTCCAATCCGGCGATGAACGGCAAGCACTACTCCGCCCTGCCCGGCGCCGACCGCGGCCGCATCGCCGAACTGATCCGCCGCGGCAAGCAAGGCGGCTTCATGGAATACCTGATCAGCAGCCTGGACGCGCCGCAAGGCGAACGCTATCTGTCCTACGCGCGCCAGCTGCCCGGCTGGGACTGGACCCTGGTCACCAGCCTGCGCGTGCAGTCCATAGAAGACAGCAGCCAGCGCGCGCGCCAGGAACTGGAGCGCAGTCTGCGCGAACGCATCGTCGCCACCCTGCTGCTGACCCTGGCCGCCCTCTTGGTCGCCGCCGCCTTCTGCTGGTTCTTCCTGCGCTGGCTCAACGCGCTGGTGCAGCGCTACCGCCAGGACTTGCAGCAAAGCCACCTCTCGCTGGAACAGCGCTCGCGCGATCTGCGCCTCAGCCATTTCATGGTGGACAACGCCACCGATCTGATCGCGCTGCGCAACGCCGCCGGCGACATCGTCTACTGCAACCAGGCGGCGCGCCAACGGCTGGATTGCGGTTGCGACGCCGCGACGCTGACCCGCGCGCTGTTCCGCCCGGCCGCGGACGCCCTGCCCCACACCTTCGACGCCCGGCTGCAGTGCTGCGGCGAGGAGCAATGGCTTGAAGTCACCGTCAGTCCGCTCAACTACCAGGGCGAAGACTATCTGTGCGCCACCGGCCGGGACATCACCGCGCGCCGCCAGACCGACCGCCAGCTGCGCCTGGCCGCCAAGGTGTTCGAATCCAGCAACGAGGCCATCCTGGTCACCGACCCGGACAACCGCATCCTGGCGGTCAACCGCGCCTTCTGCGCGATCACCGGCTACGAGGAGGCCGAGGCGCTGGGCCAGACTCCCGCCCTGCTCGCCTCCGGCCGTCACGAACCGGCCTTCTTCGAAAACATGTGGCAGCAGCTGACCCAGCGCGGCCAGTGGTCCGGCGAGATCTGGAACCGTCGCAAGAACGGCGACATCTTCCCGGAATGGCTGAACATCAGCGTGCTGCAGAACGAACAGGGCGAGATCAGCCACTATGTGGCGCTGTTCACCGACATCTCCGAACGCAAGGAGCAGGAGGCGCGGGTACAGCACCTGGCCGAATACGACGCGCTGACCGATCTGCCCAACCGCGTGCTGATCAACGACCGGCTGCAGCAGGCCATCCGTCAGGCCGAGTTGCGCCAGGGCCAGCTGGCGGTGCTCTTCGTCGATCTGGACCACTTCAAGAACATCAACGACACCCTGGGCCACGGCCTGGGCGACGAATTGCTGAAACAGGCGGCCGGCCGCCTAAGCGCCGCCGTGGGCGCGCTGGACACCGTCGGCCGCACCGGCGGCGACGAGTTCGTGCTGATCCTGCCGTCCATCGACCAGCCCGGCGAGGCCGCGCAAGTGGCCGAACGCGTGCTGGCCGCGATGCAGCGGCCCTTCGACATCGGCGCCCATCAGCTCAACGTCAGTTGCAGCATAGGCATCAGCCTGATGCCGGACGACGGCCGCGATCTGCAGAACCTGCTGATGAACGCCGATCTCGCCATGTACCACGCCAAGGCGCACGGCCGCAGCACCTTCCGCTTCTACACCCGGGAAATGAACGTGGAAGTGGCCGAAAGGCTGCATCTGGAAACCCGGCTGCGCCGCGCCATCGAACACGGCGAGCTCTACCTGGTTTATCAGCCGCAATTCAATATGAGCGGCGAACGCCTGCTGGGCTGCGAGGCGCTGGTGCGCTGGCGCGATCCGGAACACGGCCTGATCATGCCCTCGCGCTTCATCCCCATCGCCGAGGACACCGGCCTGGTGGTGCCGCTGGGGCGCTGGGTGCTGGGCGAAGCCTGCCGCCAGGCGGCGCAATGGTACGACAGCGGCCTGCGCCCGGTGCGCATGGCGGTCAATGTCTCGGCGCGGCAGCTGACGCGGCCGGACTTCGTCGACGATGTGCGCGACGCGCTGCAAAGCAGCGGCCTGCCAGGCTACTGCCTGGAGATCGAAGTCACCGAAAGCACGCTGATGGAGGACGCGGACTTCGCCGCTCGCCAGTTGGCGGTGATCAAGGCGATGGGGGTGCGGCTGTCCATCGACGACTTCGGCACCGGTTATTCCAGCCTGGCCTATCTGAAGCGCTTCGCGCCGGACACCATCAAGATAGACCGCTCCTTCATCATCGACCTGCCGCAGGACGAGGAAAACGCCGCCATCGTCTCCGCCATCGTCCACCTGGCCAACGCGCTGGGCATGGATACCCTGGCCGAGGGCGTCGAGCATCCGCAGCAGCAGGACTACCTGGGCAAGCTCGGCTGCTCGGCGATGCAGGGTTATCTGCTGGGCGCGCCGCTGTCCGCGGAGGCGATGGAACAAAGAATGGACGCGCTGCGGCAACGGCTGTCCGTCTGAATCCGGCCCGGCGATGCCGGGCCGGCAAGCTCAGTCCAGCGGCCGGTTCGCCGTCTCAGGCACCATCGCTAGCCCTATCATCGACACCAGGATGCACAACACCGCGTACAGCGCCGGCGCGTTGGGATCGCCGGTCAGCCGGATCAGGCCGGCGGCGAAGAACTGGGCGAAGCCGCCGAAAATCATCACGCCCACGCAGTAGACGATGGACATGCCGCTGGCGCGGATGCGGCGCGGAAACAACTCCGGCAGCACCGCGATGCTGGGCACCGCGGTCAACACCAGCGGCACCGTCAGCAGCACCACGACCAAGAGCAGCGTCGGCAAGCCGGGCGCGGCGTTCAACAGCATGAAGCCCGGATACAGCAAGAGCAGCAAGACCAAGCGCGGCCACAAAATGGAACGGCGACGGCCGACGCGGTCGCTCCAGCGTCCGGCCGCCACCGACAGCAGCACTTGCAACAGGGCCGCGGTCGACGCCGCCCAGATCGCCACCGCCAGCGGCATGCCCAGCACCGTCACCGCGTGATTGGCCAGATAGTGGGCGATGATGAAGTTGGGCCCGGTGCCGCCTATGGTCAGCAATACCCCGGCCAATATCTGCCGCCCGTGCCGGCGCAGCAAGGGCCCGGCCGGTTCCGTCGTCGCCTGCGGCGCCACCGCCGAGGCCGCGGTCTCGTCCAGCTGGCTGCGGATATACTCGCCCACCGGAATCGCCAACACCCCGATGGCGAACACCAGCCGCCAGCCCCAGGCCTCCATCGCCGCCGCCGGCAACAGCGCGCTCAGCAAGCTCACCGTCAGCGTGCCGGCCAACACCCCCAGGCCCTGGCTGAACAGCTGCCAGCTGCAGTAGTAGCCGCGCGACTTGTCGTCGGCGTACTCCATCAACATCGAGGTGGCCGCCCCCACCTGGCCGCCGACGGCGAAGCCCTGCACCAGCCGTCCCAGCACCACCAGCGCCGGACCGAGCAGGCCGGCCTGGGCGTAGGTGGGCGCCACCACGAACAGCATGGAGCCTATCGCCATCAGCCACAGGCTCAGCCGCAGCGCCGGCTTGCGTCCCTTGCGGTCCGCGTACAGGCCGATGACGATGCCGCCTATCGGCCGGCTGATGAAGCCGGTGCCGAACACCGCGAAGGACAGCATCAGCTGCAGCAGCGGCTCGTCGCTGAACGGAAAGAACAAACGCCCCATCAAGGTGGCCAGCGCGCTGTAGACGATGAAGTCGTAGAACTCCAGCGCATTGCCCACGGTGATGGCGGTGATCGCGCGCCGGCTGGGAGCGGCCGGCCGCGCCGCCGACAACTGGGCGGCCGTCATTGCCCGCCCCCGGCCGCGCCGCCCAGATAGCGCTCCACCAGCTTGACCCAGTAGCTGGCGCCCACCGGCAAGGCCTGGTCGTTGAAGTCGTAACCGGGGTTGTGCACCATGCAGCCGCCCTCGCCGTCGCCATTGCCTATGATCAGATAACAGCCCGGCACCCGCTCCAGCCAGAAGGCGAAATCCTCGCTGCCGGTCAGCGGCGGCATCTCCGCCACCACCCCGCCCTCGCCCAGCCAGTCCACGGCCACCTGCCGCGCCAGCGCGGTGGCCGCCGCGTCGTTGACCAGCACCGGATAACCGTCCTGGTAATCCACCTCGGCGCGCGCGCCGAAGCCGGCGGCCTGGGCCGCGGCCAGCGTCTCGATGCGTTGGCGCAGCAAGGCGCGCACCTGCGGCCGCAAGGCGCGTATGCTCAGCCGCATTTCCGCGCTCTCCGGAATCACATTGGGGGCCTCCCCGGCCAGGATGGCCCCCACCGTCACCACCGCCATGTCCAGCGGCGACACATTGCGCGCCACCACGCTTTGCAGCGCCATCACCAGGGACGCGGCCACCACCACCGGGTCCACCGCCTTGTCCGGCACCGCGCCGTGGCCGCCGGTGGCGCGGATGCGGATCACCGCGGTGTCGGCGGAAGCCATGAAGGGACCGGGCCGGAAGCCCAGCTGGCCCACCGGGAAACCCGGCATATTGTGCATGGCGAAGATGGCGTCGCAGGGAAAGAGCCGGAACAGGCCGTCGTCCAGCATGCGCTTGGCGCCGCCCTTGCCCTCTTCCGCCGGCTGGAAAATCAGATGCACGGTGCCGCTGAAGCTGTCGCGCCGCGCCAGCTCGCAAGCCGCCGCCAACAGCATCGCGGTATGGCCGTCGTGGCCGCAGGCGTGCATTTTTCCCTCCACGCGGCTGGCCCACGGCAGGCCGGTGGTTTCCTGGATGGGCAGCGCGTCCATGTCGGCGCGCAGGCCTATGCTCGGCCCCGCGCCGCGGCGCAGGGTGCCGACCACGCCAGTCACGCCCAGTCCTTCGTGGATCTCGTAGCCCCAGTCGCGCAGGCAGCGGATCACATGGCGGCGGGTCTCCACCTCCTCGAAGCCCAGTTCGGGGTGGGCGTGGATATCGTGGCGCAGCGCGATCATCGCCGGGGCGATATCGCGGATGCCGGGCAGAATGGGGGCGTTCATGGCGTCGTCTCCTTGGTGTCTATCACGCTCTTGTCGCACACTGTCGTGGCGACGACGGACGCGGCGCCGCGACTGCGATCCCAGACTAGCGGCAATAGTTAATAGGTGAATAGCCGCAGAACGGTGATCGAGAACACTTCTGGTTGTCGGCTTGGAGGAGAGATGAAACTGCAGCAACTGCAAGCGCTGATCGCGCTGGCCGACGGCGGCGGCATTCGCGCCGCCGCCCGCATGTTGGATCTGTCGCAGGCGGCGGTCAGCAAAACCCTGCGCGAACTGGAGGAAGAACAGCGGCTGCCCCTGTTGCAAAGGCACGCCAGCGGCGCGCGGCTGACCGAGGCGGGCCGGGCCTTGCTGATCCACGCGCGCCAGGTGGCGATGCAGCTGGAGCGCGCTCATGACGAATTAGAGGCGCTGCGCGGCCAGCGCGACGCCAGGCTGTGCATAGGCGTCACGCCTTGGCTGGTGCCCACGCTATTGCCCGAGGTGGTGTTGCGCTTTCGCCAACGGCTGCCGGCGATCCGGCTGGAATTGTTCGAAGGCCTGCTGGCGGTGGCGCTGCCGCGGCTGCGCGACGGCCAGATGGATTTTGCTATCAGCCCGCTGTTCGACCCGCTGGCTCAGGAATTCCATTGCCAGCCGCTGTTCAGCCACGGCGGCCGGGTGTTCGCCCGCAACGGCCATCCGGCGCTGCGCGCGCAGTCCTTGTCCGAGCTGCTGGAGCAGGATTGGGTGGTCAATTACAGCCCCTCCAGCTATCGCCACGTGCTGGACCGGCTGTTCACCCGCCACGGCCTGGCGATCGCGCCGGAACGGCTGATCTGCGCGCAATCCATGGCGCTGCTGGCCGGCCTGGTCCAGGCCGGCATGCTCAGCTACGGGCCGGAGCCCTTGCTGCTGTGCCCGGAATTCGCCGGCAAGACCCAGGCCTTGTCGCTGCGGGAAGACATGGAGGATATCGTCATCGGCGTAATCAGCCTGCAGGGGCAGGCCCACGGCTACGCCGCCCGCTGCTTCATCGACTGCCTGCGGCAGACGCTGCGCCAGCGCATGCGCTCGGCCCGGCCGGAGGACCGGGCCTTGGCGCGGATGCTGACGCTGCGGTTTTAGAGGCCGTTCTAAGCCTGCGCGCTTCGGCGACGCCGCGTCGCGCTCAATCGAAGCGCAAGGTGTAGCGCGACTCCACCGAGGCGTCGGTGCCGGCCCGCAACACCACCGACCAGCCCCTGCTCAGCTGATACGCCAGCTTCACCGCCTGGTTCGCGCTGGTCACGCCGTACTCGTAGCCCAGATACAGTTCGCGGGTCAGCTGGCGGCCCACCGTCACCACCTGCTCCGCCGGGCTCACCGTGCCGTTGGCCAAGGTCTTTTCCTTGCGGCTGGACACGCCCAGATCGTCGAACAGGCCGATCTGATCGTTGAGCGAGCCGGCCAGCATCATGCCAGCGGAGGCCGCCAGATCGTTGTCGTCGCGCTCGCCGCTGGCCGCCCGGCCCAAGACCAGCCAGGCCAGCTTGTCCTTTTCCGACATCGGCTCGTCGGCGATCAACCGCACCTTGGGCACCGACACCGAACCGCTGACTTCCACCCCGGCGCCCACCGGCGACAGCCGGCGCTTGGCGCGCACATTGAGCAGAGGGTTGTCCAAGGGGCCGTTGAAGGTGATGGCGCCGTACTCGATGTCCAGATCCTGGCCATAGGCCTTGTAACGCCCCTTGACCACCCGCACCTGGCCCTTGGCGCCCGGCGCTTCGCCCGGATTGGCGCTGACGCGCACCGAGCCGGTCAGATCCACGTTCAGGCCCTGGCCGGAGAAGCGGAAGTGCTCGCCCAGGTCCAGATCCAGCGCCACCGTCAGCGGCATGCTGGCGAAGGCCGACGGCTCCGGCCCCGGCCGGCCCTTGACCATCACATCGTCGCCCAGACTGGGCGCGCCGAACTTGGGCAGGCCGATGCGGCCCTGGTCAGCGCGGATATGGCCGGTCAGCGACAATTTGCCGGCCACCATCGCCAGTTCCGTGCGGCCGGACACCACCAGGCGGCGGTTGGGCCGGTCGAACACGCCGAACTTGCGCAATTCCACCGCCACCCGAGCGTCCGGGGTGTCGCCGCTGAGATCCAGCGCGCCGCTGGCCGCCACCTCGCCTTCGCCACCGGCGAAGCGCAAACGGTCCAGCACCAGCTTGCGGCCGTCCAGCCGCGCCAGCAGGCTGCCGTCGCCCAGGCGGATGCCGGTGCGGCGGTCCGCCAGCAATAATTTGTCGCCGCGTATCGTCCCTTGGGCCATAGGCTGGCTCAAGGCGCCGGTCAAAGCCAGATTGGCGCTGATCTGGCCGCCCAACTCCAGCGAAGGGCCGGCGAAGCTGGCCAGCATCGCCAGCGAAGGCACGCTGGCGCTGACCGTGGCGTTGAGCGGGGTCTTGGCGTCGATGGCGCCGCCGTTCCACGGCACCGAACCCTTGCCTTGCGCTTGGGCGTAGCGGCTGTCCAGATTCAGATCGAACAGCGCGCGTCCGCCGTCCAGCGTCAGGGTGACGGCGGCGGTCTTCAGACCCAGCGCCACGTCCTTGCCCTTGTCGCCCGGCAGCTGCACGTCGCCGCCGGCGCGGCGCAGCGTGAACTGGCCCTTGGCGTTGGCCGCCAGATTCAGGTTCCAGTCGGAATCGAAGCTCAGATCCTGCTTCACCGGCAGGCTGAGCAAGGGCCCCAGCTCCGCCAGCCGCAGGCCGCGCGCGGAGCCGCGGGTGCTGAGCGCGCCGTTGGCGCCGCGGTTGAGTTCGGCCAGGGTGATGCTGCCGCCCAAGGCCGACAGCCGGGCGTTGCCCACCTTGATCTGCTCGCCCAGCTCCAGCGCCACCGGCGCCAGCAGGCTAAGGCCGGGACGGCCGCTCAACTCCAGCTTGCTCAGGGTGCCGGCCCAGGGCCCGGCCTCGCCGCGCAGGCCGCCGCTGGCCGCCAATTGCAGCGCGTAAGGGTGGTCGGCCAGGCGGAAACGGCCGTCCAGTTGCAGACCGTGGCGCGCGCGCGTGCCGTTGGCGCTGGCGCGCAGCTGCTCGGCGCGGAAACCGCCGGCTTGCAGCGCGGCCACGTCCAGCTTGAGTTGGAACGGGCTGTTCTGGTCGGCCTTGACGTTGCCGCTGAATTGCATGCTCTGCACGGCGATATTGCCCGGCAGCTTCAGTCGGTCGGCTTGCAGATTGGCGCTGATCAACGGCGCCTTGGGCGTGCCCGCCAACTCGCCCTGGCCCTTGACCACGCCGGAGAAACCGGGGCCGATCAGGCCGAGATTGGGCGCGTCGATCAAGAGTTTGAGCTTGTCGCCGGCGGCGCCGTAAGCGCCGTTGGCCTGCAGCCGGTTCTGCGCCAGCTTCAGATCGGCGCTGAGCGACTTCAAGCGTTCGCCCTGCAACTGCAGATCGGCCCCGCCGCTGAGCGGCGCGCCGGACAGCTTGCTGGGCGCGAATTGCAGCTTGGCCGCCACGCTCAGCGGGCTGGCCAGCTGGCCCTTGGCCTGCAAGCTGGCGTTGAGGTCGCCGCTGGGCAGGCCGGGCTTGAGTTTGGACGGGTCGGCGCGATTGAGCTTGCCGTTGAAATCAAACAGCTGCTTGCCGTCCAGGCCCAGTTGACCGGCCAGCGCCAGGGTGCCGACGCCGGCGGTCAACTCCGCCTGCCGGATCAGCAGCGCCGGATGCGGCGCCGACGCGAAACCGACATCGGCCTTGGCTTGCAGGGTTTTGCCCTTGAGTTGGGCGAGGATGTTCGGCCCGCTCAAGGGGCCGTCCAGCGTCACCCGGCCGTCCAGGCTGTCGTCCGGCGCGTCCGCGTGCAATTGCCTCAGGCCCAGCTTGGAGACATCCAGCGCCAGCTTGAGCCTATCCGGCCGCAGCTGGCCGGCCAGGCCGATTTCGCCGCCGGCGATCCGGGCGTGGGTATTGAACAGCTCCAGCGCCTTGTCGTCGGCGCGGAACTCGCCGGCCAGCAAGGACAGCGGCAGCCGCTGCTCGGACAAGGAGCCGGCCAGCTCATTGAGCAGGGTCAGGCCGCCCTTGACGCGCTGGCCGGCGTCCGGCTCGGCGAACACCGCCAAACTGAGCTTGGCGCGCGGCCATTCCGGCAGGATGGCCTGCGGATTGATGCCGGCCATGCGCGCGTCCAACCGGGTGAAACTGTTGAAGGGATTGCTGGCGAAGGGCAGCAGGCCGCCCTTGACGTCGGCCACCAGGTCTTTGCCGGACAACTCGCCGTCAAAGCTCAGGTGCAGCAGATCGCCGCCCAGCGCCAGCCGCGCCTGATAGGGAATCTTGTCCAGCTCGCCGTCGGCGCTGAGCTTGCCCTGCAGCGCGAAGGGCTTGGCGTCGGCCAATTGCAGCGCCGCCGCGGCCTCGCCCCAGGGCGAGCCCAGGCGCTTGAGCTTGAGATCGTGGCGCCGGCCGTCGTAGACGTAGCCGGCTTCCAGGCCGTAGAGCCGCAGCTTGGCCGGTTCCAGCGTCACGCTGGCCACGCTCAGCCGGTCCAGGCGGACGCCCAGGGGCAAGGCCAGCGATTCCGGCGCGCCGCTGGGCGGGGCGGCCGGCGTCGGCTTGACCGCCACCTTGACGTGGCCCACCGCCAATTGCCTCACCCACAATTGGCGCTGCCACAAGGCGCTCGGCCGCCAGTCCAGCTGCACGGACTCGATGTCCACATCACTGCCGGCGCTGCGCACGCGCACCTCGCTCAGTTTGAAGCCGTCCCACAGCGTGCCTTCGGCTTGCTTGACGCTGACGGCGTTGCCGCTGAGGCCGCCCAGTGACTGCATCAGCCAGGCGAAGCCGGCGCGGCTGCCGGTCAGCCAGGCGCTGGCGGCCAGCAAGAGCGCGATCAGCAGCAAAGGCAGCCACAGCAGCCAGCGCCAGCGGCGGCGCTTGGGCTTGGCCGGCGGCGGCGGCGGCGGCGCGGTGTCGGGAGTTTGGGGAGTGTCGGTTTCGCTCATGAATGCATTCGGGTCAGAAAGCCAGGCCCAGGCTGAGGTTCCAGCGGATCTTGCCGTCGCGCTCCGCCTTGGCGAAGTCGAAGGCCAGCGGAGCCACCGGGCTCATCCAGCGCACGCCGACGCCGTTGGCGCGCTCCACTTGGAAGCCTTTCCAGCTCTGGCTGGCGTTGCCGGCGTCGGTGAACAGCGCCAGATACCAGTCCGGCTTGATCGGGATTTGGTACTCCAGGCTGCCGGTGGCCACCACGCGGCCACCCAGCACCGAGCCGTTGGGGCCCGGCAGGCCCAGGCTCTGGTAATCGTAGCCGCGCACGCTGTTGGCGCCGCCGGCGCGGAACAGGATGGAGGACGGCACCGCGTCCTTGTCGTTGGCCCACACCTGGCCCAGTTCCAGCCGGCCGACGAAGGTGCCGTACTTGGGAAACGGCGACCAGTATCCGACGGTGCGGGCGTAGCCGCGCACATAGGAGGTGGAGGACAGGGCGCTGCCGACGGTGCCGGAGAGCTGGAAGTCCAGCAAAACGCCGGAGCGCGGCCGCATCAAATCGTCCACCGCGCGCTGGGTCCAACCGTAGACCAGCTGCAAGGCGCGGGTGTCCTTATTGGACACGCCGCCGGCCTCTTCGCTTTCCAGCAGGTATTGCAGGCCGAGACGGGCCTCGATATTGCCCCGGGTGCGGGTGCGCCAGCCGCCCACGTCGCTGCTGCGGGTTTTCAGGCCCTGCACGTCATCGGTCTTGAAAGCGCTGGTGATGGAATGGGAATAGCCGTCGGACTGGCGCGGAAAGCCCAGGCCCAGCGATAGCGATTGCTGGTTTTTCTTCCAGTTGGTTACCAGCGAACCAGTGTAGCCGCGGCGGAAGATATTGTAATGGTCGTAGCCGACGCGCAGGCCGGGGCCGTCGCCGGAGTCGTAGATCAAACCCAGCTCCAGCTTCTGGCGCGGCATCTCGGTGACGTCCACCTCCACCGGCACCCGATGGGTGTCCGGGTCGATATGGGCCATGTCGGGGCTGACCACCACATTGGAGAAATGCGGCGCCTGCTCCAGCGCCGACTGGTAATCGAAGATCTTCTGCAGCCGGTAGGCGGTGCCGGGGGAGAAATCGGCCAGACCGGTGGCGATCTTCTCCGGATAACGCTTCATGCCTTTGACGGTGATCTCGCCGAACAGAATCACCGGCCCGCTGTCGATGTCCACCAGCAATTGCGCGCGACGGGTGGCCGGATCGATTTCCGCCGCGCTCTTGCTGATCTGCGCCTTGGGGAAGCGATCGGCGGTGATGAGCCGCATCACCGCGCGCTTGCTGCCGTCCCAATCGGACTGCCGGTAAGGCGCGCCCATGGGCAGCGACCAGGCCTCCAGCACCGCGGCGAAGCGTTGCTGGAAGTCGCCTTCGTCGCGTATCGGCCCGTTGAGGCGGATGACCACGTCGTCTATCAGCGTGGGCTCGCCGGGCTTGACCTCGATCACGTACTGCCGGGCGCTTTCTTCGCGCACATTGACGCGCGCGTCGAAATAACCCTCGGTCTCCAACAGCTTGCGCGCGTCCTCCGGGGTGCTGCGCACCAACTCGGTCAACAGCGTCTCGTCCATTTCTTCTTCCAGACGGCTGGTGACCAATTCCAGATTGTCTTGCAGCAAGCCGGCCAGGCCGGAAGGCGCGTCGACGCGCACGCTGTAATCGAGCTTGGCCCAGACGGGCGTCGCCGACAGCAATAAGATCAATGAAATAAGCAGGCGGGAGCTTGGCATGGTCCGATTCGTTTGGTGTCGAGGCCATGGTAACGAAACTTGCGGCGGCTGGCGAGAAGCGGCGGGGCGGCTTCAAAATCGCGGGAACAGACCGGCGTTTTCTTAAACCAAAAGCTTAATTTATATTCAACCGTAATTCAGATTCACACGCGACAGCCATACGTTTTTCTCATGGCGGCCGCTCACGCGCGCCGATTACGAACGCAGGGCGGTGTGACAGGCGAAATCGGCAATAGTTTTGCCGCCCCGTCATTTAAGACGATGCGCATAAAAAAGGGCGGACCCGAAAGTCCGCCCCTCATCCTTGCCGCGCCGCGCTTACTTCTTGCGCTGCGGCGGCAAATCGGTGCAAGTGCCGTGCGCCACTTCCGCCGCCATGCCGATGGACTCGCCCATGGTCGGGTGCGGGTGGATGGTCTTGCCGATGTCGGTGGCGTCGCAGCCCATTTCGATGGCCAGGCAGACTTCGCCTATCATGTCGCCCGCGTGCGGGCCGACAATGCCGCCGCCGATGATCTGGTGGCTTTCGGCGTCGAAAATCAGCTTGGTGAAGCCTTCGTCGCGGCCGTTGGCGATGGCGCGGCCGGAGGCGGCCCACGGGAACACGCCCTTCTCGATCTTCAGGCCCTGCTTCTTGGCCTCGTCCTCGGTGACGCCGACCCAAGCCACTTCCGGATCGGTGTAAGCCACGCCCGGAATCACGCGCGCGTCGAAGTAGGACTTCTGGCCGGCGCAGTTTTCCGCCGCCACATGGCCTTCATGCACGCCCTTGTGCGCCAGCATCGGCTGGCCGACGATGTCGCCGATGGCGAAGATGTGCGGCACATTGGTGCGCTGCTGCTTGTCCACCGGGATGAAGCCGCGGTCGGTCACCGCGATGCCGGCGTTCTCGGCGCCCAGCAGCTTGCCGTTGGGCGCGCGGCCGGTGGCGTACAGCACCAGGTCGTAGCGCTGCGGCTCTTTCGGCGCTTGATCGCCCTCGAAAGTCACCCACACGCCGTCGTCCTTGGGCTCCACGGCCACGGTCTTGGTGTTGAGCATGATGTTGTCGAAACGGTGGGCGTTCCACTTCTGCCACACTTTGACCAGGTCGCGATCCGCGCCCTGCATCAGGCCGTCCATCATTTCCACCACGTCCAGGCGCGCGCCCAGCGTGGAGTAGACGGTGCCCATTTCCAGGCCGATAATGCCGCCGCCGATGATCAGCATGCGGTTGGCCACGCCCTTCAGCTCCAGCGCGCCGGTGGAATCCACCACGCGCGGATCGTCCGGGATGAAGGGCAGCTTCACCACGCGGGAACCGGCGGCGATGATGGCGTTCTTGAATTTGACGATCTTCTTCTCGCCGCTCTCTTCGCGTCCCTTGCCGGTAGTGGCGGACACTTCGATATGATGCGGATCGATGAAATGGCCGTTGCCGCGCACGACTTCCACCTTGCGCGCTTTGGCCATGCCGGCGAGGCCGCCGGTCAGCTTGGCGATTACTTTTTCCTTGTAACCGCGCAGCATGTCGATGTCCACTTCCGGCTTGCCGAACTTGATGCCGTTGGCGGCCAGATGGCTGACTTCGTCGATCACCGCCGCATTGTGCAGCAGCGCCTTGGACGGGATGCAGCCCACGTTCAGGCAGACGCCGCCCAGGGTGGCGTAGCGCTCGACGATGACCACTTTCAGGCCCAGGTCGGCCGCGCGGAAGGCGGCGGAATAACCGCCGGGACCGCCGCCCAACACCATCACGTCGCACTCGATGTCGGCGCCGCCGCTATGGCTGGCGGCCACCGGAGCGGCTTGCGGCGCGAAACCCGCCTGGGTGGTGGCGGAAGCGACGCCGGTGGTTTCCACCGGTTTGGGCGCGGCCGGAGCCGCGGCGGCGCCGGCGGCTTCAACGATCACGATCACATCGCCTTCGGACACTTTGCCGCCGACGGCGATCTTGACTTCTTTTACCACGCCGGCGGTTTCCGCCGGCACTTCCATCGTGGCCTTGTCGGTTTCCAGCGTGATCAGGCTGGCTTCTTTCTCGATCACGTCGCCCGGCTTGACGAAGACTTCGATCACGTCCACGTTGTTGTGGCCGCCGATGTCCGGGACTTTCAGTTCAATCAGATTGCTCATGGTTTTCCATCCGCAACGTAAGGCGGAAGCCCGGGGGCCCCCGCCGCTATTCAGCAGAGTCGTTCGCTTGGGCGGCGCGCTCCGGCCAGGCCGGGGCGTCCGCCCGGCTGGCGATTACAGAATCAGGCGGCGCACATCGGACAGCAGTTTGCCCAGATGCACGGTGAAGCGCGCGGCAGCGGCGCCGTCGATCACGCGGTGATCGAAGGACAGCGACAGCGGGCACATCAGGCGCGGCGCGAATTCCTTGCCGTTCCACACCGGCTTGATCTGCGATTTGCAGACGCCGAGGATGGCCACTTCCGGCGCGTTGACGATGGGCGTGAAGCTGGTGCCGCCAATGCCGCCCAGGCTGGAGATGGTGAAGGTGGCGCCCTGCATATCAGTGGGCTTGAGCTTGCCTTCGCGCGCCAGCTTGGACAGATCGGTCAGTTCCTGGGCGATCTGGCGCAGACCTTTCTTGTCCGCGTCCTTGATCACCGGCACCACCAGGCCGTTAGGCGTGTCGGCGGCGAAGCCGATGTGGTAGTACTGCTTCAGCACCAGATTGTCGCCGTCCAGCGAGCTGTTGAAGTTCGGGAAAGCTTTCAGCGCCTCGGCGGCGGCCTTGATGATGAAGGCCAGCGGGCTGATCTTCAGGCCGGACTTTTCCCATTCCTTGCCCACGGTCTTGCGGAAGTCTTCCAGCTCGGTGATGTCGCACTCGTCGTTGAAGGTTACGTGCGGGATCATCACCCAGTTGCGCGACAGATTGGCGCCGGAAATCTTCTGGATGCGGGACAGCGGCTTGGTTTCGATCGGGCCGAACTTGGCGAAATCGACTTTCGGCCACGGCAGCAGATCCAGACCGCCGCCGGAGGAGGCCGCGGCGGCCGGGGCCAGCGCCGCCGGGTTCTGCATCACGCCCTTGACGAAGGCTTTGACGTCTTCTTCGGTAATGCGGCCCTTGCGGCCGTTGCCCTTGACCTTGCCCAGGTCCACGCCCAGTTCGCGCGCCAGACGGCGCACGGACGGACCGGCGTGGGCTTTGGAGAAGGAGGCTTCGTCGATGGCGGCGGCGGCCTTGGCAGGAGCGGCGGCAGGCGCGGCGGCCACCGGGGCCGGAGCAGCCGAGGCGGCGGCAGGAGCCGGGGCGGCGGCAACGGCGCCTTCGACCACCACGATCAGATCGCCTTCGCTGACCTTGTCGCCCACTTTCACTTTGACTTCCACCACACGGCCGGCGGCGGAGGCCGGCACTTCCATGGTGGCCTTGTCGGTTTCCAGCGTGATCAGGCTGTCGTCGACGGCGATCTCATCGCCGACCTTGACGGTCACTTCGATCACGTCGACGCCGTTGTGGCCTCCGATGTCCGGCACGCGGATTTCGCTGCGGCCGGAAGCCGCCGGCGCGGCAGGCGCGGCGGCGGGAGCGGCTGCAACCGGAGCCGGAGCCGGGGCGGCTGCAGGAGCCGGTGCGGCGGCTGCCGGGGCCGGCGCGGACGCTGCGGCGCCCACTTCCAGGATGGCGATCACGTCGCCTTCGGAGATCTTGCCGCCAACGACGGCTTTGACTTCCTTGATCACGCCCGCGGTTTCCGCCGGCACTTCCATGGTGGCCTTGTCGGTTTCCAGCGTGATCAGGGAATCGTCCACGGACACGGTCTGGCCCGGGACGATGAATACTTCGATGATGTCTACATTGCTGTGACCGCCGATGTCGGGCACTTTCAATTCGATCAGATTGCTCATGAGCTTTCCATTCGTAAGGCGGAAGCCCCTGTCGGGGCTTGCCGCCGGATATCCGCTACAGATTCGCTTGCCATGCAAAGGCGGAAGACCCCGGCCTGAACCGGGGCTTCCGCTCTGCGATTACACCTTCCAGCTAGGCAGCTTGTCGGTCTTGATGCCGTACTTGGCGATCGCCTCGGCCACCTTGGACGCTTCGATCTTGCCGTCGCGCGCCAGTGCGGACAAGGCCGCCAGCGCCACGTGGTAGCGATCCACCTCGAAGAAGGAACGCAGGTTGGCGCGGCTGTCGGAACGGCCGAAGCCGTCGGTGCCCAGCACCACGTAACGGCCCGGAACGTATTCGCGGATCTGGTCGGCGTAGTTGCGGATGTAGTCGGTCGCGGCCACCACCGGACCCTGACGGCCGGACAACTGCTGGGCCACGTAGGAGGCCCGCGCTTCGGCGGTCGGGTTCAGCAGGTTGTGACGCTCGGCTTCCATGCCGTCGCGGCGCAGCTGGTTGAAGGAGGTCACGCTCCAGATGTCGGCGCCGATGCCGAAGTCGGCCTTCAGCAGATCGGCCGCGGCCATCACTTCGCGCAGAATGGTGCCGGAGCCCATCAGCTGCACTTTCACCTGGGCGTCGCCGCCGTCCTGCAGCAGATACATGCCTTTCAGGATGCCCTCTTCCGCGCCCGCCGGCATCGCCGGGTGAACGTAGTTTTCGTTCATCAGGGTCAGGTAGTAGAAGACGTCTTCCTGCTCCGCGTACATGCGGCGCAGACCGTCCTGTACGATCACCGCCAGTTCGTAGGCGAAGGTCGGGTCGTAGCTGATGCAGTTCGGGATCAGGCCGGCCTGGATGTGGCTGTGGCCGTCTTCGTGCTGCAGGCCTTCGCCGTTCAGCGTGGTGCGGCCGGCGGTGCCGCCCAGCAGGAAGCCGCGGGCGCGCATGTCGCCAGCGGCCCAGGCCAGGTCGCCGATGCGCTGGAAGCCGAACATCGAGTAGTAGATGTAGAACGGAATCATCTGCTGGCTGCTGTTGGCGTAGCTGGTCGCCGCGGCGATCCAGTCGGCCATCGCGCCCGGCTCGTTGATGCCCTCCTGCAGGATCTGGCCGTCCTTGGATTCCTTGTAGAACATCAGCTGGTCATGATCCTGCGGCACGTAGTTCTGACCCTGGGTGGACCAGATGCCGTACTGGCGGAACATGCCTTCCATGCCGAAGGTGCGGGACTCGTCCGGCACGATGGGCACTACGCGCTGGCCGATGTTCTTGTCCTTCATGATGGTGCCCAGCATGCGGACGAAGGCCATGGTGGTGGAGAACTCGCGGTCGCCGGACGCTTGCAGCTGCGCGTCGAATACGGACAGTTCCGGCGTTTGCAGCGCGGTGGTCACCGGCTTGCGGGCCGGCAGGTAGCCGCCCAGCTCGGCGCGGCGTTCGCGCATGTACTTCATTTCCGGGCTGTCTTCGGCCGGCAGGTAGTACGGCACGTTCGCCAAGTCCTCGTCGGACACCGGAATGCCGAAGCGGTCGCGGAATTTGCGCAGCGAATCCAGATCCATTTTCTTGGCCTGGTGCGCGATGTTCTTGGCTTCGCCGGACGCGCCCATGCCGTAACCCTTGATGGTCTTGGCCAGGATCACGGTCGGACGGCCGTTGGCGCTGTTGGACGCCTCGTGGTAGGCGGCGTACACCTTGTGCGGGTCATGGCCGCCGCGGTTCAGCGCCCAGATCTCGTCGTCGGACATATTGGCGACCATTTCGCGCAGCTCCGGGTACTTGCCGAAGAAGTGTTCGCGAACGTAAGCGCCGTCCTTGGATTTGAAGGTCTGGTAGTCGCCGTCCACGCACTCGTCCATGCGCTTCTTCAGCAGGCCCTTGCTGTCCATCGCCAGCAGCGGGTCCCAACGCGAGCCCCAGATCACTTTCAGCACGTTCCAGCCGGAACCGCGGAAGTCGCCTTCCAGCTCCTGGATAATCTTGCCATTGCCGCGCACCGGGCCGTCCAGACGCTGCAGGTTGCAGTTGACCACGAAGATCAGGTTGTCCAGGCCTTCGCGGGCGGCCATGGAGATGGCGCCCAGGGATTCCGGCTCGTCCATCTCGCCATCGCCGCAGAAACACCAGACTTTGCGGCCGTGGGTCTTGGCCAGACCGCGGCTTTCCAGGTACTTGAGGAAGCGGGCTTGGTAGATGGCCATCAAGGGGCCCAGACCCATCGATACGGTCGGGAACTGCCAGAAGTCCTTCATCAGCCACGGGTGCGGATAGGAGGACAGGCCGTTGCCGTCCACTTCCTGGCGGAAGCTGTCCAGCTGCTCGGCGGACAGGCGGCCTTCCATGAAGGCGCGTGCGTACACGCCCGGGGAAATGTGGCCTTGGAAGTAGATCAGATCGCCGTCTTGCTCATCGTTCTGGGCGCGCCAGAAGTGGTTGAAGCCCACGTCGTACAGGGTGGCGGAGGATTGGAAGGAGGCGATGTGGCCGCCCAGCTCCAGATCCTTCTTGCCGGCGCGCAGCACCAAAGCGGCGGCGTTCCAGCGGTTGATCGAGCGGATGCGATGCTCCATCTCGTGGTTGCCCGGCGACTTCACTTCTTTGCCGAGCGGAATGCTGTTCTGGTATGCGGTGGTGGCGTCAAACGGCAGATGGGCGCCGCGGCGGCGGGTGCGCTCGACCAGTTTCTCCAACAGGTAATGCGCGCGTTCCGGGCCTTCGGCATCCAGCACCGACTCCAGCGCTTCAGTCCATTCCTGGGTTTCCAACGGATCGATATCGTCAGGGAAAGTTGCAGCCATCTCTGGTCCTCACAGCAAGGTGGATCGGGGGCCGTATGTAGCACTGCGCGGCCCCGCGTTATTGCAATCGGCTCGAATTCGAACCTATTTATTAGCTTCAGATTATAAACGAACGCAATCGCAAATAAAAATGTTCATTTGCGAAAAGAGCGCCGTATCTTGAGCAAGTGTACGTCTTCCGGCTTTCACAAAGGAATAGGTCAAGCGTACTAACGCTTGTTTCGGGGCGGAAAACAGCGGTTATTGCGCCGCACCATGTTGTTTTTTTGCGATTTACTGTCGCAAATTGAAACATTCGTTTCAGTTGCGCGCTTACTTCTTTCTCTCGTCCCGGACGAGCCGGTCCAGTTCGCGGATGCGCGCTTCGATTGAGGAGCGCAGGTAGAAATCGTCGCCCTTGGCCTTGCCGGCCAGTTGGAACTGCTCCATCGCCGGCTGGTAGCGCTGTTCATGATAGAAGGCGTTGCCCAAGGCCGCGTGGTAACGCAGCGGGTCGCGGTCGGCGTACAAGCTGGCCTGGCGCCGATACAGCCCCGGATTGTCCGGATGGCGGTTCAGCTGAGTCTTGATCAGGGCCAGCGCGCCCAGGCTGTCGCCGCTGGCGATGGCGACGTCGATGTCCAGCAACTGCAGCGACAGGCTCTGCGGAAAACGGGCCAGCCCGGCGCGCGCCGCGTTGCGGGCGGCCGGCCAGTCCTTGCGTTCGCGCTCTATCGCCACGTCCAGGCCCCGCAGCATCGGGTGGTCCGGCAGCTTGGTCCGCGCCTTGGCCAGCGCCTGGCGCGCGCCGGCGATATCGCGCTGACGCAGCTTGACCTGGGCCAGACCATACCACTGCGCGCCCTCGTTCAGGTACAGGCCGCGGTCCAGCGCCGCCTCGTAATAGCGCTCCCCTTCGTCCGGCGTCAGCGTCGCGGCGCGCAGTTTCTCGCGCACCAGCAGGTAGTCGACGCTGTCGGCGCGCATCTTCACCGGGTAGTCCAGCGCTCGGTTTTCCGCTTCGCTGATGCGCTCCAGCGTCACCGGGTGGGTGCGCAGGAAGGCCAGCGCCGCGTTGTCGCTGTAACGCTCGTTCAGCTGCAGCCGCTGAAAGAAAGCCGGCATGCTGCGCACGTCGAAGCCGGCCTGGCTCATGTATTGCATGCCGACGCGGTCGGCTTCGCGTTCGAAATCGCGCGAAAACGCCAGTTGGTTGGAAATCGACAGCCCCATGCCGGCGGACACCACGCCCATCGCGCCCTGGCCGCTGCCGGCCTTGGCCGCCAGCGCGGCGGCGATGATGGTGCCCAACAACAGCAAGGGGCTGGTGGCGCTGCTGGCCGCCTTCATCCGCGCGATGTGGCGCTGGGCGACGTGGGCGGTTTCATGCCCCAGCACCGAGGCGAGCTCGCCTTCGCTCTGGGTCGCCAGCAGCAGTCCGATATTGATGCCGATATAGCCGCCGGGCATGGCGAAGGCGTTGATGCCGCTGTCGTTGACGCAGAAATAGGTGAAACCGACGCCGGGCAGCTTGACGCCGCTGGAGAGCCGGCCGCCGATATCGTTGAGGTAATCGTTGACCTCCTGATCGTCGACGATGTCTCCCGCCTCCAGCATGGCGCGCCAGGCCTGGCGGCCGATGCGGTTTTCATCCGCCAGCGTCAGCGAGGCGTCCGACACCTCGCCCAGATCGGGCAAATCGGCATAGCTGACGGACGGGTGCAACAAGCTCAGCGCCAGCACGCCGGCCAGCAGGGTCTGTTTGGTCATCCGGCTATGATAGCCAGGTTCGCCCACAAGTTGCATGAGGCGGCGCAACATCAACTGTCAAAGAGTATGAGCGTCCCCGCCGTCCCGCCGCGGCGCGGTCAGCGCCTCCCACGCCGCTTGCGCGCTCAAGTGCACGCGGCCGTTGAAACCGGCCAACAGACCGCCGCCCTCCATCCGCTGCGCCACCGGCCCCTTGATCTCGGCCAGGTGCAGCGTCACGCCGCGCGCCGCCAGCTCCGCGTCCAGCCGCGCCAGCATCAGCAAGGCGCTGGTATCCACGCGATTGACCGCGCTCATGATCAGCACCAATCGCGTGCTTCCGGCCTGGGCGGCCAGCCGGCGCAGCGTCTCGCCGCGCACCTGGCGGGCGTTGCCGAAGAACAGGCTTTCGTCCACGCGCAGAAACAGCGCGCCGGGCAGGCGCTCCACCGCGAAACGCAGCCGATTGCGGAAATGATGACTGCCCGGCAGCCGGCCCAGTTCGGCGATATGCGGCCGGCTGCTGCGCCACAACATGGCCGCCAGCGACATCAGCACGCCGGCGACGATGCCGGAGTCCACCCCCAGCCACAGCACCAGAACAAAGGTCAGCGCGAACGCCGCCGCATCGGCGCGATCGACGCGCCAGGCCAGGCGCAGGCTGTCGAAACGTATCATGGCGCTGACCGAGGCGATGATCATCGCCGCCAATACCGATAGCGGCAGCAAGGCCAGCGCCGCGGCGGCGAAGCCGGCCAGCAGCATGAGGCCCAGGGCGGCGATCACCGAGGCCAGTTGAGTCTGGGCCCCGGCCTCGGCGTTGACCATGGAGCGGGTCAGCCCGCCGGTGACCGGGAAGCCGCCGGACAGGCCGGCGCCGATATTGCACAGGCCCAGCGCCAACAGCTCCCGGTCCGGATCCACCTCGTCGCCGCGGCGCTGCGCCAGCGCCTGGGCCACCGCCAGGCTCTGCACGTAATTGATCAGCGCGATGAAAAAGGCCGGCAAGGCCAGCTGCGACCACTGCTCCAGGCTCAGCCCCGGCCAGGTCGGCGCCGGCAGGCCCGGCGGGATCTCGCCCACCACCGGCAAGGCGGAGCGCAAATCCAGGCCGGCCACCAGCCCCATGCCCAGCAGCACCGCCAATAGCGGCGCCAGCCGCAGCCATAATTGCCGCGCCGGCGCGCTCAGGCCGCAGCGGCGCAGCAGCGGTTCGCCCAGCCAACGCGCCAGCAGCAGCAAGGCCAAGGCCGGAGCGCCGAGCAAGAGCGCGGCGGAATTGAACCCTTCGGCCGCTCGCCACAGCCCGGCCAGCAGCTGCGGCAAGGACGCGCCGCCGGCCTGCACGCCCAGCAAGGGCCCCAGCTGCGACAACACGATCAGCAAGGCCGACGCCGAAGTGAAGGCCGCCAGCACCGGCTCGGACAAGAGATCGGCGACGAAGCCCAGCCTCAGCAGGCCCAGCGCCGCCAGCATCGCGCCGGACAACAGCGCCAGGCCGATGGCCAGCGCCAGATAATCTCCCGAACCCGGCTCGGCCAGCCGCGACAGCGTGGCCGCCACCAATAAGGAAGTCATCGCCATCGGTCCCACCGACTGCGCGTGGCTGCGGCCGGCCAGCGCGTAAATCAGCAAGGGCGCGATGCTGGCGTACAAACCCGCCTGCGCCGGCAAGCCGGCCACCAGCGCGTAAGCCAGCCCTTGCGGCGCCAACAGCAGGGTCACCACCAGGCCCGCGCCCAGATCGCCCGGCAAGTAGGCGCGCCGGTAGCCGCGCAGCCAGGCAGGCAGCCAGAGCCTCATCCGCGCCGCTCCAGTCGTCCGGCCAGCCACAGGCCGGCCGCCATCGCCGGCAAAAACCAAGCGCTCTGCGGCGACAACATGCCGCCCAGCAACAAGGCCGGCCCCGGACAGATGCCGGCCAGGCCCCAGCCAATGCCGAACAAGAGGCTGCCGCCTATCAGCCGGCGCGTCAGCGGCGTCTTGACCGGCCAAGACGCCGGCTCGCCCAAGAACGCGCGCGGGCGGCGCTCGGCCAGACGGAAAGCCGGCCAGGCCGCGACGACGGCGCCAGCCATCACCAACGCCAGGCTGGGGTCCCAAACGCCGCCCAGATCCAGAAAGGCCAGCACCTTGGCCGGATTGGCCATGCCGGACAGCAACAGTCCCAGGCCGAACAACAGGCCCGCGCCCGCCATCGACAATAAGCGCTTCCACTCCGCCGCCATCTTCACGCCCCCCAATGTCTGAACACGGCCACCGCCACGAAGCCGGCGAACATAAAGGCCGCCGTCGCCGCCAAGGAGCGCGGCGACATGCGCGCCAGCCCGCAAACGCCGTGGCCGCTGGTGCAGCCGGAGCCCAGGCCCGCACCGAGGCCCACCAGCAAGCCGGCGGCCAGCAAGCGCATGCCGCCGGCCTCGATCTTGACGACGGGCAATTCGCCCGCCGCCAGCCACCACAGCGCCGGCGCGGCCGTCAGGCCCAGCAGAAAGGCCAAGCGCGCGCGCCAGTCCACCCGCCGTCCCAGCAGGCCGGCCACCATGCCGCTGATGCCGGCGACGCGGCCGTGCGACAGAGCCAGCCAGCCCGCCGCCGCGCCTATCAACACCCCGCCCGACAGGGCGGACCACGGCGTGAACGCCGCCCAATCCACGGCCATCACGCCGCCCCTGCCGGCTGGTCGGCGCAGAACAGCGCGTGCAAGGCGTTCAGCAAGGCCAGGGCGTCGGCGCTGGCCACGCTGTAATACACCCATTTGCCTTCGCGCCGCGTCGCCACCAGGCCCTCATTGCGCAATACGCCCAACTGCTGCGACAAGGAGGGCTGACGGATGCCGGTCAGACGCTCCAGCTCCGACACCGATTTCTCGCCGTCCACCAGCTGACACAGCAGCAGCAGCCTGTCCTCGTTGGCCAGGCCCTTCAACAATAAGGCAGCGCGGCCGGCATTGGCGCGCAGCATGTTCAAATCCATATTTCGTTCTCCCGCCGCCGCGATCCGGCGTCGCAAACATTATGTTTTATAATATAATGTAAATCAACTAACTGTTACCGCCGCGCCACACTGTCCGCCCGTCGCCACATGGCCTATCAGTCACCATCGCGCCGGGAAAAACTGTTGTAGACTCAAGGCCATGAACCTATTTCCAGCCGCGGCGCCGGCCCGGCCCAGCACCGCCATGGCCTCCACCCTCCTCCCGCCCGCCCCCAGGCAACTGGTGCACGAGCGCGGCATTCCCGCCTTCGGCGTGTACCAGGGCATCATCGAGCGGCTGGACTGGCGCGCGCTGAAAACCACGCCTTACCAAAGACTGACGCGCCGGCTGCATCACAAGCGCTGGCAATACGCGGCCATCGCCCACCCGGCCTTTTTCATCGGCGTCGCCATCGTCGACGTTGGCTGGACCGGCACCGCCTTCGCCTATCTGTTCGACCGCAAGAGCGGCGAAGTCATCGCCGCCGCCAGCGCCAACGGCCTGCCCGGCCTGTCCACGCGAATCGAGGACCGCGCCTTCGGCGACGCCGCCTTCCAGGCCGGCCGCTGCCGGCTGAGCTTCCGCCGCGACGGCGAGCGGCTGGAACTGGCGGTGGACTCGCCGCAGTTGAAGCTGGCCGCGCACATTCAATTGACGGACATGCCGCCGGTGCTGGCGGTGATCGCGCCGGCCAACTGGCTGGCCCACTCCACCCATAAAAGCGGCGGCCTCAGGATCAGCGGCTTCGCCGACTGCCAGGACCAGCGCTACTCGCTGGACGGCGCGGTGGCGGCGCTCGACTATTCCAACGGCCTGCTGGCGCGGGAAACCCGCTGGCGCTGGGCCAGCGCGCATTCGCTGGAACTGGGCTTCAATCTGCAGCAAGGCTATATGGGCGACACCGAGAACGCCGCCTGGCTGCGCGGCAAACTGATCCGGCTGGGGCCGGTGCGCTTCGACTACCAGCCGGAGGATCCGCTGCTGGGCTGGCGCATGCGCAGCGACAACGGCTTGCTGGACCTGAGCTTCGCCCCGGAGGGGGCACGCCGCGAAGACAAGAATCTGCTGATCGCCGCCAGCCGCTATGTGCAGCCTATCGGCCGCTTCAACGGCCAGATCCGCGACCCGGACGACGGCGCCGTCCATGTGGTCGACGACTTGCTCGGCGTGACCGAGGACCATCTGTCGCGTTGGTGAACGTAGCCCGCTCGATGCGGCGCGCCAGCGCCCATTCGCCGCCATTGTCTGGAGTTCATCGAAATTCCCTGCTGTAGTCAGGGAAATCCCTGGTTTGCGAAAACACAAGACCGGCCGGAACAACAGTGGTAGGATGCGCCCGCAACCGAGTATTTTCTCTAAACGACCCAACGCAGCGTCAGAGCCTGTCCATGATCCTTTTGCGTCTCCGCGCCAGAACGCTCATGAACAGACTCTCAGTAGGAGATTGCCATCATGGATAGATTAAGCGCTCTGCTCGAACACAACCGCCACTTCGTGGAAAACCGCGAATACGAGCAGTTCAAGACCGACAAATTCCCCGGCAAAGGCCTGGCCGTCCTGGCCTGTATGGACGCCCGGCTGGTGGAACTGCTGCCCAAGGCCATGGGCCTGAAGAACGGCGACGCCAAGCTGATCAAGAACGCCGGCGCGCTGATCACCCACCCGTGGGGTTCGGTGATGCGCAGCCTGATCATGGCCGTATACGAACTGCGCGCCGACGAGATCTGCGTGGTCGCTCACCGCGACTGCGGCATGCGCGCGGTCGATCCGCAGCGCGTGCTGGACCATGCGATGGAACGCGGCGTGTCGGAAGACACCATCGCCACGCTGCGCGCGGCCGGCATCGACCTGGACGGCTGGCTGAAGGGCTTCGACAACGTGTCCGACAGCGTGCGCCACACCGTGCACACCATCCGCAACCATCCGCTGATGCCCAAGGACGTTCCGGTGCACGGCATGGTGATCCATCCGTCCACCGGCCGGCTGGAAGTCATCGTCGACGGCTACCAGAACGACGACGCACCGGAGTAAGCCGGTGCGTCTGGGCCTGTTCGGCGGCACCTTCGACCCCATCCACAACGCCCACCTGCGCATGGCCGACGCCTTCGCCGCGGAGCTGGCGCTGGACGAGGTCAGGCTGATTCCGGCCGGCCGGCCCTATCATCGCAGCCACGGCCCGTACGCCGCGCCGGCCCAGCGCCTCGCCATGGCGGAGCTGGCGGCGGCGGATCATCCGCGGCTGACGGTGGACGAACGCGAAGTGCGCCGCCCCGGCGCGGCCTACACCATAGACACCCTGGAAGAACTGCGCGCCGAGCTGGGCCCCGCCGCCGAATTGTGGTTTTTGATCGGCGGCGACTCGCTGGCCGCGCTGCACACCTGGAAGCGCTGGGACGAACTGTTGCGTTTCGCCAACCTGGCCGTAGCCTTGCGCCCCGGCTTCGATCCCGCCTCGCTGCCCGCGCCGGTGCGGCCCTTGTGGCGCGCCCGGCAAGTCTCTGATTTTTCAAATCGAACCGCATCCGGTACAATCCGCCCCTTGGCCTTGCCGCCGGTGGACATCGCGGCCACCGACATCCGCCAGCGCCTGGCGCGCGGCGACGCGGTGGACGATGTGCTGCCGCCCGCGGTGCTGGCCTATATCCGCCAACACCGGCTATACCAGACAGTGTAGCCGCCGTGTCCGGCCACTTTCCGCCAGGCCGTCAGCAGACGGCCGGCAGCGATTCACTTTAAAAGCAATACGGCGGGTCTGCCGGCCGCTTGCGCGCGCCGGCCCGCCCGCCATTTTGCGGCCGCTTTGCGCCGGCTCTGGCCGACGCGGACCCCGCATAGGAAAAGGACATTATGGAAGTGCAAGACATTGCCAAGCTGGCGATCGAAGCCCTGGAAGACGTCAAGGGCAAGGACATCATCGAACTGGACACCAGCAAGCTGACCTCGCTGTTCCAGTGCATGATCGTGGCCACCGGCGACTCCAACCGCCAGGTCAAGGCGCTGGCCAACAGCGTGCACGTGAAGCTGAAGGAAGCCGGCGTGGACATCGTCGGCAGCGAAGGCCACGAAAGCGGCGAATGGGTGCTGGTGGACGCCGGCGACGTGGTGGTGCACGTGATGCTGCCCGCGGTGCGCGACTACTACGACATCGAAGCGCTGTGGGGCGGTCAGAAGCCCAGCTTCCTGCCGGCCGGCGGCCGTCCGTGGTCGGCGACCTGATCCGGCTGCGCTAAGCCGCCATCAAGAACGGGGACGCAAGTCCCCGTTTGCGTTTTACTCCCTGGCTCATACACGATGAAAATCACTATTCTCGCCGTCGGCACCAAGATGCCGCGCTGGGTCGACGAAGCCTACGGCGATTACGCCAAGCGCTTTGGCCGCGACATCACGCTGGAACTGAAGGAAATCAAGCCGGAGAAACGCGGCGGCGGCGTCACCGCCGAAAAAGGCATCGCCGCCGAACACGAGCGGCTGCTCGCCGCCCTTCCGCCGCGCGCGCGGCTGGTGGTGATGGACGAGCGCGGCAAGAACTGGACCTCGGTGCGGCTGGCCGAAGGCCTGAAGGAATGGATGGCCGGCGGCGACGATGTGGCCTTCATCATCGGCGGCGCCGACGGCCTGGCCGCGGAACTGAAACAACGCGCCGACGTGCTGCTGCAACTGTCCGCGATGACGCTGCCGCACGGCATGGTCCGGGTGATGTTGGCCGAGCAGATCTACCGCGCCTATTCCATTCTCAACAACCACCCCTACCATCGCGAATAGACGGACGCTGGCGGATCAAGCCGGCGGCGAGGCCTGGGCCGCCAAGGGCGGCGGCAAGGGCGGCGGCGCCAATCCGGCCCATTCCACCGTGACGGAATCCTCGCGCAGCGGCAGCGCCGAGCCCTCGGCGCGCGCCAGGCTGTCCAACCAATTTTCATTGCCTGAAAAAATCATGGCAGCTTCCTCCAGCCCTCATATTGCAAACGCCGCTCCACCGCGGTGGCGGATCGGCGGCAGGCCACCACCGGAATGCCCAGCGCGTGGGCGCTGTCCCGGTAATTGCGCATCACATTGTGTCCCAGGAAATCGGTGAGCAGGATCAACAGATCCGGCTTGCCCGGCAGCGGCGCCTTGCGCTGATGCGCGACGTTGCGCCCGCAGATGTGGCGGGAAATCCGGATATCGTAGCTTTGCAGAACCGCCGGAATATTCCCCAAGCTGTCCGCGCCTATCAGCAGAGCGTTCATCAGCCACCTCCTTCTCGCGCGGCGCGGCACGCCGCCTTGACATGCCCTCACTCTAAGCCGATGTAATGGCGCAGTAAAGATATATAAAATTAGTTTTTTATTTCCAATAAATATATAAATGCCGCCGCGATCCCATCGCGTCATCCTCCGCGACGACGACTCGGCAAACCTTTGAAATCTCTAGGTAAAACAAGACGCCGCCCCCGCCGCCGCGGCTGGCCTCATCTCGCGCCCCTCCCCCCGTCCTTGCCAGCAAAACTATCGACAGAAAAACCGAAACCCGCTACGCTGCGCGCCCTCGGCCTATCCGCCCAACCTATTGATCTGTATATACAAATGAACGCAGTTCTTCTGGCCGTCATCGTCATGCTCGGGCTGGCGCTCTTGCGCACCCACGTCGTCATCAGCCTGCTGCTCGGCGCCTTGATCGGCGGCCTTAGCGGCGGCCTGTCCCTGTCCCGCACGCTGGAAGCCTTCAACAACGGCATCACCGGCGGCGCCGCGGTGGCCTTGTCCTACGCCCTGCTGGGCGCCTTCGCTCTTGCCATCGCCAAATCCGGCCTGCCCCACGCGATGGCGGATCTGGCGATCAAGCGGCTGGAACGAGGCGGCGCGCAAGGCAAACTGAAATGGGCCTTGATCCTGTTGCTGGCCCTGGTCAGCGTCGCCAGTCAGAACCTGGTTCCCATCCACATCGCCTTCATCCCGCTGCTGGTGCCGCCGCTGCTCTATGTGATGGCGCGGCTGCACCTGGACCGCCGCCTGGTCGCCTGCGTGATCACCTTCGGCCTGGTCACGCCCTATATGGTGTTCCCGGTGGGCTTCGGCGATATCTTTCTGAAGCAGATCCTGCTCGGCAACATCGCCAAATCCGGCATGGACGTGCGCGGCGTCAATGTGATGCACGCGATGGCGATACCGGCGCTGGGCATGCTGGCCGGCCTGCTGTGGGCGGTGCTGGTCAGCTACCGCAAACCGCGCCAGTACGCGCTGGGCAAGATAGAAAACGCCGAACGCACCCGCGCCAAGGTCAGCCGCAAATCGCTGGCCACCGCGCTGCTGGCGATCACGCTGGCCTTCGCGGTGCAGCTGTATACCGATTCGATGATCATGGGCGCGCTGGCGGGCTTTCTGCTCTTCCTCGCCACCGGCGTGGTGAAATGGAAGGACGCGGACGGTCTGTTCAACGAAGGCATGAAGATGATGGCGATGATAGGCTTCACCATGATCACCGCCCAGGGCTTCGCGGAAGTGCTGAAGGCCACCGGCCAGGTGGGCGCGCTGGTGACCGCCAGCGCCGGCCTGTTCGCCGGCAATCAGGGCGTGGCCGCCTTCGCCATGCTGCTGGTGGGCCTGGTGGTGACCCTGGGCATAGGCTCGTCCTTCTCCACCGTGCCCATTCTCACCGCCATCTACGTGCCCCTGTGCATGCACCTGGGCTTCTCGCCGCTGGCCACCGTGGCCATCATCGGCACCGCCGGCGCGCTGGGCGACGCCGGCTCGCCGGCTTCTGACTCCACGCTGGGCCCGACTTCGGGCCTGAACGTGGACGGCCAGCACGACCATATCCGCGACACCGTGCTGCCCACCTTCCTGCACTACAACCTGCCTGTGCTGGCGGCCGGCTGGATCGCGGCCATGGTGTTGTAGAATGGCCGGCATGGATGATCAAATCGATGCCCGCCTGGCCGAAATGGAAGTGAAGCTCGCCTTCCAGGACGAACTATTGGACGCGCTGAACGCCACCGTGGCGCGCCAGCAAAAAGACATGGAGTTGCTGCAACAGCAGATGCGTCTGCTCTACCAGCAATTCCGTCAGGCCCAGCCGGACGACGCCGCGTCCGGCCTCAGCCTGCGCGACGAGGTTCCGCCGCATTATTGAGCCGGCGGCGGTTTAGAAGCGGTTCAAAGTCTCGCGAGCTAAGGCGAGACCAGGCGAAAACCGCTGAGAAAGCGGAATGCGCACGTGGCGCATGAGCATTTCGAAGCGGTTTCAACACCCTGTATCTCATTATCCCGCCGATGCGCAACAGGCTTGGAACAGGCGCTAGCGGTGGCCCTTGCGACGCGACACCGTCGCCTCGATATTCTTGCGGCCGATCAGCGGCGCCGGTTCCGGCATGTCCGGCGCGGCGTCGCCCAGCCATTTGTACATCACCAGACAGTCCACCAGACCCAGCCGCGCGTGACGATAGGCGCGCGGCAAACGCCCCACCTGCTCGTAGCCCAGCTTGCGCCACAAGGCCACCGCCACCTCGTTGCTGGCCACCACGGAATTGAACTGCATCGCCAGGAAGCCGCTGTCGCGCGCCAATTGCTGCGAATGTTCGCACATCAGCCGCGCCACGCCCTTGCCGCGCGCCGCCTCGGCCACCATATAGCCGCAGTTGCAGACATGGCCGCCCGGTCCGGCGGCGTTGGGCTTGAGAAAATACGAGCCCAGCAGCGCGCCGTCCTCCTCCGCCACCAGCGTGTGCAAAGGCAGCCGCAACCACAGCTCGCGCGCCTGCTCCCGCGTCATCTCCGGATCGAAGGCGTAGGTTTCCCTGGCCGCCACCACCGCGTGGAACACCGGCCAGAAACGCTCGAAATCGTCGTCGTTCATCGGTCTGATCGTAATCATGCTGCCTCCTGTTTCAATTGCGCCGTCCCCGGCTTCCTGGTCATGCGTCCGGACAACAGGCTGGCGCTGGCGATCAAGGCGCCGCCCGCCCATTCGCGCGGCGTCATCGCCTCGCCGGCCAGCAAATAGGCCGACGCCGCCGCGAACAACAACTCCATCAGCATCAACGTCATCGTCTGCGTCGCCGGCAGAATGGACACGCCGTGCTGCGATATCACGCTGGTGCACAGCAAGGTGACGCCCAGGATGCCCAGCACCAGCCAGCTTTGCGGCGGTATCTGCAAAATGCCGCCCAGCTGCCCGGCCAGCGCCAGCTTGATCGCGCCGATGGACGCCACGCCGAACCAGATCGACGCCGATTTGACCGGCACCGGAATGGACTGGGCGCCGCGGCTGATCACATTACCCAGCGCGAAGGCCATGCCGCCGGACAAGGCCAGCCATTCGTAGCGATGGCTGAGCGGCAGCTCCCCGGCGAACAGGCCGGGACGATAGATGAAGATGAAGCAGCCGAGCAGCGACAGGGCCACCACCAGCCAGCCGCTGCGGGTCAGGCGCTCCTTCAGGATCAGCCGCGACAGGAACACCGTCCACAGCGGCGACAGGTAGAACAGCAGCAAGACCCGCATCACTTGTCCCTCGGACACGGCCCAGGTATAGCTGTAGTTGCACCAGCCGAACACCGCGGTCAGCACCAGCAACACCGGCTGCAGCCGGAACTGGCGGCGGTAGACGTCGAAAAAGGTGATCACGCCCAGGGTGATGGCCACCAGATAGACCACCAGCGAGGTCATCGCCACGCTGACTCCGCTTTGATTGAGGCTGCGGAAGGGATACCACATCAGCCCCCACACCAGCGCGGTGGTCAGAATGCCGGTGGTGGCCAGAAACTTTTGTTTTACAGGTGTCATTGCTGTTCTTAAGATGTTCGCTGTTCGTTTGCTTGCGCCCGCTTTCCTGGAGATACCCGTGAACCCTCGCCTGGCCCAATTGCAGCCCTATCCGTTTCAACGCCTGCGCGCCCTGCTCGCCGGCACGACGCCACCCGCGGACAAGGCGCACATCAACCTGTCGATAGGCGAACCCAAGCACCCGACGCCGGCGCTGGTGGAACAGGCGCTGATAGCCAATCTGGGCGGCTTGTCGCAATACCCGGCCACGCTGGGCAGCGAAGCGCTGCGCCAGGCCTGCGCCGCCTGGATGCGGCGGCGTTATGACCTGAACCTGGATGCGCAAAGCGAGATACTGCCGGTCAACGGCAGCCGTGAAGCCTTGTTTGCTTTTGTGCAGACGGTGATCGACGCAAGCGCGGAGCCGGCGCCGGTAGTGATATCCCCGAATCCTTTTTACCAGATTTACGAAGGCGCGGCACTGTTGGCCGGCGCCGAGCCCCACTATGTCAACTGCCTGGCCGAACAGCGCTTCCAGCCGGACTGGAGCCAGGTGCCGGAATCGGTGTGGGCACGCACCCAGCTGGTGATCGTGTGCAGCCCCGGCAACCCCACCGGCGCGGTGATGTCGCTGGCCGATTGGGAAACCCTGTTTCAGCTGTCCGACCGCTACGGCTTCGTCATCGCCAGCGACGAGTGCTATTCCGAAATCCACTTCGGCCGGCCGCCGCTGGGCGGGCTGGAGGCGGCGAGCAAGCTGGGACGCGGCTTTGAGCGGCTGCTGATGTTCACCAGCCTGTCCAAGCGCTCCAATGTGCCGGGCATGCGCTCGGGCTTCGTCGCCGGCGACGCGGCGCTCCTGGCGAAATTCCTGCTCTACCGCACCTACCACGGCAGCGCGATGAGCCTGACGATACAGGCGGCCAGCGTGGCGGCCTGGAACGACGAGGATCACGTCGAGTCCAACCGGGCGCAATACATCGCCAAGTTCGACGCGGTCACCCCGCGGCTGGCGATGGGGCTGGAAGTGCGCCGCCCGGACGCCGGTTTCTACCTGTGGGCCAAGGTGCCGGACGGGAATGATGTAGACTTCGCCAAGGCGCTGTTCGCCGAAGAACACGTCACCGTGCTGCCCGGCAGCTACCTGGCGCGCGAGGCCCACGGCGTCAACCCCGGCGCCGGCTATGTCCGCGTCGCGCTGGTGGCCACGCTGGAGGAATGCGTGGCCGGCGTCGAGCGCATCGTCGCCTTCGCCGAGCGCCGGCAGCGCCAGACCCCCTGAATCCACGCGGCCCGCCTCCGGCGCGGCCGCTTGAAAGCGAATTGAATGACGACTTCCATCCACATTGCCAAAGGACTGAACACCATGCATCCGATCCAGACCCTGATCGAAGAAGCGTTTGAGAAGCGCGCCGAGATCACGCCCGCCACCGTCTCCGCCGAACTGAAGGCCGCCATCGGCCAGGTGATCGCCGAGCTGGACGCCGGCCGCCTGCGCGTGGCGGAAAAACAGGGCGCCGACTGGGTGGTGAACCAGTGGGTGAAGAAGGCGGTGCTGCTGTCTTTCCGCATCCGCGACAATGAAATCTCCGACGACGGCGTCAACCGCTACTTCGACAAGGTCGACACCAAGTTCGCCGACTGGAACCCGGCCCGCTTCCAGGAAGCCGGTTTCCGCGTGGTGCCGGGCGCGGTGGCGCGCAAGGGCAGCTTCATCGCCAAGAACACCGTGCTGATGCCGTCCTACGTCAATATCGGCGCCTACGTCGACGAAGGCGCGATGGTGGACACCTGGGCCACCGTCGGCTCCTGCGCCCAGATCGGCAAGAACGTTCACCTGTCCGGCGGCGTCGGCATCGGCGGCGTGCTGGAACCGCTGCAGGCCAACCCCACCATCATCGAAGACAACTGCTTCATCGGCGCGCGTTCGGAAATCGTCGAAGGCGTGATCGTAGGCGAAGGCTCGGTGATCTCCATGGGCGTCTACATCGGCCAGTCCACCAAGATCTACGACCGCGAAACCGGCGAAGTCAGCTACGGTCGCGTGCCGCCGGGCTCGGTGGTGGTGTCCGGCAACCTGCCCAGCAAGGACGGCAGCCACAGCCTGTACTGCGCGGTGATCGTCAAGAAAGTGGACGCTCAGACTCGCAGCAAGACCAGCATCAACGAGCTGCTGCGCGGCGTGTAAGGCCCCGCCGTCCGCCGGCTCGGGCGGACGGTCGGCTCGCCCTCCGTTCGCCTTTTCTCCCCTCCGTCGTCGCCTCTCGGCGTCTCCGGCCGCATTGCAATGCAGCATATTTGCATCGCGAATGCTGTTGAAATTTGGCTAGTCCACGACAAGTCTATAAAATCTCCAGTTCGAAAAGAATCGGCAAAAAAGCGGCCGCTCTCCAAGCACCGCTCAGCCCAGGCCGCGAAGCGCCGCCAGCCAAGGCGCAACGCCAGGGCTTGGGCGACGGGCTTCAAGAGCCGCTTTGCCTGAACGGCCCGCCATCGCACCGCTCCGGGTCCGCCGTTTCAACCGAAGCCGTCCGCGGCTTCACGCATGCTATCTGGAAAACTTGTGTCTTCTGACAATTTCATCGAGTTCAGAAACGTCAGCTTCGCCTATGGCGAGCGGCCCATTCTGAAAAACCTCAACCTCGCGATTCCGCGCGGCAAGCTGGTGGCCGTCATGGGCGGCAGCGGCAGTGGCAAGACCACGCTGCTGCGGCTGATCTCGGGCCAGAACCGGCCGCAAAGCGGCGAGGTGCTGGTGGACGGCAAAAGCGTCGCCAAAATGAGCGCCGCCGAACTTTATCAACACCGCCGCCGCATGGGCATGTTGTTCCAGTTCGGCGCGCTGTTCACCGATCTGTCGGTGTTCGACAACGTCGCCTTTCCCATTCGCGAGCACACCAAGCTGCCGGACAGCATGATCCGCGACCTGGTGACCATGAAGCTGGAAGCGGTCGGCCTGCGCGGCACCCAGCAGCTGATGCCGGCCGAACTGTCCGGCGGCATGGCGCGCCGGGTGGCGCTGGCGCGCGCCATCGCGCTGGACCCGCAGCTGATGCTGTACGACGAACCCTTCACCGGCCTGGACCCGATCTCGCTGGGCGTGATCGCCCACCTAATCAAGAAGCTCAACCACGCGCTGGGCACCACCGCGGTGATGGTCACCCACGACGTGCACAAATCGCTGGAGATCGTGGACCACGTGCTCTTCGTCGCAGGCGGCGAAATCGTCGCCCAGGGCACGCCGGACCAGGTGCGCAATTCGGATTCGCCATGGGTGCACCAATTCATCTGGGGCGAGGCCGACGGCCCGGTGCATTACGCCTATCCGGCGGAGCGCTCGCTCGCCGACGACCTGGGACTCAACGGAGGCCGCCATGCTTGACCTGATCGCCGCGCCCTTGCGCAGACTAGGCCATCTCGCCATCAACGCCGTCTGGCGGCTGGGCTTCGCCTGCCGCTTTCTGGTGGCTATCCTGCGGGGCAGCGGCCAAAGCCTGCTGCGGCCGCAGCTGACCATACGCGAGGTCTACTTCGCCGGCGTGATGTCCTTGATCATCATCCTGGTGTCCGGCCTCTTCGTCGGCATGGTGCTGGGCCTGCAGGGCTACAGCACCCTCGCCAAATTCGGCTCCTCCGACGCGCTGGGCGCGGTGGTGGCGCTGGCCCTGCTGCGCGAATTGGGCCCGGTGCTGGCCGCGCTCTTGTTCGCCAGCCGCGCCGGCAGCGCGATGACGGCCGAAATCGGCCTGATGAAAACCACGGAGCAACTGGACGCGATGAGCGTGATGGCGGTCGATCCGATCGCCCGCGTCGTGGCGCCGCGCTTCTGGGCCGGCGTGATCTCCATGCCCATCCTGGCCGCGCTGTTCAACGTGGTCGGCATCTTCGGCGGCTACCTGGTGGGCGTGGTGATGATAGGCCTGGACGTCGGCACCTTCTGGTCGCAGATGCAGGCCAACGTCGATCTGCATTTCGATGTGGTCAACGGACTGATCAAGAGCCTGTGCTTCGGCGTCGCCGTCACCCTGATCGCCGTGTTCGAAGGCTATGACGCCACTCCGACGGCCAGCGGCGTGTCTGCCGCCACCACCCGGACCGTGGTCACCTCCGCATTGGTCATCCTGGCGCTGGATTTCATCCTGACCGCCTTCATGTTCTAGGAAAAACCCGAATGAAACGCTCTACTATTGACTTGTGGGTAGGCATTTTCGTGGCGCTGGGCATTGCCGCCGTCACCTTTCTGTCGCTGAAAGTGGCCAATCTGGTCCCGCAAAGCGCCAACCAGACCTATGTGCTCTACGCCGACTTCGACAACGTCGGCGGACTGAAGGTCAAAGCGCCGGTCAAGGAAGCCGGCGTGGTGATCGGACGCGTGGCCGACATCCGGCTCAACCCGAAAACTTATCGCGCCCGCGTGACTCTGAATATTGACAAGACCTATCAGATCAGCGACGACGCCAGCGCGTCCATCCTGACCGCCGGCCTGCTGGGCGAACAATATATCGGCATGCTGCAAGGCGGCTCGGAAACCAATCTGGCCCCGGGCGGCACCATCACCATCACCTCCTCGGCCATGGTGCTGGAACAATTGATCGGCAAGTTCATGACAGGCTTTACCGATAGCAACAAGAGCGCTGACAAATAGCGCGGCACAAAGACGGGGCACCCCGCAACACACTGCCGGCCGGCGCGCTGCCCGCGCCGCCGGCTCACTCGCAATCGATTGGAAAAAAGATGAAAAAACTGCTCGCATTCTGCTGTCTGCTGTTCGGCCTGTCCGCCGCGGCCCAAGCCGCCGGCGACACCCCCACCGACGTGATCAAGGACGCTTCCCGCCAGGTGCTGGAAGTGCTGAAACAGGACAACGGCAAGAACACCAAGCAAATCCGCCTGCAGGCGGAAGCGGTGGCGGTGCCGATGTTCGACTTCCCGCGCATGACCGCGCTGGCCGTGGGCCTGGGCTGGCGTCAGGCCAGCGCCGAACAGCGCGCGCAACTGACCCAGCAATTCCAGACCCTGCTGGTGCGCACCTATTCCGCGACCATGACCCGCTTCAAGACCGCCCAGGTCGACGTCAAGTCCAACCCGCTGATGAGCAACGGCGACCGCGACGCCACCGTGAAAACCACGGTGACCCTGCCGGGCAACGCCAACCCGGTGGCGGTGGATTATTCGCTGAACAAGGGCGCGCAAGGCTGGAAGATCTATAACGTTAGCGTGGAAGGCGCCAGCCTGGTCACCGTCTATCGCAACTCCTTCAACGAAGAAGTGCGCAAAAGCGGCGTGGACGGTCTGATCAAGCTGCTGCAGAACAAGAACGCGGCGCCGGCCGCCGCCGCGCCCGCCAAGGGCAACGCCTGATGCTGGAACGCACCGCCCCCGGCCAGGCCCGGCTCAGCGGCCAACTGAACATGGACAGCTGCGGCCCCTTCGCCGCGCCGCTGGCCAAGCTCGCCGGCGAAGCGCCCTTGCGCCTGGATCTGTCCGGCGTGACCGGCGCCGACTCGGCCGCGCTGGCCCTGCTGCTCGGCGCGCGCCGCGCCGCCGACGCCGCCGGCCACGCCCTGTCGCTGGAAAACTGGCCGAGCGGGCTCAGCGCCTTGCTGGACCTTTACTCGCTGGCGGAGCTGCTGTCCGCCCCGGCGGCGGATTGATATGCGGAGAGGATTTATGTCGTCCCTGAAACCCGCGCTGACCGGCCTGGCGCTCTCGCTGCTGCTGGCCGGCTGCGCCAGCAACCCGACGGTGCCTTACGACCGCTTCGAGCCCTATAACCGCGCCATGTACCAGGTCAACGACACCGCCGACCGCTACGTGATCAAGCCGGTGGCCGAGGGCTACAAGGCCGTCACGCCGTCGCCGGTGCGCACCGGCGTCAGCAATTTCTTCGACAATCTCAAAGACGTCTACAGCGCGCTGTCCAACGCCTTGCGCGCCGAGCCGGAAAAAGCGCTGAACGACGTGATGCGAGTGGCGATGAACACCGGCTTCGGCCTGTTCGGCCTGATCGACATCGCCAGCCAGGCCGGCCTGAAGAACAACAAGACCACGCTGGGCGACACCTTCGCCGCCTGGGGCTGGCACGACAGCAACTATCTGGTGCTGCCCTTCTTCGGCCCCTCCACCGTGCGCGACGGCGCCGGCCTGACCGCCTCGCTGGCCGGCCCGGGCCCGGAAAAAATGTTCTACGACACCACCTGGCAGGCGGTGGGCTTCTACGGCCTGTACGGCGTGAACACCCGCGCCCGCTACCTGGGCGTGGAAGCCATGCTCAGCACCGCGGCGCTGGATCCGTACAGCTACACCCGCGACGCTTATATGCAGCTGCGCGCGCAGCAGCTGGGCCTGCCCAACCCCACCCAGCCGGCGGACACCTTCAGCCTGGATGAACTGGTCGACTCGCCCGCCGCGACGGCGCCCGGCGACAAGACAGCGGCCTCCGCCGCGCAGTAAACCCACTCTCTCCGCCGCCGGCCACTGGCCGGCGGCCTTCCTTTTTACTTATCAACAGGAAACGCCATGAGCAATCTGCCAGCCTGTCCGCAATGCAAATCCGAATACACCTATCAGGATGGCGCGATGTATGTCTGCCCGGAGTGCGCGCACGAATGGAACGAGCAGGCCGCGCCGTCCGAAGAGGCCCGCGTGATCAAGGACGCCAACGGCAATGTGCTGCAGGACGGCGACAGCGTCACCGTGATCAAGGATCTGAAAGTCAAAGGCTCCTCCCTGGTGGTGAAAGTGGGCACCAAGGTGAAGAACATCCGCCTGGTCGACGGCGACCACGACATCGATTGCAAGATCGACGGCATCGGCGCGATGAGCCTGAAGTCCGAATTCGTCAAGAAAGCGTAAATCCCGCGCTTAAAAACAAAACGCCACGGCCTGAGCCGTGGCGTTTTTCATTGCCGGGGCAAAGCTTACGCTTAACTGATCCGTTCGATCAGCGCGCCCACCGCGCCCAGCTTCTTCTCGATATGCTCGTAGCCGCGGTCCAGGTGGTAGATGCGATCGACGATGGTCTCGCCCTCGGCCACCAGGCCGGCGATCACCAGGCTGGCCGACGCGCGCAGATCGGTGGCCATCACCGTGGCGCCGGACAGCTTCTCCACGCCCTTGATGATGGCGGTGTTGCCTTCCACTTCGATATTGGCGCCCATGCGGTTCAGCTCGGGCACGTGCATGAAGCGGTTTTCGAAAATGGTTTCAGTCACCACGCCGGCGCCCTCGGCCACGCAGTTCAGCGTCATCAGCTGGGCCTGCATGTCGGTGGGGAAAGCCGGGTAAGGCAAGGTGCGGAAGTTCACCGCCTGCGGACGGCGCTTCATGTCCAGCGAGATCCAGTCGTCGCCGCACTCCACCACCGCGCCGGTTTCGGCCAGCTTGTCCAGCACCGCTTCCATGCTCTTGGGCGCGGCGTTGCGCAGCACGATGTGGCCGCGCGTCATCGCGCCGGCCACCAGGAAGGTGCCCGCCTCGATGCGATCCGGCATCACCGCGTAATCGGCGCCGTGCAGACGCTCCACGCCCTCGATCACCAGCCGGTCCGTGCCGATGCCGCCTATCTTGGCGCCCATGGCCACCAGACAGTTGGCCAGATCGGTCACTTCCGGTTCGCGCGCGGCGTTTTCCAGCACGGTGGTGCCCTCGGCCAGCGTCGCCGCCATCAACAGGTTCTCGGTGCCGCCCACGGTCACCATATCCATGATGATGCGCGCGCCGCGCAGGCGGCGGGCCTTGGCCTTGACGTAGCCGTGCTCGATGCTGACCTCGGCGCCCATCGCCACCAGGCCCTTGATGTGCTGATCCACCGGCCGGCTGCCGATGGCGCAGCCGCCCGGCAGGGACACCGTGGCCTCGCCGAAGCGCGCCAGCGTCGGGCCCAGCACCAGGATGGACGCGCGCATGGTCTTCACCAGATCGTACGGCGCCACCAGGCTGTCCAGATGGCCGGCGGTGATTTCCATCTCGTGCACATTGTCCGTCATCACCCGCACCCCCATGCCTTGCAGCAGCTTCTGGGTGGTGGCGATGTCGCGCAACATCGGCACATTGGTGAAGCGCATGGTGTCGCCGGTCAACAGACTGGCGCACAGAATGGGCAGGGCGGCGTTCTTGGCGCCGGAAACGCGGATCTCGCCGTTGATCGGACCGTTGCCGATGATTTTCAATTTATCCATGACGGATCAGCCTTGCAGTTTTTGCCATTCGTCCGGCGTGGCGGCCTTGACGATGGACAGAGCGTGAATTTCATTGCTGGCCAAGCGGGTGGCGATCACCTCCTTGACCAGGCGGTGGCGGTCGATCAGGCGCTTGCCCTCGAAAGCCGCCGACACGATGGTGGCGTAGAAGTGGTGGCCGTCGCCTTCCACTTCCAGATGGGTACAGACCAGGCCGGCCTCGATGTACTGTTTGACTTGTTGCGGAGTAATCATGAGAAATCCCGTGGATGCGCTCAATGGCGCAGTTTATAGCCAGATTTGATCAGCCAGAGCGTCAGGCCCGACAAGACGGCGAAGCTGCCGCCCACCACGCCGGCCGACAGCCAGGGGCTGACGTCGGCCTGGCCGAAGAAGCCGTAGCGGAAGCCGTCTATCATGTAGAACACCGGGTTGAGATGAGACGCGGCGTACCAGAACGGCGGCAGGCTGTTGATCGAATAGAACACGCCTGACAGGAAAGTCAGCGGCATGATCAGAAAGTTCTGGAAGGCGGCCAGTTGATCGAACTTTTCCGCCCAGATGCCGGCCAGGATGCCCAGCGCGCCCAGCACGCCGCAGCCCAGCACGGCAAAGGTCAGCGCCCACAGCGGCTGAGCCGGCAGCGGCAGGCCGAACCAGCCGGTGATCAGCAAGACCCCGGCGCCGACGGCCAGGCCGCGCACGACGGAGGCCAGCAGATAGGCGCCGAAGAATTCCAGCGCGGTCAGCGGCGGCAGCAGCAGGAACACGATGTTGCCGGTGATCTTGGACTGGATCAGGCTGCTGGAGCTGTTGGCGAAGGCGTTCTGCGCCATCGACATCATCGCCAGGCCCGGAATCAGGAAGGCGGTGTAGCTGATGCCCGGATAGGCCTCGACATGGCGCGACAACACATGGGCGAAGATCAGTTGATACATCAACGCGGTCAACACCGGCGCGGCCACGGTCTGGAACGCCACCTTCCAGAAGCGCACCAGCTCTTTCTTGAACAGGGTCATGAAGCCGGTCATGGCTGCGGCCCTCCATTCATCATCTTGACGAACACGCTTTCCAGATCCGTCTCCACCACGTTCAGTTCACGCACTTCCACCGCCGCTTCGCGCAGCGCGGTCAGCACCGCTTCCAGTTGGCCCAGGTGCTCCAGCTGCAACACCACGCGGCGGTCCTCGTCGCGCAGCTTCAAAGGCAGCAAGGCCGCCGGCAAATCGCCGGACAGCAGCAAGGCCACTTCGCGGCGCGCGCTGTGCGCCAGCAGCTTGTCCTTGTTCTCCAGCGCCACCAGCCGGCCCTTCTTCAGCATGGCGATGCGCGAGCACAAGGCCTCGGCCTCCTCCAGATAATGAGTGGTCAGCACAATGGTGTGGCCGGCGCGGTTCAGTTCCTGCACGAACACCCACAGACTCTGGCGCAGCTCCACGTCCACGCCGGCGGTGGGCTCGTCCAACACGATGACCGGCGGGCGGTGCACCAGCGCCTGGGCCACCATCACCCGGCGCTTCATGCCGCCGGACAGGGCGCGCATATTGCTGTGCGCCTTGTCCGCCAAACCCAGCTTGAACAGCAACTCGTCGATCCAGTCGTCGTTGCGGCCCAGGCCGAAGTAGCCGGACTGGAAGCGCAGCGTTTCCCGCACCGACAGAAAGGGATCGAACACCAGTTCCTGCGGCACCACGCCCAGCGCCTTGCGCGCGGCGCGGAAATCGCCGACCACGTCGTGGCCCATGATGCGGATGCTGCCGCTGTCCGGCCGCGACAAACCTGCCATCGCGGAAATCAGCGTGGTCTTGCCGGCCCCGTTGGGGCCGAGCAGGGCGAAGAATTCGCCGGGGGCAACGGTGAAGCTGACCTGGTCCAGCGCCTGCAGCTGGCCATAGCGCTTGCTCACCGCCTGAATTTCAATAGCCTGGGGCATGAGAGAGGTAACACCGACAACGCCGCGCGGCTGAAGCCGCCAACGGCGCTAATGGTTTGACAAAAAAGGTCAATTATAGCGCTGGGCTACGCTTGAGGGGGAGAGTTCTTCCATCACTTCCGGCAGGAATATTCCACGGTAGACATATTGCAACAGTTGCGTGGCATTCTCGCCCAGATTGGTCTGGCTGCCGTCCGCCAGCCAGCGGTTGATCAGGCCGTGATGCATGGACTGCAACACCTCGGCCACCGTCTCCGGTGTCACGTAGGGCAAGGTCTGGCCGGCATCCACCGCCATCTGCACCACCAGGGTCAATTGCTCGCGGGTTTCTTGCATATGCGCAACACACTCGTCGTGAATGGGAGCCAGTTCGCCGACATGCTCGCTACGCATAAACAGAATGAGTAATATACGACGAACCTGTTGGTTCTCCCCAATCATGGTCAGCAGCCGGTGGCTATGGTTCCACAAGGCCAGAGCCGGACTCGAGTGTGCCGTTCTCAACAATTGCTCGCAGATGTCATCAAACTGCCCGCCCATCCTGTCCAGCATCGCCCGGTACAAGTCCAGCTTGTTCTGGAAATGCCAATACACCGCGCCGCGCGTCAATCCCGCCGCGCTGGCGATGTCTGCCAGTGTCGTTTTAGAGACACCCTTCTCGCTAAAAAGCTGCTCCGCCGTATCCAGCAGCAGATGCCGCGTTTGTTCGGCTTCTTCCCGGGTTTTGCGTGCCATGTTGAACGTATCGCTGATCAAAGGGGTCTGTCGGAAGCCCGCACCATAACACAATGCGTCGCTGGAAGCATTTTACATACGTACACGCATGTATGTAAAATGTCGCGACTCAAGATCGATCAATTCCCACTATCAAAGAAAAATTGCAGTACCTTTTACTTATAACACTCATACCCCCACATTCCTGAGGACATCCCATGAAGATGCAAGGAAACACCTTCGCCCAGAAAGGCGGGCACTGGCTGTTGCTCACCGCTCTGGCCGCCAGCCTGATGGCCTGCGGTCAAAAAAACGACCAGCACGCCGGCGCCATGCCGCCGGTGCCGGTAGGCGTGATTGAAATCACCCCTAGCGATGTGCCGGTCTCCTTCGAATTCGTCGGCCAGGCGGCGGGCTCGCGAGAAGTGGAAGTACGCGCCCGTGTGGGCGGCATTCTGCTCAAGCGCGCCTATACCGAAGGCAAGCCGGTCAAACAGGGCGACTTGTTGTTCCAGATCGATCCGGAGCCGTTGAAGGCGACGCTGGACCAGGCCCAGGGCAATCTGCAAGTGCAACAGGCTCAGCTGGTGCGCACCAAGCAGGACTTCGACCGCATCAGCCCGCTGTTCAAAGAGAACGCGGTCAGCCAGAAAGACCGCGACGACGCGGTCAGCGCTTATGAAGCCGCCAAGGCTTCCGTCGCCGCCGCCCAGGCCCAGGTGCAGCAGGCCAAGATCAATCTTGGCTACGCCCGCGTCACCGCGCCGATTTCCGGCATGACCAGCCAGGAAACCCGTTCCGAAGGCAGCCTGGTGTCCACCAGCGCCGACGGCAGCCTGCTGACCAAGGTGTCCCAGCTGGACCCGGTCTACGTCAACTTCAGCATGTCCGACAGCGACATGATGAATCTGCGCAAGATGCAGGACTCCGGCCAACTGAAGCTGGCCTCCAACGGCCACTTCAACGTGCAGCTGAAGCTGACCGACGGCTCCACCTACGGCAAGAGCGGCCGCTTGAACTTCACCGACAGCTTGGTGGACGCCAGCACCGGCACCATCCGTTCGCGGGCCACCTTCGCCAACCCGGACGGCAGCATTCTGCCCGGCCAGTTCGTGCGCGTGATCCTGCAAGGCGCCCAACGCAGCAACGCCATCGCCGTGCCGCAACGCGCGGTGCTGACCTCGCAGCAGGGCAAGATGGTCTGGGTCGTCGGCGCCGACAACAAGGTGCAGCCGCGTCCCATCACCGTGTCCCAGGACGTGGGTCTGAACGTATTGGTGGAAAGCGGCCTGAAAGCCGGCGACAAAGTGGTGGTGGACAACATCATCAAGCTGCGCCCGGGCGCCGATGTGAAGCCGCATCCGTTCAAGGCCGACGCCAGCGCGCCCGCCGCCGCGCCCAAACAATAAGGCAAAGGGGTAACCATTCATGTTTTCCGCCTTTTTCATCAGGCGGCCCATCTTCGCCAGCGTGATCTCCATCGTGATCACGCTGGCCGGCTTGGCCGCCCTCAAGGCATTGCCCATTGAGCAGTACCCGGAAATCGTGCCGCCGATGATCTCGGTGAGCGCGAGCTACCCGGGCGCCTCCGCCGAGGTGATCGCCAACACCGTCGCTTCGCCGCTGGAACAGGCGATCAACGGCGTGGACGACATGCTCTATGTGCAGTCCACCAGCTCCTCCAGCGGCAAGCTGTCGTTGAGCGTGACCTTCAAGATCGGCACCGACGCCGACCAGGCCACCATCAACGTCAACAACCGCGTGCAGTCGGTGTTGTCGCAGCTGCCGGAAGAAGTCCGCCGGCAAGGCGTCAACGTGACCAAGAAATCCTCGGCCTTCCTGCAGGTGATTTCGCTGTTCTCGCCGGACAAGACCTACGACACCCTGTTCATCAGCAACTACGCGCTGTTGAACGTGGTGGACGAGCTCAAGCGGGTGCCGGGCGTGGGCGACGTGATCAACTTCGCCGGCCAGGACTACTCGATGCGCGTCTGGCTGAAGCCCGATCGCCTGGCCCAGCTCAAGCTGACGCCCAGCGACGTGGCCGCCGCCATCCGCGAGCAGAACGCTCAGTTCGCCGCCGGCAAGGTGGGCGCGGAGCCGGTCAAAGGCAAGCAGGACTTCACCTACACCGTGACCACCCAGGGCCGCCTGTCCGAACCGGAAGAGTTCGAGAACATCATCGTGCGCTCCAACCCGGACGGCTCCGCCGTGCGGCTGAAAGACGTGGCGCGCGTGGAACTGGGCGCCTTGTCCTATGACTTCACCGGCACGCACAACGGCCGGCCCACCATCCCGATCGGCATCTTCCTGGCGCCCGGCGCCAACCAGCTGGCCACCGCGCAAGCCGTGGAACAGACGATGCAGAAACTGGCGGTGAGCTTCCCCAAAGGCCTGAACTACGCCATCCCTTACGACACCACCAAGTTCGTGGAAGTGTCGATCAAAGAGGTGTACTCCACGCTGGCCGAAGCCATGGTGCTGGTATTCCTGGTGGTGTTCCTGTTCCTGCAGAACTGGCGCGCAACCCTGATTCCCTGCCTGGCGGTGCCCGTCTCCATCATCGGCACCTTCGCCGGCATGTACGCCTTCGGCTTCACCATCAACACCCTGACGCTGTTCGGCCTGGTGCTGGCCATCGGCATCGTGGTGGACGACGCCATCGTGGTGCTGGAAAACGTCGAACGCCTGATGACCCAGGAAAAGCTGTCGCCGCTGCAAGCCAGCTTCAAGGCGATGGATGAAGTGTCCGGCGCGCTGGTGGCCATCGTGCTGGTGCTGTGCTCGGTGTTCATCCCGGTGGCCTTCCTCGGCGGCATCGCCGGCCAGATGTACAAGCAGTTCGCCATCACCATCGCGGTGTCGGTGTCGATTTCCGGCCTGGTGGCCCTGACCCTGACCCCGGCGCTGTGCGCGCTGCTGTTGAAGGAAGGCCATCAGCATCCGGCCCGCTTCTTCGTCTGGTTCAACAACTGGTTCGATCGCCTGACCCAGGGTTATTCCCGCGGCGTGGTGTTCCTGATCAAGCGCAGCGCGGTGGGCATCCTGCTGTTCGCCGGCCTGATCGCCATCTGCGTCGGCCTGTTCCGCATCATCCCGTCCAGCCTGGCCCCGGACGAGGACCAGGGCTACATCATCGCCGCCGCCTTCCTGCCGGACGGCGCGTCGATGCAGCGCACCTCGGCCACCATGACCAAGCTGGACGCGATGACCAGCAAGAACCCGGCGGTCCAGGACGTGATGAGCTTCGCCGGCTTCGACATCCTGACCGGCGGCAACAAGACCAACGCCGGCGTGTCCTTCATCACCCTGAAACCGTGGGATGAGCGCAAAACGCCCAACCTGTCGTCTCAGGCCGTGGTGGGCGACACCTTCGCCAAGGGCATGATGGGCATCACCGACGGCATCGTGCTGGCCTTCAACCCGCCGCCGATCTCCGGCATGTCCAACACCGGCGGTTTCGAGGCCTATGTGCAAAGCCGCGGCGGCGCCAGCTCCGTGGAACTGGGCGAAGTCACCAAGAAACTGGTGGCCGCGGCCGCCAAACGCCCGGAACTGAAAGGGGTGCAAACCACCTTCTCCGCCAGCGTGCCGCAGATCTACGTCAAGCTGGATCGGGCCAAGGCCAAGTCCCTGGGCGTGCCGGTCAACACCGTGTTCGACACCATGCAGAGCACCTTCGGCGCGCTGTACGTCAACGACTTCAACAAGTTCGGCCGCACCTTCCGCGTGCAGCTGCAATCGGAGGCGGATTTCCGCACCCGGGTTGAAGACCTGCGCAATATCTATGTGCGTTCGCAGGACGGCAATATGATCCCGCTGACGGCGCTGGTGACCATCAAGCACACCACCGGTCCGGAAAGCCTGGAGCGCTTCAACATCTTCCCGGCGGCCAAGCTGGTGGGCGGTCCCGCGCCCGGCTTCAGCTCCGGCGAGGCGTTGAACGTGCTGGAAGCCGTGGCCAAGGACACCTTGCCCGACGGCTACACCCTGGCGTGGACCGGTTCCGCCTTCCAGGAGAAATCCACCAGCGGTTCTTCCGCCGTGGTGTTCGGCTTCGGCATGATCATGGTGTTCCTGATCCTGGCGGCGCAGTACGAACGCTGGAGCCTGCCTATCAGCGTGCTGATGGCGGTGCCTTTCGCCATGTTCGGCGCGCTGATGGCCAACTGGATGCGCGGCCTCGCCAACGACGTCTACTTCCAGGTGGCCTTGGTGACGCTGATCGGCCTATCGGCCAAGAACGCGATCCTGATCGTGGAGTTCGCCGTCCAACAAATGGAAGAAGAAGGCCTCAGCGTGGTCGAAGCCGCCATCGAGGCCGCCAAACTGCGCTTCCGCCCCATCGTGATGACTTCGCTGGCCTTCGTGCTGGGTTGCATGCCCTTGGCCATCTCCAGCGGCGCCGGCTCCGCCAGCCGCCACTCGATCGGCACCGGCGTGGTGGGCGGCATGTTGGCCGCCACCTTCATCGCCACCTTCTTCATCCCGATGTTCTTCATGCTCATCATGAAGTTCAGCAAACCGAAACAGCCTCAGCCCGCGGCCGAGGCAGGAGACAAGGCCGATGCTTAAACGCGCCCTGATTCCCTCATTGGTGGCGCTGGCGCTGACCGCTTGCGCGGTCGGCCCCGACTACAGCCGCCCCAAACTGGAGCTGCCGGACAGCGCCCAGGCCCAGAACCCGGCCATCGCCCTGGACTGGTGGAAGCAGTTCAACGATCCGGTGCTGGATCAGTTGATCGCCCAAGCCCTGGAACACAACCAGGACCTGGCCGCCGCCTCCGCCCGCGTCGACGAAGCCGCGGCCCAGGCCGGTATCGCCCGCGCCCAGCTGCTGCCGGCGCTGAACGCCAACGCCGGCTACCAACGCGGCCGCGCTTCCAGCGCGACAAGCACGCCGGGCGCTCCGCTGGTCAGCGACGTGCGCAACGCCAACCTCACCGCGTCTTGGGAACTGGACCTGTGGGGCAAGCTGCGCCGCGGCAATGAAGCGGCCCGCGCCGACTTCGCCGCCAGCCGCTTCGCCCGCGACAGCTCGAAGCTGGCGATCGCCGCGCAAACCGCACAGACCTATTTCCAGCTGCGCGCCTACGACGCCCAGTTGGACATCGCCAAGCGCACGCTGCAAAGCCGCGAGGAATCGCTGAAGCTGCAGACCAAGCGCTTCAAGGGCGGCTTGATCTCGGAACTGGACCAGCAGCAGGCCGAGGCCGAGGCGGCCTCCGCCCGCGCCAAGGTGCCGCAGATCGCCAGCGCGCTGGAGCAGACCGAAAGCGCGCTGGGCGTACTGCTCGGCCACTCGCCCAAGCAGCTGGTAGCCGGCGGCATTCAGCGCGGCCAAAGC